>DPEO01000063.1:0-13603 GCA_003530935.1 Desulfomicrobiaceae bacterium | reverse complement strand
GTTGCGGCTCTGGCAGAGTCGTTCGGACGCGGCGCGATGACCAATCACTGGATCGATATCAAGAACAGTGATTGCATTTTGATCATGGGCAGCAATGCTGCCGAAAACCACCCCATTTCCTTCAAGTGGGTCCTCAAAGCCAAGGACAACGGGGCCACGCTCATCCATGTGGATCCCCGCTACACTCGCACCTCCACCAAAGCGGACATCTATGCCCCGCTGCGCTCGGGAACGGACATCGCCTTCCTGGGCGGCATGATCAAGTACATCCTGGATAACGACCTCTATTTCAAGGAATACATCGCCAACTATTCCAACGCATCGTTCATCGTTTCCAAAGACTATAGCTTCCACGACGGCCTCTTTTCAGGATACGACGAGGCCACCCGCAAGTACGACAAGACGAAATGGGCCTTTGAACTGGACGAAAACGGCGTGCCCAAGCGGGACATGACCCTCAAGGATCCCCGCTGTGTATTCCAACTGCTCAAGCAGCATTACAGCCGCTACGATATCAAGACCGTAGCCTCCGTCACCGGAACGCCTGAGGACAAGATCCTTGCCGTGTACAAAGCGTACACAGCCACGGGAAAACCGGAAAAATCCGGAACCATCCTCTATGCCATGGGATGGACCCAGCACTCCGTCGGCGTGCAGAACATCCGGGCCATGTCCATCATCCAGATCCTGCTCGGCAACATGGGGGTTGCCGGCGGCGGCGTCAACGCCCTGCGCGGGGAATCCAACGTCCAAGGCTCCACGGACCATGCCCTGCTCTTCCACATTCTACCCGGATACATGGCCACACCGCGGGCGAAATGGCCAACACTTGCGGACTACAACAAGGCCAACACCCCGGTGTACAACGATCCCAAGAGCGTCAATTGGTGGAAGAACAAGCCCAAGTACCTGGCGAGCCTCCTCAAGGCCATGTACAAGGACGCCGATCTCGAGACCGCCTACCAGTGGCTGCCCAAGCTGGACGAGGGACAGAACGCCTCCTGGCTCTTCCTCTTCGATCAGATGCTCAAAGGCAAGTTCAAGGGCTTCTTTGCCTGGGGCATGAACCCGGCCGCCAGCGGCGCGGACTCCAACAAGACCCGCCAAGCCCTGGCCAAGCTCGACTGGATGGTCAACGTCAACATCTTTGAAAACGAGACCGGCTCCTTCTGGATGGGCCCGGGCATGAACCCCAAGGATGTCAAGACCGAGGTGTTCTTCCTGCCCTGCTGCGTGTCCGTGGAAAAAGAAGGCTCCATCACCAACTCCGGCCGCTGGATGCAGTGGCGCTACGCCGGCCCCAAGGCCGCCGGACAGAGCAAGCCCGACGGCGACATCATCTACGAGCTCATCCGCAAGATCCGCGAGCTCTACCAGAAGGAAGGCGGCGTCATGCCCGAGCCCATCTTGGGCCTCAATGTGGATGATTGGGGCGACGGCCATACCTTCGACCCCCACAAGGTGGCCAAGCTCATCAACGGCTACTACCTCAAGGATACGGTGGTGAAGACCCCGGACGGCAAGGAAGAGACCATCAAGGCCGGCACCCAAGTAGCCTCCTTCGCCTTCCTCAAGGACGACGGCTCCACCTGCTCGGGCAACTGGCTCTACTGCGGCTCCTACACCGCCAAAGGCAACATGGCCGCCCGCCGTGACGCCACCCAGACCCCGGCGCAGGAAAAAGTCGGACTCTTCCCCAACTGGTCCTGGTGCTGGCCGGTGAACCGCCGCGTGCTCTACAACCGCGCCTCGGTGGACCTCAGCGGCAAGCCCTATCAGCCGCAGAAACCCGTACTGGCGTGGGACGAGGCCACCAAGAAGTGGACCATCGACGTGGTGGACGGCGGCGGCGACCCGGGCACCAAGCACCCCTTCATCATGCGGGTGCACGGCGTCGCCTCCATCTTCGGCCCCGGCCTCAACGACGGCCCCTTCCCCGAACACTACGAGCCCCTGGAATGCCCGGTCATCGAGCATCCCTTCTCCAAACGGCTCAACAGCCCCGTTGCGGTGGAGTTTGCGGGCGAAGCCCACAAACGTGCGGTGTGCGACCCACGCTACCCCTTTGTATGCACCACCTACCGGGTCACGGAGCATTGGCAGACCGGCGTGCTCTCCCGCTGGGTCCCGTGGCTCTTGGAAGCCGAGCCGCAGCTCTTCTGTGAGATGAGCGAAGAGCTCGCCAAGATCAAAGGCGTCCAAAGTGGCGACAAGGTCATTTTGGAAAACCCCCGCGGCCAGCTCACGGCGGTGGCCATCGTCACCAAGCGCATGAAGCCGTTCAAGGTCCTCGGCAATACCGTCCACCAGGTGGGCATCCCCTGGCATTATGGCTGGGTATGGCCAAAAGACGGCGGTGACGCCGCGAACCTGCTGACTGCAGCAGTGGGCGATCCCAACACGGCCATTCCGGAAACCAAGGCCTTCATGGTCAACGTGCGCAAAGCCTAAGGAGAGAGAGCCATGTCCGGAAAAGCCTTCTTTGTGGATCTGACCAAGTGCACTGCCTGCCGCGGATGCCAGGTGGCCTGCAAGCAATGGAACAAACTCCCGGCGGAAGAGACCAGAAACTGGGGTTCCCACCAGAACCCCAAGGACCTCTCGGCCATCACCTACAAACTCGTCCGCATGCAGGAAATCGCCGATGCTCAAGGGGAACTCGTCACCTGGGCCTTCTTCCCGGAACAGTGCCGCCACTGCATCGAGCCGCCCTGCAAGATGACCGCCGACGCCTACGACAGCGCGGCCATCTACCACGACGAAAAAACCGGGGCCGTGGTCTTCACCGAAAAGACCAAAGACCTCCCGGACTTCAACGAAATCCGCGAGGCCTGCCCCTACAACATCCCCCGCCAAAACGCGCAAACCAAGGTCATGGCCAAATGCACCATGTGCCTGGACCGCGTGCAAAACGGCCTCAAACCGGCCTGCGTGCAGGTGTGTCCCACCGGGGCCATGAACTTCGGCGACTACGACGACATGCTCGCCCTGGCCCAAAAGCGCCTGACGGAGGCCCAGAAAAGATACCCCGAGGCCACCTTGGGGGATCCGGAAAGTGTGCGGGTCATCTACCTCTACCCGGTGGAGCCCCAAAAAATCTATACCTACGCCGTGGCAAGCCTCGATGTGCCGCTGCTTGACCGCCGCAGCCTGCTTGCGCGGCTGGCCCCGTTCCGCAGGCCTTTGGCCTAACGACCCACCTCCCAACCCTGGGCCGGAAACCCTCCGGCCCACCAACGCATACGGGGAGCCCAGAGGCTCCCCGTCTTCATTGGTGTGCGAAGATACGGCACGGTTATGATTCCCGCCGCCGCACCACCCGAGGCTTACTGCCATCCGCCGGACCAATAATCCCATCCTGCTCCATCTGCTCGATAAAGCGGGCGGCCCGATTGAAACCAATGCGCAGCCGACGCTGGATCATGGAAATGGAAGCGCGCCCCATCTCGTACACCAACTCCAAGGCCTCGGCGTATTTGGGGTCGTCCAGCACGTCCCCGGCCGAACCATCGGAGCCCGCGTCCTCAGCGCCGCCATCCAACGAAGCGAAGTCCACGTCGAACTTTTGGGGGGTCTGGCGGGCCCAAAACTCCACCACCTGGTCGATCTCGTCATCCCCCACAAAAGCGCCGTGCACCCGCAGCGTAGCCCCGCCACTCGCCTTGTAGAGCATGTCTCCCTGGCCCAAAAGGTGCTCTGCGCCAACAGCGTCGAGGATCGTCCGCGAGTCGTGCTTGGAGCTCACCTGAAAAGCGATGCGCGAAGGAAAATTGGCCTTGATGATCCCGGTCACCACGTCCACCGACGGCCGCTGGGTGGCCAGCACCAAATGGATGCCCGCGGCCCGGGCAAGCTGCGCCAGACGCACGATGCTCGTCTCCACCTCCTTGGCTGCAGTCATCATGAGGTCTGCAAGCTCATCGATAACGATCACCAAAAAGGGAAACGGCTTGAGTCCGGCGAGGTCTTCCGGAAGTTCCGCCCCCAACTCGCGCAGCTTTTCATTGTACGTCGTGATATGGCGCACCCCCAAACGGGCCATGGCCTCGTAGCGCTCTTCCATCTCCCGCACCGCCCAATCCAAGGCGTTTTTGGCCAGATGCATGTCCGTGACCACAGGATGCACCAGATGGGGCAACCGACTGTACGTGGCGAGTTCGATCCGTTTGGGGTCCACCAAAAGGAGGCGTAAGCTCTCGGGCGTATGCCGGTAGAGCAGACTGACGAGCAGGCAGTTGAGACACACGGACTTGCCGGCGCCCGTGGCACCGGCCACCAAAAGATGCGGCATTCTGGCCAGGTCCACCACCTTGGGGGTTCCTTGGGCGTCTTTTCCCAAGGCCAAAGGCAAGAACCCTCCCTGGGCGAAGGCCGGATTTTCCAAAATCTCCCGCAACACCACGGACTGGCGCTTCTCATTGGGGATTTCGATACCCACGGCGTCTTTGCCCGGAAGCGGGGCCACAATGCGCACCGACCGCGCCTTGAGAGCGAGGGAAAGATCATCGCCCAGGTTGGCAATGCGGCTCACCTTGATCCCTGGAGCTGGCTTGAACTCGAACAGGGTGATGACCGGGCCAGGCTGAATGGCCTGGACTTCGCCCTGGATGCCAAAATCCGCAAAACATGCGGCAAGCTGCTGGGCTTGGCGCTCCAGAGTTCCCTGCGCAACCCCGGAACTATGCGCAGGCGCTGCGGCAAGCAGCTCCACCGGTGGGAGCACGATCCCCGAGGACGACGCCGGGACAACGGCCTTTGCCGCTGCACGTGCGGCTTTCCCCCCGCCAGGCTTGGGCCGCAAAGACCGCGGTTTGACAACGGTCATCCGCGGAGGCTCTGCTTCCACCACCTGGGCATCGGGCAACGGGGCGGCCTCCATCTGCGAGGGCTGCGGTGCAGGCGTTTGCTGTTTTTCGACCGGAGAGAGCCACGCTATGAGCGTACGGCCCAAGACCGCAAGAGGCACCGCCAAAGTCAGACGCGCCACCAGAAGCCCTCCGGCGACCAGCACACTGGCCAACCCCAGTTCGCCCAGATAGAGACGCGTCCACCCCGCCAGCATCCGTCCCACGAGACCGCCGCCATACATGGGTAGGCCCGCCATGAGCTCTTTGACCCAGGACCATTCCAGCGCCACCAGGGTCCATAGCCCCGCAAGTCCCCACCCCAGCCAGCGGGCTGGGGCCATACGCCAGGAGGGGAAGAGCAGGCGCACGAGCACGACGGCCACCCCAAGCGGGGTGAGCCAAGCGGCCGCCCCGAAAAAATCCACTAAAATGCCCGCGAGATACGCGCCGAAAATACCGGCCACGTTACGGACCTCGCTGGCGGCCACCGCTCGGTTGAGGGCCGGATCCAAACCAGAATAGGAGTACAGGGCCGCCACCAAAAGCACCAACACGACCCCACAGACCAGTGCGGCAATTTCCCGCACCAACACTCGCATGTCTCGCATAGCCCCTCGCAAAAAACACAAGGCCACGGAGCCGCCTCCATGGCCTTGCGCATCCCGCAGTTTCCGGCCCTACTCGCGGCCCAGGTAGGCGCCGGTTTCCGTGTTGATCTTGATACGATCCCCGGTCTCCACGAAAAGCGGCACCTGGACCACCACGCCGGTCTCCAAGGTGGCGGGCTTGGTGGCGCCGGTCACGGTATCCCCCTTGACTCCGGGATCCGTGGCCGTCACCTCCAAGACCACCGAAGCCGGGATCTCGAGATCCAGCGGCCGCCCTTCATAGAGCATGACCCGATACGACGAGGCTTCCTTGAGGTAGCCACCCTTCTCCCCCACCACTGCAGCGGACACAGTCATCTGCTCATAGGAGGTCATGTCCATGAAGACGAAATCCTCGCCCTCACGGTACAGATACTGCATTTCCCGGACTTCCAGATCCGGCTTGGGAAATTTCATCCCTGAGCGGAAGTTCTGCTCCACCACCGCGCCGGTGATGAGATTGCGATACTTGGTGCGCATAAACGCCCCGCCTTTGCCGGGCTTGTAGTGGCTGCACTCCAGAATCTCACAGGGCGCGCCGTCGATTTCAATCTTTTTGCCTTTTTTAAAATCCGTCGTCGAAATCATGCCATTCTCCTTGCCAGAAAAATACGTCGGCGCTCACGAGGCGGTCTGCCGCATCTGCCACAGCGCCCGAACCGCCAAGGCATATCCGAGGATACCAAATCCGGCAAGGGTGCCTGCCGCGCGGGGTGCCGTAAGGCTCGTATGCCGAATGGATTCGGCTCGGCCCGCTACATTGCTCAGATGCACCTCCACATACGGGATGCCGATCCACGCCAGACAGTCGGCCAAGGCGAGGCTCGTGTGGGTGTACGCCCCCGGATTGATGACAATGCCGTCCACCCGCTCCTTCCAGGCCTGCTCCAGGCGGTCGATAAGCCCCCCCTCGCTATTGGACTGAAAGAAGGAAAGCCGCACCGAGTGGGCATGCGGGCCCATGAGCTCCGCCACCAAGCCTGGCACCGCGTCCATGCCCCGGGTTCCGTAGATTTCCGGCTGCCGCACCCCGAGATAGCCGAGGTTCGGCCCATTGACGATGAGAATATCCACAGCATGCCTCCTGAAAACGATGGCCTTCGGCTACCGCCTCCCGTCCCCACTGGCAAGGCTCACAGCGCACAAGTGCTCCCGGACAAGACCGCAGCGCCCTCAAAAAAACACTCCCCAACAACGCCTCAAGCCGAGAGCGCAACTTTTTCCTTGCCCCCTCCTACGGAAGCGTCTACGAAGCGTAAAGACGCTGCGGCCTGCGCTTGCGTCCCTGTCCTGAAGTCCCCTCCCGGTTTTGCCGAGTCTCTCTTGCACTTTTTCCCCACACAGGTTGCTATGCCCACATTTGCCACTCTAGGCCTCTCCGATGCCGTGCTCACGGCCGTGCTCCGCAAAGGGTTCGAAGAACCCACGCCCATCCAAGCCCAAACCATCCCCGCCATTTTGAACGACACCCGCGACGTCCTCGCCCAAGCTCAAACCGGCACCGGCAAGACCGCGGCCTACGGGATTCCCATCCTCCAGATGCTCGATCCTGCTGCACCTCACGTACAGGCGCTCATTCTCACCCCTACCCGAGAGCTTGCCATCCAGGTGGCCGAAGAGCTCTCTTCCCTGCGCCCGGATCCACGCATCTCCATCGCCCCCATCTACGGCGGCCAGTCCATGGGGCTGCAGCTCCGGGCCCTGCGCCGAGGTGTCACCATCGTCGCCGGCACCCCGGGCCGTATCCTGGACCATCTGCGTCGGGGGAGCCTGGATCTCTCCCTGCTCTCCTTCGCCGTGCTCGACGAGGCCGATGAGATGATGAGCATGGGCTTTCTCGACGATGTGGAAGAAATTCTCTCCCACACCACCCCGGCCAAGCGTACCCTGCTCTTTTCCGCCACCATGCCGCGGGAAATCCTGGCCGTGGCCCGGCGCACCATGAACGAATTCGTGACCTTGCGCGCAGAAAGCACCAGTCTTACGGCCAGCGCCACGGATCAAATCGCCTTTGAAGTGGCTGCAGCGGACAAATTCGAGGCCCTGTGCCGCATCATCGACATGGAGGAAGACTTCTACGGTCTGGTCTTTTGCCGCACCAAAGTGGACGCCGACGCCATCGCCACCCGCCTGGAAGAGCGGGGCTACGACGCCCGCGCCCTACATGGAGATCTCGGCCAAGCGCAGCGGGAAAAAATCCTCGACGCCTTCAAAAAGCGCCATGCGCGCATC
The DNA here is from genome assembly GCA_003530935.1 of Desulfomicrobiaceae bacterium. Lineage (GTDB taxonomy): Bacteria > Desulfobacterota > Desulfovibrionia > Desulfovibrionales > Desulfomicrobiaceae > Thermodesulfomicrobium. The sequence continues at coordinate 5,877 of DPEO01000063.1, read as the reverse complement.
CTCGTGGCCACAGACGTGGCCGCCCGCGGCATCGACGTGCAGGATCTGACCCACGTCATCAACTTCGACCTGCCCGGGGATCCCGAAGCCTACGTGCACCGTGTGGGGCGCACCGGCCGCGCCGGTAAAAGCGGCATCGCCATCACCTTTGTCACGCCCTCCGAATACCGACGGCTGCAGTGGATCCAAAAGCTTGCCCGCACCTCCATCCGCAAGGGCAAGCTCCCCAAGGTCGCCGAGGTATTGGAAGCCAAGCGCAGCCGCATCGAATCCGAGGTGCGCAGCGCCATGGATCAGGACATCGACCCGCAGATGCGGCTCATGGCCGCCCGGATCCTTGCGCAAAGCGATCCAGAAACCGCGCTGGCCGCCGTGCTCCAGCACGCCTTTGGCACCGAGCTCGACCCCGGCCGCTACCGGGAACTTCAAGAACTGGGGCCTGATCGCACCGGCAAGACCCGATTGGTGGTCAGCCAAGGCCGCCGGGACGGACTGACGCCCCGACGCCTGGTGGCCTACCTGAGCGACGCCTGTGGTGTGGAGCCGCGCCGGGTGGGAGACATCGAAATCCTCGACACCTGCGCCTTCGTGTCCCTGCCCTTTACCGACGCCGAAAAAGTCCTGGCCCACCGCTCCCAAGAAGGCCGCGCCCTCTTTCGCAAAGCCCGGCCTCGGCCCCGGCCGCCTTTTCCCAAAAACAACGCCCGTTCTGGGCCCCGGCACCCGAGCCGCTAGGCGGCCCGGGCGGAAGCAAGCGCCGCACCTGCGCTCATAAAGAGCGCCCCCAGCACCCGATTGGCCCGTACCATGGCCCGCGGCTGCGCCAATATGCAGCGCACCCGGGCCGCGGCCAAGGCGTACCCGGCCATGACCAGGGCATCCACGGCCAAGATGGTTCCCCCGAGCAGGAGATACTGGGGCAGAAGCGGCTGCTCGTAGTGGAGAAACTGCGGAAAAAACGCCGCCAAAAAGACCATGCTCTTGGGGTTGGTGAGGTTGATGAGCACGGCCCGGCGCACCATCGCCCCAGCGCGAGGCGCCGCGTCCACACCTCCCAACGCCGCCGGCGTCTCCCGCCATTTCTGGATACCGAGCCACACCAGGTAGGCCGCGCCCACCCATTTGAGCACGCCAAAGGCCGTGGCCGAAGCAGCAACCAGCATCCCCAGCCCTGCGCCCACCACCACGATATGCACCCCCAGGCCAAGCTCCAGGCCAACAATATTCCAGAGCGCCGCCCGCCCGCCTTGGGCAAGGCTCACGCCCAGCGTGGAGATGGCACCGGATCCAGGACTCAAGCTAAAGACGATACTCGCGGCCACAAAAGGCAGCCAAGTGGCAAGGGTCATGTATGCGCTCCATACGCCAATAGGGTTTCCACAGAGGTCGACGCCACGAACATTCGGCCGGTACTGTTTCACCCCCTGACTGACAAGTGGCGCTGCTTGCCTCTTCGAGGTGCGTGGCCTAAGGGGGTGCGCCACGGAGGCCCGTATGTTCACATCCCTTGCGGAGATTCGCGAAGAAGCCCAACGCCGTCCCACCCGCACCATCGCCGTGGCGGGCGCACACGATACCGAAGTGTTGCGCGCCGTGGCCGGGGCGTGCGCCCTGAGCCTCGCCCGCTTTGTCTTGGTGGGCAACGCCCCCATCATCCGCCGCCAGGCAGAGGATATCGGCCTTTCCCTGGAGCATATCCCCATCCTCCACGCCGAAGACGAACTGCACTGCGCCGAGGCGGCCGTACGCCTGGTGGCCGAGGGCACGGCGGACATCGTACTCAAGGGCTTTGTGGATTCCGCGGTGCTGCTGCGTGCCGTCCTCGACAAAAAAAGCGGCCTGCGCACCCCGCGCACCGTCAGCCACACCGTGGTCATGGACATCCCGGGCACCAACCGCCTGTATCTGCTCACCGACGCCGCCATGATCATCGAACCGGATCTTGCCACCAAGGCGGCCATCCTCTCCAACGCCCTCACCGTGGCCCAGACCCTGGGCATGGATGATCCCATTGTCGGGGTACTGTGCGAGTCGGAAAAGGTGCATCCCAAGATGCGCTGCACCCAGGACGCCGCGAGCCTGGTGGCCATGAACGCCGCCGGCGAGCTTCCCGGCTGTCGGGTAGGCGGCCCCTATGCCCTGGACGTGGCCGTGGATCCCAGGTCCGCGGCCAAAAAGCTCCCCAGCGATCCCCTGGCCGGCCGCGCGGACATCCTGCTTGCCCCAAACCTTGCCGCAGGCAACATCCTCTATAAGAGCCTCATGTACTTTTCCCGCGCCGCCTCCGCCGGCGTGGTCCTGGGGGCCAAGGCCCCCGTGCTCCTCAACTCCCGCGGCGACTCCCACGAGACCAAGATCAACTCCATGGCCTTGGGCATCCTTTTGAGCACCGGAAACACCCCATGCGCATCGTAGTCATCAATCCTGGATCCACGTCCACCAAACTGGGCGTCTTTGCGGGCACCACGCCAGCAGCCCTGGAGACACTGCGCCACGACAGCGCCACGCTCCGCGCCTTTGCGTCCCTCATGGATCAGACCCCATGGCGAGAGTCCCTGGTGCGCCAATGGCTTATGGATCAAGGGGTCGCCTTGGAAGGCGTGGATGCCTTCATGGCCCGCGGCGGGCTCATGGCGCCGGTTCCCAGCGGTGTCCTCGCCGTGGACGACGCCATGCTGGAGGACCTGCGCTCCTGCCGCTTCGGCGCCCATGCCTCCAACCTCGGGGCCATCATCGCCCGAAGACTGGCCCCGGAAGGGGTGCCGGTGCTCACCGCCGACCCGGTGGTGGTGGATGAGTTGGACCCCATCGCGCGTTTCTCCGGCCACCCGGACATCGTGCGCCGCAGCATCTTCCACGCGCTCAACCACAAGGCCGTGGCCCGGCGCGCGGCAGCCACGCTCGGCAAGTCCCCAGATGCGCTGCGTCTGGTGGTGGCGCATCTGGGCGGCGGCATCTCCGTGGCCGCGCACCGCCATGGCCGCGTGGTGGACGTGAATAACGCCCTGGACGGCGACGGCCCCTTTTCCCCCGAGCGCAGCGGCGGCCTGCCCGTGGCCGGGGTGCTTGCCTGGTGCGCCGAAGGACTCCCCGTAGAGACCATCCGGCGCAAGATAGTGGGCGGCGGCGGCCTTGCGGCCTACCTTGGGACCAACAACGCCCAGGAAGCGGCTTCCCGCATGGAAGCCGGGGATACCCAGGCCGCCCAGGTACTGGAGGCCATGGCCTACCAGGTGGCCAAAGAAATCGGGGCCATGGCCGTGGTGCTCCAAGGACGAGTGGACGCCATCGTCCTCACGGGCGGGCTTGCGGCCTGCGCCCCGGTGGTGGAAGGGATCCGCCGGCAGGTGGCGTTCCTCGCGCCGGTCATGATCTTTCCCGGGGAAGATGAAATGGGCGCCCTTGCCGAAGCCGCCGAGGCCGCCCTCGCAGGCGAAAAGCCCATCATGCGCTACGCGGCAGTCCGGCTGGACCGCCCCGGCGCGTGCTCCCCAAAGAACCCCCGCGCCGATGGTTGCCAAAACCCCGCTCCTGACGCATAAAAGTGGTGTCTTTGGACTCCAGACGCCATTCACTCAAGGAGAACGTATGCTCCAGTCCTTTCCCGTAGAGTGGGAGCCCCATTTCGCCACCGGCATCCCCAGCGTGGACGAACAGCACCAAAAGCTCATCGCCATCCTGAACGACCTTGCGGCCACCGTCGAAGCAGGCCCTACCCACAAGCAGCTCTTGGACATCGTGGCCCAACTGGCGGACTACGCCCAGTACCATTTCGCCGATGAAGAACGGATCATGGAGGCCATGGACTACGCGGAGATGGACGAGCACCGCCTGGAGCACCAGACGTTCATCAACCAGATCGAACTCTTCGACCTCGACGCCATTCTCGCCACCGAAGGTCTGGCCGCGGAAATGCTCCACTACCTCAAGACCTGGCTCTGTGACCATATCCTCGGCATCGACCAGCGCTTAGGCCAGGCTTGGGCCAGGCATCACGCCACGGGCCGGGAAGCCACCTGAGCAAACACCTGGACAAGGGCGTCACAGCTGAGCGGTTTGGCAAGGACAAAATCCATGACCGCGGCAAACCGCTGCTGATCATCGGCGCTGGTAAATGCGCTCACCGCCACCAGCGGCAGGGAAGGCTGAATCTGACGGATGCGCCGCGCCGCCTCAAGGCCGTCCAGCTGCGGCATGGAAACATCGAGCAGCGCCACGTGAAAGCGCTGGCGAGTCACGGCGGCAACCGCCTCCGCCCCATTGGAGACGACCTCCACGCGGTGCCCCAAACGCTCCAAAAGCGCCCGCGCCACCATCTGGTTGACGGGATCGTCTTCGGCAACGAGGATGTGCCAGGAATCAGAACCCACGCAGGACGTTTCCTCGAAGCGGGGTTGGGGGCTTTCCTGGAGATCCGACTCCACCTGCGCCACCGGCCGCACCGGCACCGCAACACGAAAAGTCGTTCCCCCATTCACCTCGCTCTCCACCGTGATCGTTCCCCCCATGCGCTGCACCAAGGCCCGGACAATGGAGAGGCCAAGGCCGCTGCCCCGCGCCAATTTCGTCTCCAATATTCCTTGGGCATACGGCTCAAAAAGCCGCGCTTGCAATTCCGGAGGGATGCCACATCCGGTGTCCTGTACCGTGAAAGCCAACGCCTCGCCATCCTCCGTACCGTGCAGCACGCAGGTCAGGACAATCTCCCCGTGATCGGTGAATTTCACCGCGTTGGAAAGGAGGTTGGAGAGGATCTGCTCCAGACGCGCCTTGGGGGCCGCCACCAGCCGCGAGGAAGGCAGGCCGCAGACAAGTCGCAAGTCCACCCCCTTGGCCTCAGCCTGCGGACCAAAAAGCATCACCTGGGATTCAAACAACACCAGCGGCGAAAAAGCCTCGTCCACCAAAGGCATTTGGCCGACATCCAAACGGCACAAGTCCAGGGCGTCGGAAAGCAGGCGCAGCATGCTCTCCGCCCGCTCGCGGGCCTGGAGGAGGCGGCCGTCGCACGTTTCCCCCGCGCCGTCGCAGAGCATGCGTAAAAGCCCCACCAGGCCGGAAAGGGGCGTGCGCAGCTCATGACTCAAGAACCGCAAGAACTCGTCCTTGGCCCGGGCCGCGGACTCCGCCTCTTTTCGGCGCAAGCGCTCAGTCTCGGCCTGAGTCTTGATGGCGGTGATGTCGTGGGCGACGCCCACGGCCCGAATCCCATCGCCATCCTCCATACGCAGACCCGCCACATGCACCCAGCGCCCATCACAGTCGCGAAGCTCCAGATTCAAGGGGTGGCCGTAGAGCAGACAGTCCTGCACCGCTGCTGCAAAAGCAGCCTGGGACGGCGCCGCGAACCACTCGACCACTTCCTCCAAACCCAAGGGATTGCCCCGCTGCGCCAACGGATACACGCTATCCTTGGGCCAGGTGACGTACATCCGTCCATCTTCGTGCAGCTCCCACGCCACCACCCGGCCCACGTCCATGGCCAAACGCAGGCGCTTGGCCAGACTTTCCCGCTCCCGGCGCAGACGCACCTCTTCGGTGATGTCATGGACAACGGAATAGAGGAATGTCCTCGCCCGCACCACGACGGGCCCCGAATACACCGCCACGTCGCGGAGCTCACCGCTGGCGAGCCGGTGGCGGAAGACGAAGTATCCGCGCTGCCGGGCACGGGCCTCTTCCATGCGCTGACGGATAATTTCCGGAGGAAGGATATTGATGCGGGAGATATGCATCCCCTGCAGCTCTTCGGCAGGGTAGCCGTAAAAGCGCACCGCCGCAGGGTTGGCGCCCACGATATGGCCGGTATCGAAGTCGATGAGGAGCATCACCGTACCTGCCTGCCGGAAGAGGTTCCGAAACAGGGTCGCTTCGTCA
>DPEO01000001.1 GCA_003530935.1 Desulfomicrobiaceae bacterium | reverse complement strand
AGCCCCAGGTTATAAAATACGTGAGCCCCGAGTATGGCCGCCATGCCGGGGGTCTCGGCGGCGCCGAAGACCGGGGCCGTGAGCCGGCCCAGAAACGAGGTGGGGTCTGCGAGCACGGCAAAGGCCGTGGCCACCACCACGGTAGGGAGCACGAAGGGGAGCAGGAGGAGCATGGAGGCAAGCCCTTGTCCCGGAAACTGTACCCGGGAGAGGAAAAAGGCCGCGGGCAGAGCGAGGAGGACGCTTATGCCGCTGGAAAGAAGGGCCTGGAAGGTGGTCCAAGAGAGCACCTGATGGACGGCAGGGTCGCGCAGCACCACGGCCGCTGCCTGCCAGCCTCCTTGGGCGAAACTCACCGAGAGGATTGCTGTGAGCGGATGGGCAAAAAAGAGGGCGAGAAAGATGAGGGGCGCCCAGGCGGGGGGCGCCACCCATGGCAGGTGTGGGCGCATCACGGGGTCATGATGCGGTTCCAGCGGGTAATCCAGGCTTCGCGGTGCGCCGCGATGCGCTCCGGCGTGATCCACGCCGGGCTTTCGGCCATGCGGGCATGGCGCGTGAAGACCTCGGGGAGGCGGACGTCGTGCACTGCGGGGAAGACGAACATCTGCAGGGGGATGTCTTCCTGAAAGGCGTCGGAGAGCATGAAGTCGATCCACCGGCGGGCGAGCTCGGGGTGCTTGGTCCCTTTGAGGATGCCGGCGAACTCCACCTGCCGGAAGGCTGCTCCGGGTGTGAGCACGGCGGCAGTGGGCGCTTCTGCGGTGGCGTTTTTGCCGAAGTAGACTTCCGCTGCAGGGCTGGTGGCGTAGCTGACCACGATGGGACGCTGCCCCTTGGACGCGGCGGTGAAGTCTCCCCAATAGGCGTCTTTCCAGCCCGGACGCACCAACACTCCGCCGGTCTTGAGTCTTTCCCAGAAGGCAAAGGCTTCGTCTTCACCGAAGCGGGCGATGGTGGTGAGCAGGAACGCCAACCCCGGAGAGGAAGTGGCGGGATTTTCCACCACCAGCAGGCGCGCATACTCGGGGCGCATGAGGTCCATGATGTCTTGGGGAGGCGTCATGCCCTGGGCGGCGAACCAGGCGCGGTCATAGTTGAGGCAGACATCGCCGAAGTCGATGGGAGTCACCCGGTGTTCAGGATCCAGCACGAGTTCCGGCCGCACCCGGGCCAGGGCCGGGGAGCGGTAGGGTTCAAAAAGGTCTTCTTTGAGGGCGCGGCTCAGAAAAGTGTTGTCGACCCCAAAGAGCACGTCGGCCAGCGGGGCGTGCTTGGTGAGGATGGCCTGGTTGAGGGTCAGTCCGGCATCGCCGCCTTGGAGAAAGCGCACGGTGCAGTTGTGCTCCGCCTCGAAACGGGCGACTGTCTCCTTGCTGATGCTGAAGCTGTCGTGGACGAGGACGGTGAGTTCCTCGGCCGTGGCGCGGATGGGAAGCGCGCCAAGCACCAAGACCAATGCGCATACGAGACGAGACATAGAAACCTCCGAGGCGTGGTGGGAATGGGGAGGCACTCGGAAGGGGGCGGCAATCCCTGCGCCGGCATGACCCGGATCAGGTTCGTCGGTCGGCTCCAGAACGGGAACCCTCTCAGCCCGGCTCCACCGGACTCCCGAATGCACGCTCCGGTTACGAAGCCCGGCGGCTGGGGTCAAGCCATTGGCTTTGTGCTGTTTACAGCCATTGGCTTTGTGCTATCGCCGAGACCCCTCGGCCCCCTGGGCAACGCAGTATGCGCCGGGTGTCTTTCCCACGGGAGGCAACGATTCCGTGCCCCTTTGCTTTTGGAGTTTTCTTGGGGCCTTCATGGGGCTGTGGCATATCCTGTGCAATTTTTGCGACATCCCGACGCGTATTCCAAGGAGGAGAGACCAGATGCTCCCGAGCCTTTCGCTCCGAAAATCCATTGTTGGCACTGTATTGCTTTTTTCTTTTGTCCCCTTGTTTCTTTTGGGGTGGGTGGTTTATGGGATGTTTGCGTCTGCCTATCACGCAAAGGTGCGTGACAATCTCGCCATTTTTGCCGAGGATAAGCGCAATGCCATCGATTTGTTTTTGCGCGATCAGGTGGCCCAGTTGCGTGTTGCTGCGCAAAGCCATAGCCTGGCCCAACTTTCTTCTCAGGAGTTCATGGATCGGCTGCTTTCCATCATGCAGCAAGGAACTCAAACTATAGTTGATTTGGGACTCATTGATGACGAAGGGAACCACGTGGTGTACAGCGGGCCTTATAATCTTCGTTCCATAAATTATAAAAATGAAGAATGGTTTAAAATAGTCCGTGTTCGTAAGCTATATATTAGCGATGTATTTAGTGGATTTCGTGGTTTTCCACATATTATTGTTGCTGTTTCCAAGCAGGAGAATGGTCGGGAATGGATTTTGCGAGCAACAATAAATTCTGAAATATTTGATTCTTTTGTTCGTCTTGTTCAGATAGGAAAAAAAGGAGATGCATATATTATTAATAGGAAAGGTGAGATTCAGACAAATCCGAGATTTCCAGGAAAAGATATCCAAGTGATCCGTCCGTTGATAGATAGTAAGTTTTCTGGTGTTCGGATTCATGAAGGAATAATGCATGGTAATGCTGTTTATATCGCTGGCATATGGTTGCAGGAGAAAGAATGGCTTGTAGTGATCGAGGAGGATAAGCACAGCGAGCTGGAACCACTGTTACGTACCCGTACGTTGACTATTCTCGTCAGCGCTGGTGGCCTGCTGTGTGTGCTCCTTGGAATTTTGATGGTAAGTCGAATGATTGTGGTCCATCAGGAACGCCAAGAGCGGGAGCAGGCGCGCCTCAACGAGGAGCTGGTGCAGTCGAGCAAGATGGCTGCCTTAGGGAAGCTTGCCGCTGGTGTGGCCCACGAAGTCAACAATCCTTTGGCGGTGATCCGTGAGCAAGCAGGGTGGATTCGTGATCTTTTGGAAGAGGAAGACATCCAGTCAAGTCCCAATTTTCAAGAACTCAGAGACGCAGTCATCAAGATAGAACAACATGTTGAGCGGGCAGGAAGTGTTGTCCACCGAATGCTTGGCTTTGCAAGACGCATGGAACCGGTACGATTTGATGTGTCTATAAAAGATCTCTTGCGAGAGACGGTTGTCTTTTTGGAAAATGAGATGCATTTCCGTAATATTCAATTAAAATGGGATATAGAAGAAGATCTTCCGTTGGTAGAGACTGACCCATCTCAGCTCCAACAAGTGATTCTGAATATTGTGGACAATGCGATTGACGCCATTGGCAAGAACGGGACTATTACCCTTGGCGCTGCCTATGACGCCCAAAGCGGTTGTGTCTGCATGCGTATTCGGGATGATGGGCCGGGTATGGATAAGGACGTTCAGGCGCGCGTCTTCGATCCTTTCTTTACTACCAAGCAGGTGGGCGAAGGGACTGGCCTTGGGCTTTCCATCAGTTATTCTATTGTCACCCGGTTGGGCGGCACCATCCGCTTTGTCTCCCAGCCGGGTGAAGGAACGGAATTCATCATTTGCCTGCCCGTGCGCAGGGGGAGTAAGGCCGATGACCGTCACCTCGGTGAAAAATGAAATTTCCGTGCTCGTGGTGGACGATGAGCAGGATTTTGTGGACGCTCTTGTGAAGCGCCTGGCTCGCCGCGGCTTTGCGACCCAGGGTGCGCTCAGCGGTGCAGAGGCCCTCAAGACCCTAGAGCGGCAGCCCGTTCATGTGGTGGTCCTCGATATCCTCATGCCAGGCATGGATGGCCTTGAGACGTTACGGTATATCAAAGAAAACTATCCTCGGGTGCAGGTGGTCCTGCTTTCAGGACATGGTGGTGAGGAACTCGGGGTGCGGGGCATGGCCTATGGGGCGTTTGCCTACCTTCTCAAGCCCGTGCCGCTTGCTCGACTCGTGGATACGGTGATCCAAGCAGCAGAATATGCGCCCGTTGCCTGAACTCTTTGCTTGGGCCCGCGGGGTCCAAGGGCGTTTGATTGCGGTTATCGTTGGTCCGCCTTTAGTGCCGGTGCTTTTAGCGTTGGGCTGCGCCCTGGTGTGGGGTGTAGGAGTCGTCCACCATGCCCATCAGGAAGTGGTGCGCCAGCGGGCGACCACAGTGGCTCGCGTCGTGGAGCAATGGGTACGTCAGACCTTGGAGGTTGCTCAGGTCGTTCCTGTGGAGCGCATGCGTGCGTGGGGGATCTTGGCCGTAGGTCAGGTGAATAATGCTGGAGAGGCGCGTTTTCAGGGAGGGGTATTGGCCCCGGAAGCGGCATTGGCCGCAGCTCGCGACGTGTTCGCTCAGCAAGGGTCCCTGGTGGCCGCTCCCCTGCAAACCCAACCCGTTGCTGGCGTGGTGGTGGGGATTCGTCGCGGAGACGGCCTCCTATGGGTCTATCTCGAGGCAAACGCTCTGGCTCGTTGGCTCGATCTTGCCCGACAAAAGCGCGAGCATGTGGTCCTCCAGGTCTCAGGGGGGCGCGTGGAGCGGGGAGATGCCCCTCAAGAAGGATGGGAAATGGCCAGGGTTGGAGTCCCAGGGCTCCCCTGGCAGGTGGAAGTGGCCGCGCCGCAAGAGTGGGGCCTTTTTGTGGAGCGGTGGCTCGGGCTTTTTTTGGCAGCGGTTTTGGTGGCTGGCGGGGTGCTGGTGGTGGGGGTCGCCTTGCGCACGAGTAGTGCGGTGACGCGGCTTTTGGCCCAGTATCGCACCGAGCAGGAGAGTTTGCGCGAGGCCCTTTCCCGAGCTGAGCTTTTGGCCCAGTTGGGGACCATGGCTGCCGGTTTTGCCCATGAAATCAATAATCCCTTGCAGGTCATGAAGAGTGAGCATGCCTATATGCGCATGCTTTTGGAACAACTGCGCGCGGTTTGTCCCGAT
>DPEO01000061.1 GCA_003530935.1 Desulfomicrobiaceae bacterium | reverse complement strand
GGGGGAAGTGCGGGCAGGGCGCTGGCGAGGGCCTCGCGCATGCGCGCCGCGGCCTTGCCCGTGGGCGCGGCCAAAAGGATGCGGGGACGTATGCCCCTCGCGTGGACGGCGTGGGCGGCATAGAGACCCAGGGCCCGGGCCAGAGTGGTGGTCTTGCCGGTGCCCGGGCCGCCGGCGATGATGGTGAGCTGGCGCGTGACCACTTGCAGGGCCGCCAGGGCCTGGAAGTCCGGCTCTGGTCCGAGGTTCGGAAAAAATCGAGGCAGGGCCGCGGCAAGCCAGGCAGTATCCACCTCGGGTCGGCATTGGGCCAGGTGGAGGAGGCGCTTCGCAAGTTCGGTCTCGTGGTGGTAATGCCGCCAGAGATAGAGGCGTCCGCAGCTTCGGGCCAGAGGGGCAGGGTCGCCCTGGGTGCTGATCCACGGCATCCCCGTGGCCGTGAGTTGGGGGGCGAGCTCGGCATCGATGGCCTCCATCCGGGCGGTGATTTCTCCTTCGGCAAGGCAGGTGTGTCCGCGTCGGGCGCCTTGGGAGAGCAGGGCTGCGGCCAGGGCCACGGCCAGGGGCGCGCCGAGGTGGAAGAGCGCCCCGGCGGCCAGGAGGTCTTGGGGGGTGAAGCCAAGCTCCGGAGCACGGTGGGAGATCAGTTTCGGGGCAGAGAGCATAGGCGACTGCGCATGGCGTGGATGGTGGGGGGATGGGCGGGGATATGGACGATGCCGTGTCCGGGATAGCGGGGATGGACGCCGCGCACGAAGAGGAAAAAGGCTCCTCCCAAAAGTTCCAGGGGATCGCGTCCGGGCATGCGTGCGGCGAGCAGGCGGTCGAGAGCGGCCAGATACAAGGCGGCCTGCAGATCGTAGCCGTGTTCCTTCATGACCTTGGCCATGGCGTCTGGGGTATAGGCGCTGGGGGTTTCTCCCAAAAGGTGGGTCTTCCAGTCCACCACGTAGTACCGGCCGCGGATTTCCAGCACCGCGTCCACAAAGCCGGTGATCCATCCCGGACCCATGTCGCGAACGCAGCGTGACGCGCGGCCGCTCAAGGATTGGGTCAGGAGCGCGAGCTCCTGGTGGCTCAATCCCGCTGTGGGCAGGAGAAATTCCATCTCCGCCACCCAGCCTTGGTGCTCGCGCAGGCAAAAGCCGCCCAGGTCGGCGTCGAGAACATGGTCCACCATCTGGGTCAAGGTCTCGGTCCAGCGCAAATCCAGGCCATATGTCTCAAGGCCCCGGCGCACGGCTTCTTCCACCGGCGTGTCCGTAGTGGCGGCCTGTGACACGTCTTCCCAGATGGCGTGAATACAGGAGCCCGCCACCGGGCCGCGGGGAAACCGGGCAATATCCCAGGGTTCTTGCGGAGCCTCCGGGGGCGTCGCAGGCGCTTCGGGCGGCTCGTCGTCCCATCCCGGTCGGGTTGGGACGAGCCCCCGCATCAGGCCGGTAAAGCTCTGGATGGCCGGAGGCGAATCGAGGCTCCGCGTCCACGGGGCGATGTGAAGCTCCCAGGCGGGCTGCGGCGGGTCCCAAGGTCGGGGAAGGGCGCTGGGCAGGGGCTGCACCGAGACGACTTCTGCCAAGGGGGCGAGGTCGGCGTCCACGTCGGCGTCCTCGAGGTCTTTCCAGCGTACCGTGTTGCGGCTTCCGTGCAGGACCCAGGCCAGGCCCGATGTGTCGGCCCGATTGATGCGGCCCCAGGCGAAATAGAGGCGGTGGCTGGCCCGGGTGAGGGCCACGTAGGCCAGACGCACGCCCTCGGCCAGGGCTTCCTTCTGGGCCAGGGTTTGGGCCTCGGCGCCGCCCGCCAAGTCCATGATGAGGCCGCGATCGTCGTGGTAGAACAGCGGCGGGGACCCCGCCTCGGTCGGCCGGAAGAGGTATGGGCAAAAAACAACTGGAAATTCCAGCCCCTTACTCTTGTGCACCGTAAGGATGCGCACCGCCTCTTCAGCGCCGATGGGCCGCAGTGTGGTGGCGCTGTTGGGTGCTGTGCCGGGGCTGGCCACGAAGCGGCAGAGCGCTGCGGGCGTGGCTCCCCGGCTTTCGTGGAATTGCAAGAGCTCCAGCACGTGGTCGAGGTTGGTCACCGCCCGCAACCCCTGGGGGAACTCCAGCAGGCGCGCTCGCGTATTGGCGCGGGTGAACAGCATCTCCAGGGCTGCCACCACCCCTTGGCGGCGCCACACGTCCATGGCGTCGGCGAAACGTTCCTGCCAGATCTCCAACTTTTCGGGGTGGTCGTGGAGCTGTCGGATGGCGGTGGCGTCAAAGCCCAAGAGGTCCGTGGCCAGGGCCGTGGCCACGCGGGCGCGGCGCCGGGGCTCGCGCATGGCGTCGAGCAGGGCGAGCACCCCTTCTGCCTCGGCGCTGTCGAGTACCGAGGCGTCTTCTTCCAGGATGCAGGGGATGCGGGCGGCTTCCAGGGCCCTGGCCACGGGGAGCATCTGCGCGCGGGTGTCCACCAGCACCGCTATGTGGCCGGGGTGGATGGGGGCCCCGTCCAGACGCACGTCCCGGACAAGCAAGCGGTGGATCTCCGCAGCCACGGCCTGGGCAAGCAGGGGGATGGCCGCGTTTTGGGCAAGGGGTTTGTCCGGGGCCGGCACGCGCCAAAGCACGCAAGCCGCGGAGCAGTCCGGGTCCTCCATGCGGGGCCACGGCGCAGGCCGGGGCTGCACCGGGGAAAACGCCATTTGCGGGAGCACGAAGGCGTTCGCATGGCGGGAGAAGATGGCGTTGACGGCCGCTACCAGGGCAGGGGCGGCGCGGTAGTTGGTGTCGAGGGTGGCTCGGTGCTCGCAGCGGGCGGCGGCATCGAAATACACGTGGATGTCCGCGCCCCGGAAGGCGTAGATGGCCTGTTTGGGATCGCCGACGGTGATGCGGCAATGCCCCGCGTGGTCGAAGAGGCGTGCGAGGATATGCTCTTGCAGGGCGTCGGTGTCCTGAAATTCGTCCACGATGGCCACACGCCACGCCTTCTGCGCCTGGCGGCAGATCTCTGGGTCGTCCACCAACGCGGCGGCCTGGCGGATGAGGGCGTCGAAGCTGTGCATCCCCAATTCCTCGCTGGCGGCGTCGATGCGCGCCATGGCCGTGGATGCAGCCCTGGCCAGGGTTTGGGTGCGCCAGAGGTCCGCGGCGTGATAGAAGTCTTGCGCCGCGCTCCATGCCTCGGCGAGGCGGGCAAGGGGCGAGAAATTCGGGTCTGCGCCGGCTTTGAGGCACTTTCCCAAATGTTCGGGCGTGAGCTTGGAAAGGGCGTCTTGGTCCTGGGATGTGGGTTTTTTCCATGGCGTGGCGAGGAATCGTCGCCAAGCATCCAGGGCGTTGGCAAGCGTTGCTTGGCGGATGCGGTTTCCCAGAAACACGGTTTGACGGTGCGTTTCGCACCAGGCCACGGTCTTTTCGATGGCGTCCCAATGCGCTTGCACGGTCTGGAGTGCGTCTTGGAAAGCGTCCTGGGTACGGAAGAGTTCATGGGTATCCGCAGGTGCAGGAGCAGGGCGGATGATGGGATCTTGGACCAGGGCAGGGGTCTTCAGGAGGGCTTCCAAGTCCTCGACGCGTAGGGTTTGGCGCAGGTATTGGCCGGCAAGCCCGGGCAGCGTGGAGAGCTCCTGGCGCCACAATTCCATGGCCGCGTGGTGGATGATGGGGGTGGCGTCGTCGGTGAGCACGCTTGGCCCGGCGCCGGGGCCGAAGCGGTTGATGAGGCGTTGGCAAAAACCATGGATGGTGCAGATGGGGGCCTGGTCCATGGCCAGGCGTGCCGCCGCCAAGCGGGCCCGCACCGGGATGCCGCGGACTTCGGCTTCTTTGAGGTGGCGCATCACGGTATCGTCGGTACAGGTGTCGGGGGGGCGCAGGCAATGGGTCAGGCGTTGGGTGAGGCGGGAACGGAGCTCCTGGGTGGCGGCGTCGGTGAAGGTGACTGTGAGGATACGCTCCACCGGGATGCCCTCCAGGGCCACCAGGCGGATGAAGAGGATCTCCAATGAGTAGGTCTTGCCGGTGCCGGCGCTGGCTTCCACGAGCACGCGGCCGGAAAGGGGCAGCGAGAAGAGATCCGTCATGGCGTGGCCTCGGTGAGCATGGGGACGAGCAGTCGCTGCGCCAGGTCGTGGGCTTCGTCCCAATGCGGAGTGTCGGGAAAGCAGATGCGCAGGTACGGGTCCTGGTTTTCGGGAAAGGGGCCGTCTGTCCAGGCGCTGACCATCTTCTGATGGGCATTGTCGTGACCCTTGGGGCAGTAGGCTTGGGCGTACGCGAGACACGCCTTGGGAAGCAGGGCCACAGGACGGGTGTGGGCCTCGAGCCAAAGGTCTATGGCCGCGCGCAGGCGGTCTTTGCTCTCTTTCGGGTCGAGGACTGGTTGGGTGATGATGTGGTCTTCAGTGATGAGGGTGACCCGATCGGCCGCGCGCGTCGTCCCGGCCACGATCAGCGTGAGGTAGAGGCGTAGGAGGTCTTGGGTTTTGAGGGTGGCTGGCCGGTAGAGCGCGATGCCTCCTGCGGCCAGGGGGAGGGTCCCGCAAAGCGTGGTCTCTTCCATCTCCACGTAAAAGGGGTGAGGGCGGATGCCGTGCGGAGCGATAGCGCGGATGTGCTGGGCCATGTCCATCACCTGGGCGATGGCGGGGACGACGAAGGCCTCGCCTCCTGGGGTGTCGGGGACGACCTGCCAGGCCTGGGCGGTGCGGACGAGTTCGGTGAAGGAGGCTCCGCGCTGGGCAAGCTCCAGGAGCGCGCCCTTGAGGCGGTGGAGAGTCCGGTGCGCCGGCGTGCGGCAGGGCTCGTCGTCCGGGATGTCTTCTTCGCGGAAATGCGGACGGATACCCAGGGCGTGGAGGAGCGTGCGGCAGGGGTGGGCGAGGTCGCGGATTAGGCGGCCAAGCTCCAGTTCCGCCGGCATCTGGGGCCGGGGAAGCGGGTGCCGGAAGAATGGCGGCCGGGGCCGTTGGGGGCGGAGAAAGGCGTGCGCCTCCTGGAGGCGGCTGCGGGTAGTGGTGGGCCAGGGAAACGAGGTGTCCAGGGCGCGGGGATGGAAGGCGAAGAACGGGTGCGTGGTGACCAGGGCCGAGGAAGGGGGTGCGCCATCCACAGTGGCGCGGCTGTCGAGGTGCTCCAGGAGACTGGCGAGCACCGGTGACGGGCCGAGGGCCGAGGGCCCTGCGCTGGGGGCGAAAAGCAGGAGGCGGTCGCGGGCGGAGAGCAGCGCGTCCAGGAAGAGACCACGGTCGTCGTCGGTGGGGGTGCGGTCTCCTGGCCGGGGATGCGCGGCAGTCAGGTCGAGACACGGGGGTGTTTGGGTGCGCGGAAAGTTGCCCGCAGCCAGCCCTAAGAACGCCACCACGCGGAAGGGTACGGCGCGCATGGGGCGCGGAGCGCAGAAGGTGATGCCGCGGGCGAGAAATTCGCCCTCCTGGGTTTCGGAATTCAGGGCGCGCTCCAGGGCCTGGGCCATGGAGCGACCACAGGCCGCAGGACGGCCGGCGTCTTTCCATGCGTTCAGCGTTTCCGCGACGCCCCGGCGAAGTTCTTCCGGCGCGCCGCTCCCTTGAGCGGGCCAAAAGGTTTCGAGCATCCAGGGAAGGATCCGCTCCCAGTCCGGGGCAGGGTCTTGGACCCATTGGCAAAGGTGCTCGAGATGCTCCAGCCACAGGGCGCAGGCGGCGAAAAGCTCTCGGTCCTCGCTTGGGCCAAGGGCAAGGGGAGCGACTCCTTGGATGGTGCCGTGGTGATCGCCGGTGATGGCCCCGAGAGCCAGGCGCGTAAGCCCGGCGCGCCAGGTGCCGATGGCGCTGGGCGGCGCGCCGTGTTTTTGGCGGAAGGCCGCGTCGATCCCCCAGGCAATGCCCGCCTGGGCGAACCAGGTCTGCAGGCGCAGGCAGGCGTCTTCGGAAAGTCCGAGAAGGCCCCGCGTGGGCGGGGCGAAGAAGAGTTCTTGCACGCGGCTGCGCTCCAGACGACCGGCAGCGATGCGCAGAAGATCCAGGAAGAAGCGGATTTCTTCATGGATCAGGCCATGGTCCGCTACAGCATACGGGACTTCGGGAGCGCTGCTGCCGAAGACCGCGTGGATGAGGGGGGCGTAGGCATCCATGTCCGCCGTGATGGCAAGGATGTGATGCGGCTCCAACGTGGGGTCGGTCTCGAGAAGATGCAGAAGACGCTCCCGCAGGACCTCCACTTCCCGGCGGGGGGTGGCGCAGAGGTGCACTTCGATATTGGCGCGGTTTTTGGAGAAATCCCGGATTGTCGGGGTTGCGGGCAGGTGGAGGAGATCGGCGTGCAGACAGCCCAAAAGGGTATCCTCGGCGGGCTGGGCAAGGAGCGGAGCCACTACGGCGCATTCTTCCCAGCGGTCCAGGGCGTCTCGGAGGGACGATCCCAGGAGGGCCAGCATCTGGGCCGCGCTCCCTTCCTCGTGGCTCTGCCGCCGTCCCCAGGTGTGCGCAGACGGGCCGAGTACGTACACGTGGACCGGGATGTGGGCGCCGAGGGCTGCCAAGAGATCCACGAAGTGCGGCGGCGCACTGGAGATGCCAAAAACCGCCACGCGGTGAGGCAGGCCCTTCGGGTCCGGGCGGGAGCGCAGAGCCTCGATCATGGCCAGGGTGAGGGCGGCGCGGTGACTTTCTTCCTCGCCGCGTACCACGCGCTGCCAAAGCCGCCGCTGCCAGTCTTCTGAATCCCGGTTTTCCGGGCCGATCTCGCCGCACGGCACGCCCTGCTGCCACTTGGCGAGCCAGTGGGGACGAAAGAGCTGGTAGCGCTCGAAGACCGACGCCAAAGCCACGGCCTGTCCCATGCGCTGGCAAGGGGAGGAGACTGCCGCCCTCTCACCCAAGAGGGCGCCTTCGTATTCCAGTGCCGCCATCAAGCGCCATAGCAGCCGGGAGGCGGAAAGCGGGCGCCGCGCGCCGGGAAGGCGCAGTCGGCGGGCGAGATCGTGCAGCAAGGCTGCGGGAAAAGGGAAGCGCACCCCGGCGCAGATGCCGTGCTCCCGGGCCAAGGTCATGGCCAGGTAGCGCTCCATGCCCCGGGATTGGACCACCACGATCTCCTGGGTGAGGGGAGACAGGCTGTCCTTGAGGTGGTCCGCGAGGAGTGTTGCTAGGTATTCCAGGCGATTGGAGAGAAAAACCGTGAGCGCCATGGGCTAGGTGAGTCCCACCTCGCCGGCGATGTCGTGGATGGCGGCGATGGCGAGTGTCAGAAACTCGTCAAGGGCCAGGTTCAGGTGGCTGCACTCGGCGATGGTTTCGCGGCACACTGCGGCGGCGAAGCGTTTGTCCTTCATTTTTTTTCGCAGGCTCGACGCCTTGAGCCCTTGGGTGCGTTCCGGCCGCACCAGGGCCGCGGCATGGATGAGGCCGGTGACCGTCTCTCCGCAGCGCAGGGCGAAATCCAGGGGAGTGGTCGGGGCAAAGCCGGTGGCTTCGTTGTGGGCGCGGATGGCGGCGAGACCTGCTTCAGGAAGCATCCCCCCTAAGGAGTTGGCGGCGATGACGCCGTGGAGCTCCGGGGTGTCCTGGGTGGCGGGGTAGTCGAGGTCGTGCAGCAGCCCCACTCGACCCCAGAGCTCGGGATCGTGGTCAAGGCGCCGCGCCAAGGCCGTCAGAACGGCCTCGGTCTCCAGGGCATGGGCGCGCAGATGCGCCGGGGTGTTGGCTTCGTCAAGAAGGAGAAGGGCTTTTTCGCGGGAAATCATGCTGAGCGCTCCGGAGTGGTTTCGGGTCGTCGGGCGGGGAAGCCGGTGAACATGCGGTTCCACGCCAAATTCAAGGCAATGGCGAAGAGAATGGCCAGGATGGCCAAGGCCACGTCGTAGATGGGCGGTGCGGCCAGGGCCAGGCGGATGAACACCGTGGCCAGTGCGTAGCCGGAGTTGCGAAACACTGCGTGGAACGATGGCCAGAAATATTGCGCCACCAACACGACGAGGATGTCGGTGAAGACGAGCAGAGTGTAGAAAAAGGGGAAAAACTCCACGTGGGGCAGTCCCGCCAGGGTGATGGCCACGTTGGTCAGGCCGAAGCCTACGAAGACCGTCAGCAACACCAGGGCGATGGCCTTTTTGATGGCCACGAAGCGGTACAGGGCCGTGGCCGACAGGGTGTCTTTTTTGTGTTTGGGCTGGATGCGGCGAAAGACCCCGAGCAGGGCGAAGAGGACGAGCGCCCCGAATCCGGACACCGCCAGGTGGAGCACTGGGGTCAGATTGGCCTCCACGGTGATGGGCTCGCCGAGGAGGCTCAGCTCTTTGAAGGCGTTGCGCAAAAGGATCAGGGCCAGGATCTCGAATTGGGTGCCCAGGGATTTGGAAAAGGAACACGGCAGGGTGAAGAGAAAACTCACCACTTCGAGGATGAGCACCAAGGTGAAGGCGAGGTTGACGGCGTGGAAATGGTTGGCAGGGGTATGCTGGGCGAGGGCCGCGGGCAAAAGTCCTTGGCGGCCGAGTTCGATACCGGCCAGGGCCGCGAGAAAGACGAGCACGAGGAGGGCTGCCGCCCGCCGGTGAAAGCCCTTGCTCTCCCAGAAATGATGCAGGGGGTCGAAGAGGAACGTGACGATTTCACAAATACGGTCCACCCACTTGCCCATACTTCCTCCGGCCCACCAGCATGGCAAAAGCCCGCGCCGGAGGCAAGCCCCGCTCTCGGCGTTCAGGGCGTGCGGCGACGCTGCCGGAACGGGGCGACTCTATCCGGAGATCGTTTTTTGGAGACGGTGCGAGACGGGTTTAGAGGGAGCGGTCCACCAATACGCCCACAGTCTCTTCGATGGCTGCGGCCAGACGCAGGATGTCGTCCGGCGGGATCTTGCGGATGAGTTTGTCGGTTTGTGGATCCCGGACTTCCACCTGGAGACGGTCCGTGGAGTCGTCCACGTGGAAGCGCAGCTCCACGCCCAGGGAGGCCATATAGGCGCTCATGGCGTCCGCCACTTCCTTTACGGTCTCGGGAGAAGGCGGTGGAGGCGGCGGTCCGGGCTGCCGTTCCAGGTCGGGGTCACGCTGGGGCTGGCGGTCCGAGGTCCAATCGGCCGCCGGTGGGGTGGGGTCCTGCAGGGTGATGGCGGCAATGGAATTCATGATTGGCCTCCGTTGGTTTTCGGTGTCGTGATGAAGTTTTATCCCTCTTATCGGTCGAGGAGAGGAGAACTTTAGGGGTGCGGAAAAAATGACCGCTTGGGCGGGATCCGAGGAGGGAATTATCGCTAGAAACTTTTTTTTGTTGATAAAAAAATATTCGGCATCTTTTCTGCAAAAGGAGGGGCACACCACACCAACAAGGAGGTTTTTCCCATGTCTTTGGTCATCAACCACAATTTGATGGCGATGAACGCCGCCAGAAACTTGACTCAGTCCTATGGCGCCCTGTCCACCTCGACGCGCCGCCTGTCCTCAGGCCTGCGGGTGGGCACTGCCGCAGACGACGCGGCGGGCCTCGCCATCCGCGAACTCATGCGCGCGGATATCGCCTCCCTCAAGCAGGGCATCCGCAACGCCAACGACGCCATCTCCCTCATCCAGACCGCCGACGGCGCCCTTCAGGTCATCGATGAAAAGCTCATCCGTATGAAGGAACTGGCCGAACAGGCGGCCACCGGCACCTATACCTCGGACCAGCGCCTCATCATCGACTCCGAGTACCAGGCCATGGCCTCGGAAATCACCCGAATCGCCAATGCCACCAACTTCAACGGCATCTATCTCTTGAATGGGAATCTTTCGGCATCCACTCCGCATGTGGCAAGCTGGGCCAGCTCTCATGATGGTTCAGGACTGGCCTCCACCGGCCCGCTCAAGGTCCACTT
>DPEO01000071.1 GCA_003530935.1 Desulfomicrobiaceae bacterium | reverse complement strand
AGGACGTGGTAGATGTCCTGGGGCTCGCTCCATACCCCGGCGCACTCCGGGGGAAGGCCGATGTTCTGGGTGCGGAAAAAGAGTGGGAGGTTCTGTTCCACCGCCAAGGCTGCCAGGGCGGTATTGGCGAGGATCATGAATTCCGACACAATGGCTTGGGCATTGGGCGTGCTGGCCGGGGTGTGGACGCGGACCTCGGGCTGGTCGCCGTGCAAAGAAATGGACGGGTCCGGCTGCTCGGTGATGACCGCGCCTTCCTGGATGCGGCGTTGGCGTAAGGCCTGGGCCGCGGCGAGGGCTGCCTTGAGCATGGGGATCTTGCCGTCGTGCAGCGCCTTTTCCACGGCCTCGTAAGTGGTGTTGGCCGCGATCCGGACTCGGGCCAGGCGCGGGGAGCATTGGGTGATCTCCCCGGCGGCGTTCACGCGGCATTCCACCACCAGCGCCGGCCGCGGGCCGTCCGCCCGCAGGCTCAACGTTTCGGTGCCCAGGGCTTCGGGGAGCATGTGGCTCACCCCTTCGGGCAGATACAGGGAGGAGAAGCGGTGGCGCACCGCAAGGTCCAAAGGGCCGTGCCAGGCCCAAGCCAAGGCTGGGCAGGCCAGGACCATCTGCACGCGCCATCCGTCGCCTTCGGCCTCGGCCCAAAAACCGTCGTCGATATCCTGGGTGGAGGCTGCGTCCACGGTGATGAAGGGCGTGGCGACCTGGGGAAGGTCCGCCTCGGCGTGCGCGGCGCGCAGGCGTTCCACTTCTTCGGCAAAGGCGGCTGCCCAGGTGGGCTCCCAGTCATATTCTGCCCGGGCAAGATGCACGTTGTAATGCCGCGGCACGATTCCCCAGGCTTGGGCTAAGAGGAGCGCCAGCCATGGGTCTTCGGGTAGGCCCTGGGCCATGGTCTTCCACATGGCTTCGCTGTCCCGGTCGTCGGGGGCGGTGAGCCGGGCCATGAGCAGCTCGCGCAGCTTGGCCTCCTGTTCCGCGTCTGCTTGCGGCAGGGGCGTGGCCTTGCCTTGGACGCGGTCCCAGAGGGCGCGCAGGAAATCCTGTCCAAAGCCCACCAGGCGGCGGCGCTCTTCGGCGCGGCGCAGCTCTTCTTGGCGGCGCAGGACCACGTCTTCGGGAAAGATTTCGAACTGCGGCGGGTTGAAGCGGAAATGGGTCTTGGTCTGCAGGAGCTTGCGGCCTAGGGCGGCCAGGTGGTCGGGGGTGGGATCCGTGAAGACGAGACCGCCGAGCCAGAGGATGTCCGCCTGGGCAAGCTCCCCTTGGGCGAGCTCCCAGATCTCCAGGGTGTCGATGGATTCCGCCAGATTGTCCCGGCGGCTGTGATGGGTGCGCAGGGCTTCGAGCATCTCGCTTCGCGACGCGCCGGCGGCCTGCACCGGGCCGGTCCACGGCAGGATGCGGGAGACCGGCAGCTTGGCCTCCCGCTGGGCGATGGTGAAGACGCGGGTCTTGCCGGAGACGGCCTCCAGCACCCAGGCGATGACGGGCTGGTTGTCTTGGAGGAACTCCACGATGCAGCCCGGCTGCACGGCAGGCAGATGCTTCATGCTCCCGCCTAGTGCTTGAAGGAGCGCTGGCCGGTGAAGACCATGGCCACTTGCGGCGTGGCTTCGTTGACCGCGGCGATGACCTCGGCGTCCCGCAGGGAGCCGCCGGGCTGGGCGATGGCGGTCACCCCGTGCTCGATGGCCAGATCCACGCCGTCGCGGAAGGGGAAGAAGCCGTCGGAGACGAGCACGGAGCCCGGCAGCCCGCCGCGGGCGGCGCGGGTGCGGGCCTCGATGTCCTCCAGGGCGCGGGCCAGCCCCGCGTCGGTCTTGGCCGCCCGCCGCAAGTCGTAGATGGAGCGTCCGGTCTCTTCTCGGGCCAGGCCGTCGGCGTACTTGGTGAAGGCCTTGTAGATGGTGAGATCCACACACCCCACCCGGTCCTGCTCGCCGGTGCCGATGGCCACGGTGGCGCCGTCACGGGCGAAGATGACGGAGTTGGACGTCACCCCGGCTTCCACGGCCCAGGCAAAGAGCAGGTCTTCGGCCTCCTTGGGCGTGGGACGGCGCGCCATGACCGTGACTCCGTCCTGGGTGGCCTCGGCAGGAAGAAAGTCCTCGGTGCTGCGGATGCGGTTTTGGAAGGAGGTCTGGATGATGAGCCCGCCGTCCGTGAGGCTTTTGATGTCCAAAAACGGGGCGGTGAGGAGCTCCTCCAGGTGCGCAAGGCCCGGCAGGCGCAGTACGCGCAGGTTCTTCTTGGTGGCGAGGACCTCCAGGGCCGCAGGAGTGTACTCCGGGGCCGCGACGATCTCGAAGTAGCTCGCGACCAGAAACTGGGCGCAGTCTTCGGTGAGCGGCCGGTTGACCACCACCGCTCCGCCGAAGGCGGCGATGCGGTCCGCGGCGTAGGCCCGGGTGAGGGCGGTACGCAACCCTTCGTCGGACCAGGCCGCCCCGCAGGGGTTGGTGTGCTTGAGGATGACCGCCGCCGGCTTGGCGTGGAGGTATTGGAGGATGTTGATGCCGTTGTCCACGTCCGTGAGGTTGATCTTGCCCGGGTGCTTGCCCGACTGCAGCAGCTCCGCCTCGGTCATGGCGGAGAGCAGGCCGGGCACGCGTGTGGTGAGCGGCACTCCTGCGGCGTTGAGGCCACCGTCCTCCACGGCGTACAGGGCCGCGGGTTGATCCGGGTTCTCACCGTAGCGCAGCCCCCGGCGCTCGCCGTCGATGCTCCAGAGGCGTTTGCGCAGGGAGAGGGTTTCCTCCCCCAGGGTCAGCTGCAAGGTCTCGGGAAAGGGATCCCCGAGGATGGTGCGGTACATGGCTTTGAGATCGCTCACAGGTGTCCTCCACTCTGAAAATCAAGAAAGCGCGCAGCTACCACAAGGGCGCACAAAGGGCAAACAAGCCGAAGACGCAAGATTCGAATCCCCGGCGGGGGCGTGGGGGCGCGCACAACGGTCGTCCGTCCCCTGCCGGGCCGTGGCATACAATGTGCTTTGGCCTCTTTTCGGAACAGGAGGCAAATATGCATTTTTTCTATTTTTGGAGAAAACCTCAGCAGGCAGAATCCTGCAGTGGAGGCGGAGATCAGGACCACAGTTTGATGGCCGTCGTGCAGGCCGCCATGGAGGTACAGTCGGCGGCGTCGCCGCTCGATGCAGTGGGGGGCCGGGTACGGGGGGGCATGGAGGATTTCGTGGAGCGGCTGGCCGTGGTGGAAGGGCATGTGAGCGCCGTGGCCGAGCGCGCCGAGGGCGTGGATCTGCATGCGCAGCGTCAATCGCATGTGGCGCAGCAGGCGGCGGGCATCATGGCCTCGTTGACGGATCGGGTGCGGACTGCGGAGGAGCGGCTCAAGGCGCTCGAAGGCGCTCTGGCGGAGCTTCTGGTCCGCACCCGGGAAGTGGAGGAGCGCACCCAGGGTATTCATGCTATTGCTAGTACCATCCAAAACATCGCCCGCACCACCAATATGCTCGCTCTCAACGCGACCATCGAGGCGGCCCATGCCGGTGATGCGGGGCGGGGTTTTGCGGTGATCGCGGCGGAGGTGCGCTCCCTGGCGCGCCAGACAATGGAGTCGACCAGCCGGGTGGAACGGCAAAATGACGAAATTGAAAATCACGTGGCATCCATGGTGACTGCCGTGGCCCAAGTGGAGCGCTTGGCCCAGCAGGTGCGCAGCGCCATGGCCGCGTGCCTGGAGGATGTTCAGGGGGCGCGGCCGTGCGTGGAAGAAGGCGGAAGCCGTGCCTTGGAGATCTGCGATGAGGCGCGGGAAGTGGTCCAATCGGTGGAATCCGTGCAGGAAGAGTTGCGGGCTCTGCACGCCGGTGCGCTCGGGCAAAAAGAAGAGGCCGTGGCATTGGCGCGCTTGGCCCGGCAGCTGCGCGAGCAGGCAGACGCCCAGTTGCTGGCTGTGGGGCGGATCCGCTTTGGTCTCCATGAGCGGGGTCGGCAGGCGGTGGAGGAACTGGCCCGGGACCCGGCGGTGCGCTCCATGCATCCCCCGCAGGTGGAGGGGGCCTTGAGGCGCGCCCTTGAGCTTGGCCTGTTTGAGTTGCTCTACGTCACCGATCTGCAGGGGCGCCAAGTGGTGCGCAATGTGGGGACCGTCACTGCGGCCTATGGAGATACGGGCCTTGGCAAGGATTGGTCCCACCGGCCGTGGTTCCGCGTCCCCAGTCAAAGCGGGCAGACCTACATTTCCGACTTTTACCGGTCTGCCGCCACGGAAAACTACTGCCTCACCGTGTCGACGCCCATTGTTGACGCCCAGGGCAAGGTGGTGGGGATCCTGGGCGCAGACCTGGACCTCGGCCGCTTGGTTTCAGGGGTGTAGCCATGGTGGATGTGCGCGCTCTTGTGGCAGCCCGGCGGGTAGTGGTGCATTTTCAGCCCATCGTCAGTCTCCGGCGCAGGCAGGTCATCGGCTATGAGGCCCTGGCTCGGGGGGTTGGCGAGCATGGGGCTATCCCCCCTTTGGCGCTTTTCGAGGCCGCTCGGCAGCAAGGCTTGGCCCTGGAACTGGACCGCCTGTGCCGCGAAACCGCGCTGCGGACCTTTGTCGCCTCGTCCCTGGGGTCGGCCATGCTCTTCCTCAATGTGGACCCTACGGCTCTTACTGCGACTGTGGTGGGCTCCCAATGGATTCGCCGCATGGCCGAGGAGGTCGGCATTCACCCCTCCTCTGTGGTCATCGAAATTGCTGAGAAGCAAGTGGCAGATGCCCAACTGCTGTACGATTTTGCCAAGCAATATCGGCAACAGGGATTCCTTATCGCCTTGGACGACTTCGGCGCCGCCCACTCCAACCTGGACCGTCTGGCCCAGGTGGCCCCGGATATCATCAAGATCGACCGCGGGTTGGTGCAAGGTGCCCATCAGTCTTCTGCCCGCCGCCTGCTGCTTCATTCGTTGGCGGACCTGTGTCGTCGCCAAGGCGCTCTGGGGCTTGCGGAGGGAGTGGAAAACGCTGCGGAGGCATTGGCTTTGGCCCATGCGGGCTTCGACCTCTTTCAGGGGTATTTTTTCGGCCGGCCAGCGGAGGCGTCGGCGGCATCGGCTGTTGCCGCGGCCCAGACTGCCCACGCCATGGCAACGGAGTTCGAGAAGTACCGCAGGCGTTGTATCGTGACCGCCAAACGTCGTTCCCGAGAAATGCTGCAGCGGGTGCAGGAAATGGTGCACGTGCTTCGGCAACGCGATCCCTCCGAGTTCGGAGTGGTGCTCGAAGAGATCGTCCGGCTTTCCAACGATGTGGACTGTATTTTCGTGACCGACGTCCGTGGTATCCAGATAAGCACCACCGTGTGTCAGAATCGCGATCATGGAAACGGGAGTATGCTTTTCCAAAAAGCTCCCCCAGGCACCGATCATGGAATCAAAGACTATATCGCTGTTCCAAGAAGATTACATAAAGAATGGTATATATCCAGCCGTTATGTGTCCTATGCAACTCGGTCCATATGCCGTACCGTTTCCTATGCATTTCAGGCAAGAGACGGACGAAACTATTTTTTGTGTGTTGACTTTATAGAAGAGGATTTCGATCAACTCTTTCCGGTTGGAGACAATGGCTATGATCTCTAGTGGAGGCCAAGACCGAGACGATCAAGCACGATACTTTCTTCTTCATAGTGGAAGAAGATACGTTTGGCTCCTTTATCGGCCCAGGCATCGCATTCGTGGGTGGAGCCTTTTTCTGGTTGGCGGAGCTTTTTGACATCGAGCCGGTTGAGGTTGATGCCAGGGCCGCAATGCAATCGGGTCAGATCCAAGATGCGTTCGTTGATATGCGCCTTCTCCGCGGCGCTGCATTTGTCGGTGGAGGAGAGAAAATCTGGTCCGAATTGGATCTTGGGATCCACAGATTCCCAGATGCGCTCCTGGAAAAGTCGCTTTCGCCCTTCGTTCCAGATGAGTTCGCCCCAGATGGAGAAGGTCACCATGCCGTTCAGTTCCATGAGCAGCGTTTCCGGGACCTGACGTGCGTCTTCGCTGCGCACCGGAAGGCCGGCCTCCAGGCGGCGGAATATCCGTTGGTGTTCGCGGACAATGGTAAGGACGTCGGGCTCGGCGAGGGGAAGTTTGGGCAACCGTAGCAGCTCGGAGGTGTTCTCGAAGATATAGATGCTCTCATCGGCGTAGATCATTCCCAGGGCCTGCATGAAGCCTTGGACACTCTTGAAGCCTCCGGTGAGATTGAACACGACGCGGTAGCCTCGCTGGCGGTAGGATTGGATCTCGTGCGCGCAGAGACGGACGATTTCGCTCATGGCCAATCGGAACTCCGCCAGGTCGCTCGTGCGCAGGTCCGTGATGCGCTGCACGCGGGCGCTGTGGCCATGGCGCTGGAGCGCCGCGGCGATGGCCGTGGCGGCTTCCTCACCAAGGAAGGTGTCGGTGGCCAAGAGCAGATGCTGGATGTCCCTTTGCGCCTTGAGATCCCCATGGAAGAAGCGGACGATGGCATTGAGCTCGGCGCTGAGGCGGCACATTTCCGTGACGCTTGCCTCCTCCAGGCGTTTTTGCGCGGTTGCGACACAGGCGCGGAGCGCTGCGCGCGTCTCTGGATCCAATGCATCGGCGCTAGGGACATTGGCGTGGGCGTGAATACGTTGGCGCGCCTCGGGATTGGTGTTCATCAGCAGGCTGGTGCCGCAGGTGGAAACCATGAGTGTGGGCATACGGCGTCCTCAAGGCAGAAGGTCAAGGGCAAGGGCGGACCAGAGCTCCAGGGGCAGGCTGCGGAGTTCTTGGGGCGGCAGCCATTGGAGTCCTGCGAGTTCGGCTGCTGGGGCTGCGCCGCGGATGTCCACGTGGTGGAGGAAGACCGCACCGATGTGCACCGCCCCCACGGCGGTGCGGCTTTCGTGCACGAGTCCGCAAAAGCGGCTGTCGCCGTGGCCAGCAGCCGGGAATTCTTCCTGGATTTCCCGCAAGAGTCCGGCGATGAGGGTGGTTTTCCAGCAAAAGGGACGGCGCGCATCCTGCGGGTTCACGTGTCCGCCCACGCCAATGGACCAGAGGCCGTGGAGTCGGGATTCGCTGCCGTGGCGAGGATAGGCGGCGATGCGACCAGCGGAATTTTGGAGGATAGCGTAGGGGATCCATTGCTTCCAGGAAGGATCATTCTCGGCCTCGGTCCGAGGCACCCAATGGGGCGGGATGGGGGCCAAATGATGCAGCCAGGCGTCCATATCCATGGCAATGGCCCCGGCTTGGGGCAGCCAGTCTTGGGGGAGAGCCGCGGTCGGGGTGCACAGGACGCTTTCGGTCATGGGGTGCTCCACTGGGGATTGAGGTGGTGGCTGATTTTTTCGAGTAGCCCTTGGCGTTCGTTGTGACCGATGAATGCCGCCTCCAGGCTGTGGCGCAGGGTCGCAAGCAGTTCCATGCGGGTGATGCCGGGGCAGAGTCTGGCGGTGAAGATCCAGTTGTCGGTGAGGTTCGCCTGGCTGATGCCAATGTTGTCGGTGTTGATGGTCACCGCCACGCCTTTGCGTAAATACTCGCGAAGGGGGTAGGTCATACGGTCGGTGGCAGGGACGTCCAGGCATGCAAAGCATTCCTGTTGGGGCACGAGGTTGGGCGCCGGGTGGCGGATCTGGTAGTTGGCGTAAGGGCAGAGTTCCACCGCGATACGGCGGCTCACGACGGAGTTGAGCAGCGTGTCGTCGTCGCTCATGAGCCGCAGACCATGCCCCAGGCGCCGGGCATTGAGATCGAACACTGCCCGCCAGATGGCTTCCGCGTCGTCGTTCTCCCCGGCGTGTACCGTAAGGGCCAGGCCACAGCGGTGCACGGCGGTGAACTCCTCGCGGAAGAGATGGGGACGGGTTTCGCGGTCTTCGTAGCCCGCCAGATCCACACCCACCACCCGGCAACCTTCCTGCCATCTTTCGGCGGCGGTCACCGCCAGGCTGATGTGCCGGGCCATGTGGGTGCGGAAATTCCCGCTTTGCCTGCGGGTGGCGATGAGGATGAGGTTTACGTGACACCGATCATCCTGCATGCATGCCTGGAAGATATTGCGGATGTCGGTGAGTACCTCCCAGGGGCTGCGCTCGTCGGTGGCGTAGTTGGCGGGAGAGCAGCGCACCTCGGCATAGACGATGCCGTCTTCAGCCAGGGTCTCGTAGAGCAGTTGGCAGTGCCGTTGAAGACAACCGGGGTCGCGCAGTAATCGGGTGCCGGTGGCGTCCCCCAGGCGGGTGTACTCGGCGAGGGTGATGGGTTCCGGGGGTACCGGCCAGCCGGGCGGAAACTCCGGGACGGGTTGGGTGGGCAGTTTTTCTGGGAAGCAGGCGGCCTGGCGCACTGCCTCGAGGTCCGTGCCGTGGGTGGCGAATCCTCCCAGATGGCAGTGGAGGTCGATCTTGGGGAGGGATCGCACCCACGTGCGGTCATTTTCTCCATCAAGGGGCTCTTCGAGCCATTGGAGCTCCTGGGGCGACCAACTGGCCAGTATCGGAAACGGCAGGCGTGCAAGGCGCTCGAAGTGGTGGCTCACGTGGATGCTCCGCCGGCGCATTGCAGCGACGTATTCTCGGAGAGACGAACCAGGGGTCGGGTACGCCTTGAATTCGCCGACGGCGTCACCTTTTTCCAACACCAGTGGGTAGTCCGCGCTTCGCAGCCGCTGCACCTGGGGCCATCCCGTCTGGCCACCGAGGCAGATCCAATGCACGCCATGTCGGCGCAAGGCCTCTTCCACCTCCTCGGCGGTACTGGGCTCGCGCTTTCGGCCTGCCTCGGCGCCGAACATGGGAGTGGCCAGGACGTGGAAGACTTCCTGCGCTCCAAAGAGTTCGGCGGCCTGCTGCATGGCTGCGGACATGGTCTTGAAGCCGCCGGCAAGGCATACCCATCGTTCTGTCCGGGGAAGCGGGTGCATGCGGTGCAGGAGCCAGCGCAGGAGCACTTCTTCGAACCGCTCGTGATCGTTGGGAGTGCCCAAGTCCGAGAAGTCTGCCACTCGGGTGATGGAGTAATCCATCTTTTGAGCCTGGAAGAATTGGTGCAGCATGGTTGTTTCGATGCGCTTGGAGGCGCTGGCGATGACGTGGACCGCATCGAGGCGCTGGTGCTGGAGCATGAGACCGACGGCCTCAAGAACCACGGCGGGTGCGGTCCCCACGGTGATGAAGAGTTGCGCCATGGGCGGGCTCCTCAGTGATAGGTGTAGGGGAAAAATCGGGCTGGCTGGCGGGCGACCAGGTCCAGGACCGCTGGGGCGTGACGGTCCAAAAGCGGCGCGAAATGCGGCGGGTGCAGCAGCTCGCTGCGCACCGGAGCCAAGGCCTGCGCCACCGGTTCTTCAGGGACGCAAACCCCGAGGCTTTGGAGCAATGCCAAGGGGAGCAGCGCCATGACCTGCACCGTGGGGCCCATGCGGGCGCACCATCGGGCGCTTTTTTCCGCAAGTGCTCGGGCGGCCTGGGGATCTTCGTGCGCCAGATGCCGGGCCAGATTCATGGCCACGAGCTGCCAGGGGTGGCGCGCCTCGCCGTCCTGGTCCACGCGCTTGCGGATGGCGGTGGTGACGCCAGGCTCAAGGGGCAGGCGGGCGTCGCCGGACACCCGCAGCAGGGCGTGGAGTTCGTAGGCATTGAGGGCCGCGATTGTGCCGCGGCGCCGGATCAGGGCGTTCAGCTCCGCGGCGGCTTGCGCGTGCTCGCCGGCGCTCGTCCAGGCCATGATGGCGTAGAGCCGGTCGCGCTCGATGTCGTCCCACCTGCCGGTGCGGGGGGCGCAGAAGGCCTCCTCGGCCTTGCGCAGCAGGGCGATGCACTGTGGGAGGTATGCAGGGCCGAGAAAGCCGTAGTGCTGCCCCAGGGTGCCGTAGTATTGGCCGAGGATGATGCAGGGACGTGGCCCGAAGCGCCGGCGGCGGCGCTCCCAGGTGGCCTCCAGCTCTTCCAGGGCTTCGCGTTCGTGGGCGCTGAGGGGCAGCGCGAGCGGAAAGTCGTAGCGGTTGTGGCGCTCGCCGATGGCCTTGATGACGGCGTGGAGCACAATGCTTTGTGGGCCGTCTTCCTGGTAGGGTACGGCAGACTCGTGCTGCCGGGCGATGGTCTTCCAGGTGGAAAAAGCCGTGACATCGCCGCGGTGGTTGGCCCGTTCCATTTGGAGCATGGCGAGCTTCCAGGCGGCCTGGGGTTGATGGTCGGCCACGGTGGCGTTCATGCACGCGAGAAGGGCTTCTTGAAGATTTTCCGGAAGCTTGGGGAGGGCGTCCACCAGCCGGTGCAGGTCTGGAGCGCGGCAGAGGGCGCGGGTGATCTCGTGGCGCTGGTGCCGCACCCAGGGGGCAAGGACCCCGGGGAGCGTGGCGAGCTCTGCGGCCAGAGCGCCGGATTCCGGCTGGGAGGGGGCGTTTTCCAGCAGACGCCGGATCACGAGGAGTTTGGCGGCGGCCTCAGGGCTGCGGGCCCAGCGCAGAATGGCCCAGGCCTCGTCCAGGGTGGTCACGGCCACGGCGTGGGAGCATGGCGGCGCGGCGCAGCCTTGGGGGTAGAGGAAAAGGCGTCCAGGGCATTGGGTCTTGGTGGCGACCTCGGCCACGGGCAGGACATGGCCTTGGGGGTCGAGGCCGCCGGTGGCGATGACGTCTTCGGGAAGGGCGAGGTCGTCGAGGGCGGCCAGGGCGGCCAAGGCGCACGGCAGGGCCAACGACGCCCCCACCAGCCGTTCGTGGGGTGCCAGGGGCAGGAGGCATGGGGTGCGGCCGCGGCGCTGCGCCACCACCTGGGTCACGGTGGCGGCGGCGTGGCGGGCGGCGCTATCAGACCACAGGGCGGCGGTCTTTGCCTCGGGCAACGGGCCAAAGCCTACCAGCACATGGGCCACCACCGCCCCTTCTGGTCCAGCGGTGGGCACCAGGGCCAGCCGCCAGGGGGCGTGCTCCAGGACGTCCAAGGGCACGTCCCACAGGTCGCGCGCCAGGGCGGCGATGTGGGGGCGCGCCCACGCGGGGCGGTGCTGGGGCCAGAGGAGGTGGCAGGCCACAAGCAGCCGGGAAAACGCCGGGGGCGCGGCGGCGAGGATGCGATCGAGGGTTGGCCCCTGGGCGTGTCTGCCCCAGATGCCAGGATGAGGCGGGATGGCAAAAGATGCCACCCCGTCGGCGAGGTCGAAGTCCAGGGAATCCAGATTACCGGGCATGGGATGCGGAGTCGTCCACGAGCAGGAGCAGCGGTCGGCCCATGAGGAAGGATTCGGTCCCGTGGCCGGGAAAATCGGCGCGGAACATCCCGGTGTGGGGGTCCAGACGGCAGACCCCTTCTCGCATGTGGAACTTGTGCTGCCACCAGGCGTAGAGCGTGCCCTTGCGCGCTGCAGGATCCAGGACGCCGGTGATGCGGATGGTGTCGCCATCGAGTCGGCGCTGGTATTGGGTGGCTAAGAAACCGTGGCACGGCATTTCCTGCGCCTGGCCCAAAAGGACGCGGGTGTAGGGGATGTGCTCCGGGGTGTCGGCCGCGGCCACGGCGGTCAGTTCCGGGGGCAGCGTGGCGGTGGCCAGGGCGCGCCAGGGGTCGAGGTCTTCAGGCTGTGCGATGCCTGGGTGAAAGCGCAGTACCCGGCGGCGGGTGGACTCGGCGGCGCTGGCGTCCAGGTCGCGGCTGCGCAGGACCATGAACTGGGCCACGTCTGCTTCCAGGAGCCGGAAGGCGGCGATCCCCGAGTCTTCAGGCACGCAATACTCTCCTTGGGCGGCCTCGCGCACGGCGTGCAGGTGCCCTGGAGAGACGTCTCCCAGGTGCTGCTCCAGCGTCTGGACGGGGAGAATGGCGGTATTCCAGGCCTCGGCCAGACCCTGCCCTGGGGCGAGGGGCACGTCTCCTGGTCCGGCCAACTCCGGGGTGTCGAAGAGCTGCGCCCCCCACAGGTGCGCCCCGGGGAGCACCTCCAGCACCAGCACAAGGGGCGGGTGGATGTAGCGGCCCGGATGCAGCCAGCCCCCCAAGCGCTGGGCAAGGCTCCAGATCTGGCCGGCTGCGGGTTGGGGGCGCTCGCCGGGGACGATCTCTGGCCAATGGACGCTCAGGGCCTTGCGCGGCCACGGCCACGGCGTTCCTGTGGGCGGCAGGGTGCGTTCGGTGAGCATCAAGCGCCACGCGGCGCGGAGCAGAGACATAGCGGCCTCCTATGGTTGGCGGCAGTCCACCTGCTGGCACAAAACGTCCCAGAGGCGCTCACGAAAGGCCTCGAAGAGGTTGGGGTCCAAGTCCGCCTCGCCAAGCCCGGCATGGGGTTCGAGCACCTGCCGCAAGGTGAGATAGGCGCGCTTCTTGATGGCCGAGATGCCGCATGCGGCTGCATATCCCAATGCCCGGGCGGCGTCTTCCATGCGCCAGCCGCAGTGCTCCAGATAGCACAAGACCAAGGCGGCCTTGGGTTCCAAACTTTGGACCGCGGCCATGACAATGGCCTCGAGGCGGCTGCGCGTGATCGTGGCTTCGTAGTCGGTGGCCTCTCCCAAGCGCTGCAAAACACTGGAGCTGTCTTCCTCGGGGCCCGAGCCCTCCTCCAAGGAGATCTCGTTGCGGTCGTAGATGCTTGTGTCATAGTGCTGGCGCAGGAAGGCGCAAAACTCCCGCAGATGGATGCTCGGTGCATATCCCAAAAATGCTTTTGTCTGACAGAAAAAGTGGAGCGCCACTTCGAGAATGTCTTTGGAGCTGCGGATATCTTTGTTTGGGAGCAATTGGGACTGGAAGTTGTGTTCTCGGAGTTCCTTGTACGCTGGCAGTGGCTGGCCTTGAGGATCTCCGTAGGCGGCATAACTCCCGCGCAGATGATAGCCTGCCTCGGGAAATTGCTTCAAGGATTGCCGCACCCGTTGGTAGAGCAGGTCCCGTTTTTGTTCTTGGAAGAATTTTTTCTGGAGGTAGTCTATCTTGGCACTGATGGCATCGATGTTTTGGATCGCCACCAAGTGATGGAAGTGGAGATCGTTGGCCAGTCGCTCCTGGAGAAAGATCCAGAGGTCATGGAGATGGTCGAGATCGTCCCCATCGAGGGCCTGGCGTAAAAGATCCAGAAAATCCTCACTGCGAAGCCATTGGTGGATGGTTGCGTTGGCCGTCATGGAAGGGGGTAGGGTTGGTGGTGGAGGATCGGGCGCAGGCCGCGTTGTGGACGCTGCGCCATGCCTGTGCCTCCATAGCGCACGGCCGCAGTGATTTCAATGCACTTGCCGGGCCGTGGCTGGCGGTGTGCATGCGGCGATCTAGGCCAACCGCAATGCGCAGCCATGCAGCATTCCCCCCAGCCGCACGGCTCCTTGGTTCTGATTGTTTCCTGTGAAACAGCTTGGGCCTGCAGTCCCCTCGAATCGGGTCATGCAGTCAGAGCGAACTGAGCGCCCGAAAGAACTTTCGGTGGAGAGGTGATGCGGAGGCACGCGGTGATCGGAGCGCCGCTCCTCCCAGAAAAACTGCAAGCGACACCCCGATCACCGTGCTTCATTGTTGGTGGAAATCGGCAAGATGCCTCAACGAGGTTTGACCCGGTAACTATTTCCATTCAAATCATAAAGTCTTCCATAACCATCGTTGTCAATGTGGCCGCGAAGTATATCTCCATTCAAATTTCTCATTCGCACAGAGCCGTAACTATCAATTTCTCCTCTATATTTATTCGCTGGATCATAATCATATCGCCTGCGCATCTCAATCCCAACACTGCTACCTATGCGTGGGGCAAATGGGTCGGTATTGATTTCATACTCGTCATTCCAAGCGAATGCAGAGGATGCCATGACAAACAAGGCCAAAACGCAAATCGAATATTTCATACAATCATCCTTATATCGATCTGTAGACGAAAAGTCGAATGGAATCGAGTCCTTGAGCCGGAGTTTGTTTCCTGCCACCTCGATTCTTAATCTCATCGAATCGGGTGATGCATCCAGAATGGTGGTGGTTTGGGCATGAGAACGGGATAGAACATGGCGGCCTCCCTGTTTTTTTGCGGGGTACTCCGGAGAGTTGTGGTCGCGGGGCCGTTTGCTCCATCCGTGTTATTCGTTGTCGTTGATAAGTTCGATGGCCAGCAGGAGGACAACGGTGATGATGGTTTTTAAGATGTCGTTCATCGGAGTTCCTCCTGGTTGAGGGTTGTTGCGGGGTGATCCCAAGACTCCTTAACGGGATGGGGATCGGTTTTTTTTGGTTGAGATGAAAATTTTGGCACTCAAGGCCTCCTTTCACCGGCACCCGGTCGTTGGACGCCATGCGGCTCGAATCCGGCAGTCGGGCCATGTATTAGAGACGGGAACATTATGCTCATTTTGGGAAGCGCCGTCTTAATCCCCTCGAATCGGGTCATGCATTCAGAGCTGGGAGGCCGGATTACTGGAGGTGGACGAATGAGCATGTCTTAATTCCCTCG
>DPEO01000177.1 GCA_003530935.1 Desulfomicrobiaceae bacterium | reverse complement strand
CTGCCGGACGCCAGCGGCTTCGATCTCTTGCGCCGCATCCGCGCCGACGAGAGCCTCTCCCACACCCCCATCATCGTCTACACCGGCCGGGACCTCTCCGCGGACGAAGAGGCCCTGCTCGCCCGGCACGCCGAGAGCATCATCGTCAAAGGGGTGCGCTCCCCCGAGCGCCTACTGGAAGAAACCGCCCTCTATCTCCACCGCACGCCCCCAGCGCTCACCGCCGCCCCAGAGGGCGATGCGGATCCTGTGTTTGCCGGCAAGACCGTACTCTTGGTGGACGACGACATGCGCAACGTCTTCGCCCTTTCCAGCATCCTGGAGGACAAAGGGCTCACCGTGCTCGTGGCTCGGGACGGCCAGGAAGGGGTGCAGCGCCTGGAGGAACACGCCCACGAGGTGGACCTGGTGCTCATGGACATCATGATGCCGGTAATGAACGGGTTTGAAGCCATGGCCGCCATCCGGGCGCAAAAGCGCTTCCAAAACCTTCCTATCATCGCCCTGACGGCCAAGGCCATGAAAGGCGACCGCGCCAAGTGCATCGAGGCCGGGGCCAGTGATTACCTGGCCAAGCCCGTGGATACGGAAAAACTCCTCTCCCTCCTCAAGGTATGGCTCTCGCAATGACCCACGGCCCCCACCTGCCCCAACCCGAAGTCATCGAACTGCGCCTGCTCTTGGAGGCCATCTACCAGGCCTACGGCTACGACTTCCGCAACTATTCCCTCGCCCACCTCAAGCGGCGCGTGGAGCAGCGCCTGCTGCTCTCGGGCTTTGCCTCCATCTCGCACCTGCAGCACGAACTTCTCCACAATCCCGAGCTCTTGCCCATCGTGCTCCAGGACCTGTCCATCAATGTCTCGGAGATGTTCCGCGACCCCAGCTTCTATCAGGCGCTGCGCGCCGAGGTCCTGCCCATCCTCGAGACCTACCCGTCCATCCGCATCTGGCACGCCGGCTGCGCCGCCGGCCAAGAGGCCTATTCCATGGCCATCCTGCTCCATGAAGCCGAACTCCTGGAGCGCAGCACCCTCTTTGTCACCGATTTCAACCCCCGCCTGGTGGCCCTGGCCCAGGAAGGCCGCTA
The DNA here is from genome assembly GCA_003530935.1 of Desulfomicrobiaceae bacterium. Taxonomy (GTDB): domain Bacteria; phylum Desulfobacterota; class Desulfovibrionia; order Desulfovibrionales; family Desulfomicrobiaceae; genus Thermodesulfomicrobium. Next base: position 2,170 of record DPEO01000177.1, on the reverse strand, counting down.
CCCCCTGTCCGCCATCAAAAAATACACCGCCAACTACCAGGCGAGCGGTGGAAGCGACTCCTTCGCCGAGCACTACACCGTGCGCGACAACCACGCCGAGATGGCCGCCTTCTTACGCGATCGCATGGTCTTCTCCGAACACAACCTGGCCACGGACGGCGTCTTCGGGGAAATGCACCTCGTCATCTGCCGCAACGTGCTCATCTACTTCAACGCCCACCTCCAAAACCGCGTCCTCGGGCTCTTTGTGGAGAGCTTGTGCCCGGGCGGATTTCTCTGCCTGGGGTCCAAGGAGACCCTGCGCTTCAGCGAGCACGCCCCGTCCTTCGAACCAGTGGTGGAGCGCGAACGCATCTACCGCAAGCGCCGGCGCCCCCCTCAGGAGGAGACCCCATGACCGCTGTCTATGCCGTCGTCCTGGGGGCTTCGGCCGGAGGGCTCGCCGCCATCCGGCATATCCTGGCGCAGCTGCGCCCGGACTTCGGCCCGCCCATCCTCATCGTCCAGCATATCGCCCCCACTGCAGGCCCCACCCTGGTGGGGGCCCTCACCGACCACAGCCCCCTTCCCGTGGTGGAGGCTGAAGACAAGATCATCCCCACTCCAGGCACCGTATATCTGGCCCCACCCGACTACCACCTGCAGGTGGAGCCCGAAGGGCACCTCTCGCTCTGCCTGGACGAGCGGGTATGCTTTGCCCGGCCCTCCATCGACGTGCTCTTCACCACCGCCGCCGACGCCTTCTGCCCCCGCCTGGCCGGGGTGCTGCTCACCGGCGCCAATGACGACGGCGCCCAGGGACTTTTGCGCATCCACCGTCTCGGAGGCATCACCCTGGTGCAAGACCCGGCCACAGCCCAAGCGGGCGTCATGCCCGAGGCGGCCATCGCCCTCTGCCCCGGGCACCGAGTCCTCTCCCTGGACGGCATCGCATCCACCCTCAACACCTTGGTGCTCCCATGATCCCTGTCACCATCCTTCTCGTGGACGACCGGCCGGAAAACCTCTTCGCCCTGCGGCAAGTGCTGGAAGACGACCCGCACCGCACCCTGCTTTGCGCCCACTCCGGCCAAGAGGCCCTGAGGCTCCTCTTGGATCACGAGGTGGCGCTGGTGCTCCTCGATGTGCAGATGCCGGAGATGGACGGCTTCGAGACCGCAACCCTCATGCGCAGCAGCCGCCGCACCCGGCACATCCCCATCATCTTCGTCACCGCCAACCACACCGAACGCGCCCACGTCTTCCAGGGCTACGCCGTCGGCGCCGTGGACTATCTGCCCAAGCCCGTGGACCCGGTGATCCTCCAAAGCAAGGTGCGCATCTTCGAAGACCTCTACCGGCAGCGCAAGCAATTGGAGGACGTGAGCGCCCGGCTGGACGCCAAGGTGACGGAGTTGGAACGGCTGCGCTTCGAGCTGGAAGAAAAAAACCGCATCCTCTACGCCCTCTCCCTGCTCGACGGCCTCACCGGCATCCCCAACCGCCGCCACTTCGATGACACCTTGCGTTCCGAATGGCAGCGCATGCTGCGGGAAGGAAGCCCGCTTGGGCTCATCATGATCGATGTGGACCACTTCAAACGCTTCAACGACCACTACGGGCATCTGCACGGCGACCGCTGCCTCAAGCGCGTGGCCGGCTGCCTGTCTGCGGTGCTCAAGCGGCCTTCGGACTTCGTGGCCCGCTACGGCGGTGAAGAATTCGCCGCCATCCTGCCGGCCACCGACCACGAAGGCACCAGCCACGTGGCCGAGGCCCTGCGCCAGGCCGTGGAACATCTGGCCATCGACCACGCAGCATCTCCCACCACGGACCACGTCACCATCAGCCTGGGCGCCTCTTCCGTCATCCCCACCCCAGGCTGCCACCCCTCGGACTTGGTGTGTGCTGCAGACCAAGCCCTCTACATGGCCAAACAGAACGGCCGCAATTGCTGGTACTACCAGGGCTGCCTCCCGGAAGCCTGCCTCCAGCCCCAAAGCTGACGCCCCCGACCGCGAAAGCCTCTCCGTCCAACGCGACCTTCCTCCCGGCAAACGGCCATCTTCGTCCGATAACCGGCGACCACCGATGCGCCGCTGCCTTCTGCCGTTCCGCCTGCCGCTGCGGCTTGTCGTTCACCAAAAAAGGGATGCACGGCTGGGACATTTTGCTACACCCAAGCCGTGTC
>DPEO01000157.1 GCA_003530935.1 Desulfomicrobiaceae bacterium | reverse complement strand
GCCGTTCCACGAACGCTTCCTCGGCAAGCCGTTGGTCTTTTGCGGCACCGTGGGCAAGATGCCGGCCACCGTGGCCGGCCGCCCCAGCCACGAGAAAAAGGCCCAGGTGGGCGACCGCATCGTCATGGTGGGCGGCCGCATCGGCAAAGACGGCATCCACGGCGCCACCTTCTCCTCGGAAGAGCTTCACGAAGGCTCTCCGGCCACGGCGGTGCAGATCGGCGATCCCATCACCCAGCGCAAGATGTACGATTTTCTCATGCGTGCCCGGAACCAGGGGCTCTACAACGCCATCACCGACAACGGCGCCGGCGGCCTTTCGTCCTCCGTGGGCGAGATGGCCCAAGACACCGGCGGCTGCGAGCTGGACCTGGCGCGCGCGCCCCTCAAGTATCCGGGGCTTGCGCCGTGGGAAATCCTCGTCTCCGAGGCTCAGGAACGCATGACCGTGGCCGTGCCGCCGCACAAGCTCGGCGCATTCTTGGACCTGGCCCGGGAAATGGACGTGGAGGCCACGGATCTGGGGGCGTTCACCGACTCCGGCCTCTTTCTCGTGCGCCACGGAGAGCGCGTGGTGGCGGCCCTGGACATGGACTTCCTGCACCGCGGCACCCCGCAGATGGAGCTTTCCGCCCTCTGGACCCCGCCTGCGGCCGCAGCCGCCACCTCCCGGCCGCGGGTGGAAGACGGCACCGACTTTTTGCTCGCCATGCTCGGCCGCCTCAATATCTGCTCGCGGGAATACGTCATCCGCCAATACGACCACGAGGTGCAGGGCGGCAGCGTCATCAAACCCCTCATGGGAGCGGGCGGCCCCACGGACGCCGCAGTGCTGCGGCCGCGGCTGGACAGCCTGCGCGGGGCGGTTCTCGCCTGCGGCATCTGCCCCAAGCTGAGCGACCTCGACACCTATTGGATGACCGCCAACGCCATGGACGAGGCCATCCGCAACGCCGTGGCCGTGGGCGCGGACCCCGACCAACTGGTTGGGGTGGACAACTTCTGCTGGTGCGACCCCATCGCCTCGGACAAAAATCCCGACGGCGCCTTCAAGCTCGCCCAGCTCGTACGCTCGGCCCGGGCCCTGTCCCACTTCTGCCACGCCTTCGGGGTGCCGTGCATCTCCGGCAAGGACTCCATGAAAAACGACTACCTGGGCGGCGGCGTCAAGATTTCCATCCCGCCCACGGTGCTCTTTACCGTGCTCGGCATCATGCCGGACGTGACCTTGGCCGTGTCCGCGGACTTCAAAAAGTCCGGCGAGGCCCTCTACGTGCTGGGCATGACCCACGGCGACCTCGGGGGCTCGGAATACGCCCAGGCCCTGGGGATTTCCAGCGCCATCCCCCACGTGGACGCCCTCTCGGCCCGGCAGCGCTACCAGCGCCTCTATGCCGCCATCTGCGAAGGGCTCATCTCCGCTTGCCACGACGTCTCCGACGGCGGCATCGCGGTCACGGTGGCGGAAATGGCCTTGGGCGGGGCGCTGGGCGCGGTGGTGGACGCCTCCGCCATCCCGGCACGCGGCTGCCAGCACCCGGAAGAGATCCTCTACAGCGAAAGCCCAAGCCGCCTGGTGGTGAGTGTGCCCCAAGACCGCACCCACGCCTTCGAAGCCCTCGTGGGCGCAGACGCCGCCCGCATCGGCGAGACGTGCGCCGAGCCCACGCTGCGCCTCACCCACGCCGGCACCCTCCTTGCCCAGGCGGCGCTCTCCGCCCTGCGCCACGCCTGGCAATCCCCCCTGGACTGGGGCCGCCAACGCTGAACCCTGCCCGCCTTCAGGCTCCCCTCCACGACCAACGCCCCCGGAATGGGGGCGTTGGCATGGTAACCGGATCGAAGACACGGGCTACGCGCACCAAAATGGGCGAGACCGCGACGCTCCGTGGCGGCACGTCTGGCACAACCCTATCGGACTCCCTTGCCCTGCAAGAACGGCGCATACTTACGGTCCGTGAAGCCGATGTGGTTCACGAGCCAGTCCTTGAGGAAGTTGAGTAACTCCTGCGAGAGGAATTCCTCGCCGGCATCAAACTTGCGCTTGAAGGCCAGAACCTTGTCCACGAGCTTCTTGTGAATGGTCTTGTGGGCGTCGGTTTCGGGGTAGCCGTGCTGGTCGAAAAATTTCTCTTCCGTGCCGAAGTGATAGCCCGTGTACTCGATGAGTTCCTGGAGCACCCGCTTGGCGCCGGCGGCGTCGTTCTTCTCCACGGCCCGGTGCAGGCTGTTGATCATGGCCACGAGCTTTTTGTGCTGCTCATCGATGGTAGGGATGCCGAGCTCTAAGTCCTTGGTCCACGGCATGAACTCGCCGCTTTGCATCGCCCCGCCTTCCTCCACGGTGATCCATTGCGAGAGCAGCTCGAGCACCTGACTGAGGATAGGCGAGATGTCCTGGGTGAAAAGGCGCATGATCTCGACCGGGGATCGCCCTTCGGCCGTGGCCTGCCGCACCAGGCCAGCCGAGGCATGGAGCTTGTCGTGAAGGGGGTGCAGCTGCTGGAGGATACGCCGGGCCTCGGGTTTCTCCGGCTGGTAGGTCTCCAGAAACTTGCCCAAGACGCATTTTTTGGGATCCATCTCCACCTCGGGCGGGACACCGGTCACGATGGCCTTGATGACCTCGTTACCCCAGCCGATGTGTTTAAAAAGAACGCTCTTGAGGCGGGCCGCAGGGGAAAGATGCGCCTCGAGACGGCTCGCCAGCCCCGGGCTCGCCCCCACCTTGGAAAGGACCACGGCGTTGGATTTGACGATACGGCTGGTGGCCTCGCTGGCGATGGAGACCTGCGATGCGATGGCGGCGAAGTCTTCGGTAGAGGCCATGAGGGCGTCGGCACGCTCTTTCACCACCGTGGCGGCTTCCTTGGTGCGGCGCACGTTGGTGGTGATCTCGGCCATGGTGGCGGTCTGCTCCTCCGTGGCGCTGGCGATGGTGGAGGCGAGGTCGTTGACCTCGGCCACGGAGCCGGTGATGCCCTGTACCCGAGCGATGGCATCGTCCACATCGTTCTGGATGCCTTCGATGAGGGCAGTGATCTTTTCCGTGGCCTCAGCGGTCTGGCGGGCCAGCTCCTTGACCTCGTTGGCCACCACGGCAAAACCGCGACCCGCCTCGCCGGCACGGGCGGCCTCGATGGTGGCGTTCAAGGCAAGCAGGTTGGTCTGGGCGGCGATGGCGCGAATCACTTGGCTCACGTCGCCGATATTGCGTGAGCTCTCGCTGAGCTTGGCGATGGAGGCCGCGGCGTTTTCCGCCTGCTCCCGGGCTTCGGCGGTCTTTTGGGCGGTCTTGGACACGGAAGTGGCGATTTCCGTGGTGGCCACGGACATGTCCTCCATGGACTGGTAGATGGTCTCGGCATCGTGCAGGGATTGGGTGGCCGCGCCCTGCACGTCCTTGGCCATGGTCGCGGTGCGGGAGAGCTGGTCTGGCAGACGCTCGTTCAAGTTTCTCAAGAACTGCTGCACTTCCCCGAGGATGCGGTTTTGTCCGTCCACCGAACCGATGAATCCGACCACAAAGGCCAAAAGGGCGTTGACAGGACGCTGGATCTGTCTGGCGGCAGCCCCGGAGAAATCGAGGACCTGCTGAAAGCGGCCGATGCTGGCGGCATCGAGCACGTGCGCCATGGCGGCGAGGTCGCTCTCCCCCGACGCCTGCGCGGCAGTCCGCGCTCCACCGCGCGCCTGCCATCCCAACGTCCCGACCAGGGCCAGAGCCAAGAGCAACACCACGACACTGCCCCACGGGGCAGGTATGATGAAGCTCGCACCCGCGGCTCCAGCGGTGGCCACCGCCAAAATCATGGGCCATACACCGACGCGCATATCTCCTCCTTCTCCTCACGTATTACTTGTAATACACCTTGATCTCGTTGGTCATCACCGCCGGCATGCCGGGCGTGGCCTGGCCGCTGGCGATGACCACGCTCTCGCCGTGGCGAAATCCTGCAAAAGATTGTACGAAGTGCTCCGCCCGCTTCTGGTGGCTGGAAATGGAAGCGTCGCTCATCACCGGGGTCACTCCCCAGAAAAAGTTGAGCCAGCGCAGCACCCGGACGTCGGTGGTCATGCCGTAGATGGGCTGCCGCGGCCGGCGGCTGGAGATGTACCGCGCCGTGGCGCCGGTGGTGGAGTGGCAGACGATGGCGGCGCTTTCGGCGTTGTCCGCCAAGAGACAGGCGGAATAGGCGATGAACTTGGGCGGATTTTTCTCTTCCTTGGGCCGATACGGGCCGCCGATGCGCTCCAGGTAATAGGGCTCGGCGTACTGGGCGATCTCCTGGATGAAGCGCACGGCCTCCACCGGATAGGAGCCGATGGCGGTCTCTTCCGAAAGCATGACGCAGTCCGCGCCGTCGAGCATGGCGTTGGCCACGTCCGTGGCCTCGGCCCGGGTGGGCACGGGGTTCTTCACCATGGAAAGGAGCATCTGGGTGGCGACGATGGCCGGTTTCTGGGCGTGGCGGCAGGCGCGAAGGAGCTTTTTCTGAATGATGGGCAGCTCCGCCGGGCTGCATTCCAACCCCAGATCACCCCGGGCCACCATGATGGCGTCCGCGGCATCCACGATGGCGTCGATGTCGTCCACGGCGTTGCGGCGCTCCACCTTGGCCACCACCGGGATCCAGGTGCCATGCCGGGCGATTTCGGCCTTGATGTCATCGATGTCGTCACGGCTCTGCACAAAGGACAAGGCCACGGCGTCGAGGCCGATGTCCAGGCCCTCGTGCAGGTCCCGGCGGTCCTTGTCCGTGAGCGCGGCCACACGCAGGCTTTTACCCGGAAAGGCGATGCCTTTGTTGGAGGTGAGCATCCCGCCGTTTTGCGCCTCCAAGAGGAAGAGCCGGTCCGGCTTCAAGACCTTGACCACCCGAAATTGGAGCATACCGTCGGACAAAGACACGGGCATGCCTTCGCCAAGACCTTCGAGAAGCTCTACCGCCTCCAGGCTGATGAAGATGTCCGTCTCCTGGGGCTTTTCGCCAGGCGCGCCCAAACACACGTAGGCGCCTTTGCGGATCTGTAAGGGGGAGCCCGCCACCTCGCCGATGCGGATCTTGGGACCGCACAAGTCCCCCATGACCGTGAGCAGCACCCCGGTCTCCGCCTCCACGGCGCGGATCTTCTGGATCACCGGGCCGAAGTGGGCGGCGTCGGCGTGGGAAAAATTGAGGCGAAAGATGCGCACGCCATGGTGCACCATGGCACGCAATACACCAGGTTCCAGGGACGCGGGACCGAGGGTGGCCACGATCTTGGTCTGCATAAGGGGCCTCCTTGCAGGGTAGAGAACGACAGTCCGGATTCTAGATGCGGCCATACAGCGGACCGCCGGGGGCCGCAAGGGCGTCCACGCGTTTTTCCACCTCCGGGTCCATTTCCAAGGGCGGGGCATGGTAGGTTTTGAGCCGGGCGTCGATGACCATGGCCCGGCATCCCCAATGCTTGCAGTGCATCTGGGCGTCCACGCCATAGGTGTCCGTGGCCGGGTCGGAACGGGTAAAGGTCACCCACAGAAAGTTGTCCCAATGGCGGCAGGCAAAGTCCACGTCGTCCACCACCACAATCAGGGGAAGGCCCGACACG
>DPEO01000152.1 GCA_003530935.1 Desulfomicrobiaceae bacterium | reverse complement strand
CAGTGACTTCTCTGAGCTCTAAGTGTTAATGTGCGTTCTAACACCGCGACCTATACTCTTTCCCTCCACAACTCTCTTCCGATCTTGACGAACAATAATCGATTGTTCAAGGACAGGGCACCCCGTCTCAATACCTCAAGCGCCCCAGAAGGGCGCGTCCACTGCCTTCAAGGAGGACCCCATGCTCTACGATGTATCGCAAGAGACCTTGCCCCGCGACGAACTGGAAGCCCTCCAGCTTCGACGCCTGCGCCAATTGGTGGACAAAGTGTACTACAATGTCCCCTTCTACCGTAAAAAATTCGATGAACTCGGGGTGCGGCCCGAGCACATCCGCACCCTTGCCGACGTGCGGCACCTGCCCTTTACGGAGAAGCAGGATCTGCGCAACAATTATCCCTTTGGCCTCTTTGCCGTGCCCCGCGACAACGTGGTGCGGGTGCATGCCTCCTCGGGTACCACCGGCAAGGCCACGGTGGTGGGCTATACCGCCCGGGACGTGCACAACTGGGCGGACCTCATGGCCCGCTCCTTCATGTGCGCCGGAGGCAGCCGCCAGGACATCGTCCACAACGCCTACGGCTACGGCCTCTTCACCGGCGGATTGGGCATGCACTACGGGGTGGAACGCCTGGGGGCCACCATCATTCCCATTTCCGGCGGCGGCACCCGGCGTCAGGTGATGCTGCTGCGCGACTTCGGCGCCACGGTGCTGTGCAGTACGCCGTCCTACGCCATGTACCTCTACGAAACCATTGTGGAGTCCGGTATCGACGTGGCGGACCTCAAACTGCATACCGGCATCTTCGGGGCGGAGCCCTGGAGCGAAAAGATGCGGGCGGAAATCGAATCCAAGCTGCGCATCAAGGCCCTGGACATCTACGGCCTGTCGGAAATCATGGGCCCCGGCGTGGCCATGGAATGCCGCGAGGCCCAGGACGGGCTGCACCTCTGGGAAGACCATTTCCTCATGGAGATCATTGACCCCAAAACCGGCGAGGTGCTGCCGAAAGGGGAAACCGGCGAGTTGGTCATCACCACCCTCACCAAAGAGGCGCAACCCCTCATCCGCTACCGCACCCGGGACATCACCCAGATCAACGCCATCCCGTGCAAATGCGGCCGCACCCACCGCCGCATGGGACGCATCCAGGGCCGCTCCGACGACATGCTCATCATCCGCGGGGTCAATGTCTTCCCGCAGCAGATCGAAGCCATCCTCCTGGAAACCCAGGGCATCACCCCGCATTATCAGCTCATCCTGCGCCGGGAAGGCAGCCTCGACACCCTGGAGGTGAAGGTGGAAGTGGACGAGACGCTCTTCTCCGACGAGATCAAGCATTTACAGCGCATCGAGGCCAGGATACAAAAAAACATCAAAGAGTTTCTCGGCGTCACCGCCAAAGTGACCCTGTCGGAGCCGCGCAGCATCGAGCGCTCCGAAGGCAAGGCCAAACGCATCCTGGATCTCCGCAGCGCCTAAGCTCTCCCTGGGAGGAACCATGAAAGTCGAACAGATCTCCGTATTTCTGGAAAACCGCGCCGGTCGCCTGGCTGAGGTGACCAAACTCTTGGCCCAGGGGGGCATCAACATCCGCGCCCTATCCCTGGCCGACACTTCGGACTTCGGCATCCTGCGTCTCATCGTCACCGACTCGGAAAGGGCCAAGGAGATCCTCAAGGCCGGCGGCTTCACCGTGGGCCGCACCAACGTGGTGGCCGTCGAAGTGGCCGATCAGCCGGGCGGGCTCCATAACATCCTGGAAATCCTGGGAGCAGGCGGGGTCAACGTGGAGTACATGTACGCCTTTGTCACCCAGAGCGGCAAAAATGCGGTACTCATCTTCCGCTTCGACCGTACGGACCAGGCCATCGAGACCCTCCAGGCCGCAGGGGTGCGCATCCTCTCCGGCCCCGAGCTCTACGCCCTCTAAGCCACGCCGCGCGCCTCGGGGCCCTTGCCTCGAGGCGCGCGGGGACCTCGGCTACGAAACCATCTCCGCCATCTGGGCAAAGAAGTCTTCCGCGACAAAAACACCCGGAAACTGCGCCTCCCAGACGGGAAGTCTGGCCGCCAGGCCGTCGAATCCCTGCACCTCTTCCACCTGCTTGCCGTCCACGAAAAACCGAAAGCGCGTGCCCCGCGGGCAACGGGTCATGATCATCTCCACCTTGCGGCCGCCGGCAAAGACCATCCACGGCGCGGACCACGAGGTGCGGTCCCCCTCGGTCTTCTTGTACTTGGCGAAAAAGGCCTCCCACAAACGCTCCATTTCCTGCTGCTCCATTGCTGCCTCCGTACGCGGCAAGGTCCCTCTTGACCGAAGCCCCCAGCCGCGGCAATTGGTCGGACCAATGACAACGCCACTTTCTCACCACCTTCTTCGGCTCATCGACGAGATGGGTCTTACCCCAGGCGACCGGCTTCCGCCAGAGCGGGACTTGGCACACAGATTTCGTGTCTCCCGAGGCAGCATCCGGGAGGCGGTCAAGCATCTGGCCGCCCAAGGCGTGGTGGAGAGCCGACGCGGCGCAGGCACGTTCGTGGTGAGCGCTCCCCAGGCCTTTGCCCGCGCCATGGAAGCGGCGCTCGCCGGCGCGCGCGCACACCTGGACCGTCTCTTCGAACTGCGTCTGATCATCGAGCCGGGGATCGCGGCGGTGGCCGCCCGCAAGGCGAGCGCCGCGCACCTTCAGGCCATCCAAAAGGCCGTGGCCACCCAGGCCGAAGAAACCGACTCCCGTCGCTGGGGGGAGCAGGACCTGGCCGTACACCGCGCCATCGCGCAGGCCACGGAGAACCCTCTCGTACTCGAGCTCTTGGCCGCCACCGGCGCCATCACGGAAACGCGGGAAGAGGCGCTCCAATCCGCCGCCCGGCACGAAGCCTCGGTAACCGGGCACCGCCGCATCCTGGGGGCGCTCCTGGCCCATGACTCTGCAGCCGCGGCCAAGGCCATGGAAGACCACATTCTTTGGGCGCATGCCCTCACCCAACTTCCTTCCAAGGAGGATTCCGCATGAAAGAAATCCGCGCCACAGCCAAAGAACTCATGCAAGGCTACTGCCGGGTGTGCCCGGTATGCAATGGCAAGGCCTGCGCCGGCGAAGTGCCGGGCATGGGCGGTCTCGGCACGGGCTCGGCCTTCATGGCCAACGTGGAGGCCCTTTCCCGCGTACGCCTGGCCATGCGCCTCATCCATGACACCACCGAGCCCGACACCAGCGTGGAGTTTTTGGGACACACCCTGAGCGTGCCGGTGCTGGCCGCGCCCATCGGCGGGGTATCCTTCAACATGGGCGGCGGCAGGAGCGAACAGGAGTACATCGACGCCATCATCCACGGCTGCGCGGCCCGCGGCACCTTGGGGTGCACCGGAGACGGCGTGCCGCCGTTCATCCTGGATGCGGCCTGCTCCGCCCTTACGGCAGCGGGGGGCCGGGGCATTCCCTTCATCAAACCATGGGAAGATCAGGAACTCTTCGAAAAACTCGAACGGGTGCTCGCCTGCGGCGTGCCCATGGTGGGCATGGACATCGACGCCGCCGGGCTCGTGACCCTGCGGAAGATGGGCCGGCCCGTGTCACCGCGCTCGTCCAAAGAGTTGCAGCGCATCCGGGAGCGCATTCCCGTGCCCTTCATCCTCAAGGGCATCATGACGCCGGATCAGGCGCGCCTGGCCGTGGACGCCGGGGTGGACGCCATCGTGGTCTCCAACCACGGCGGCCGGGTGCTCGACGGCACTCCCGGCACAGCGGAAGTGCTCCCTGCCGTGGCCCGCGCCGTGGGGCACCAAATCCCCGTGCTCGTGGACGGTGGCGTGCGCAGCGGCGGCGACGTGCTCAAGATGCTCGCGTTGGGCGCCCGCGCCGTGCTCATCGGCCGCCCCTTCTCCGTGGCCGCCATCGGCGGGCTGCAAAGCGGGGTGGAGACCTACCTGGATGCCCTCACCACGGAACTCAAACAGGCCATGGTCATGACCGGCACCGCCAGCTGCCGGGCCGTGTCCAGCGACATCCTCACCTAACCCGTCCTCGTGGCCGGCCTCACGTCGGTCACGAGGGACCACGCACCCACTCTATGCCGGCCTCGAACAGGGGGAGTCCCGGGCCTTCCACCTTGCGGGTCCAGCGCACCACGCCCTCGTAGGTCTCAAACAAGCTCAAGGCCGAGCCTTCGGGCACAAAGCCCTCGAACACCAGTTCCACCTGCGCCCCTTCCTCGAAGGCGGAACGCGACAGCACGCGAAAACCGCCGTCGCTATGATCCACCATGCGGGCGAACTGCACCCGCCATCCCGCGTAGCGCACCCGCACCGGCGCCAAGCATTCCAGGCGCGGATACCGGCGGGCGTCTGCTGTTTCCTGTGATCGCTCCATGCAAAAATGCTCACCCGCCAGCACCGCCCCTGTCAAGCACGCTCCGGCGACAGCAGCCCAGCCCCAGGACGCCACGGGCGCACAGCCGACCTTGACACCAAGTCCCGAGCACCTCTAGGCGACATCCATACTCCCCACAAACCACAAAGAAAGCCGGAGTTCCCATGACCGACATCGCCCAACTGCTTCGCAACAACGCCGCCTGGGCCGAACGCATGGAGCGCGACTATCCCGGATTCTTCCGCAAACTGGAACGCCAGCACAAACCCAAGTTCTTGTGGATCGGCTGCGCCGACAGCCGCGTGCCCGCGGATCAGCTCACCGGGGTCATGCCCGGGGAAGTCTTCGTGCACCGCAATATCGCCAATCAGATCATCAACACGGACATGAACCTCATGTGCGTGCTCCAATATGCCATCGATGTCTTGCGCGTGGAGCACATCATCGTCTGCGGGCATTCGCGCTGCGGCGGCATCGAGGCGGTGATGCGGGGGACGACCCCCGGCGTGCTCGACCATTGGCTCGAATCGGTCCGCCGCCTGGTGGAAGCGCACCCTGAGGCAGACGTGGACGACATCGGCCAGCTCAACGTGCGCCACGGGGTCGAGGCGCTGGCGCACAACGTCTTGGTGCGCCGGGCCTGGAGCCGAGGCCGCCGCCTCTTTCTCCACGGCTGGTTCTACTCCATTGCCAACGGCCGCCTCCAGGACCTCGGGGTGTCCCGCGGTCCCCACAGCGAAACCACCGCCCCATGAAGCAGATACGCGCCACGGCCTGCACCGGCTTCAGCCTCCTGGAAGTGAGCATCGCCCTCGTGATCATCGGGCTGCTCCTTGCCGTGGGCGTGCTCTCGTGGAACACCTTGGCCGAGACCCGGCGCCTGGCCAAAGCGCGGGCCCAACTCTTGGAAGTACGCGACTGTATGCTGCGGGCGAGCCTGCTCCACGAGCACTACCCCAGCGACGCCGATTTTCTGCGCTGCAGCAACGCAACCGGGCTGGACCCCTGGGGCGGGGGGCTGCGCATGATCCGCGGGCTCACCCCCGCCGGGCTTGCGCTTGACGAGTCCTTCGCCGTGGTCACGGACGCCGCCCGCGACCAGACCCTGACGCTTCCCGATGGGAACGCCTCCCGGGCCATCCTGCTGCCGGAAGGCGAAAACCGCACCAGCATCGCCTTTGCCGTGGTCAGCCTGGGGAAGAACCGCGCGGCCGACCACCCCAGCCTTGCGGGACTCAATACCGCCACCATCGTGCCGCTTGCGGCGAGCATGGACTTTTCCTCGCCCACCAAAGACGATGTGGTGCTCCCGGTCCAAGGATATGAGGTCATGGGATATCTGCGTAACGTGGTGGGGCCGCAATGAAGATACGGCGTGGATTCACCTTGGTGGAACTGGCCATCGTCCTGGTGGTATTGGGGCTTATCGCCGCCATGGTGATGCCGACCCTCAAAAGCGGCATCCTGCGCGGCAAGATGAGCGAGGCCCGCGCCACGCTCCAGGCGGTGCGGGACGGCGTCATCGGCGTGGCGCAGGCCAACTCCCGCATCCTTCCCGCCACCCTGGCCCCTTTGGGCGCGCCCAAGGACCCTTGGGGAAACGCCATCCGCTACCGGCGGGATCCGAACCTCACCGGCGACGTGTGCGCCGCCAACGCCACATCAGGCACCTTCATTTCCCCAGAAGGCCAGACCATCGCGGACGTGGCCTTCGTGGTGGCAAGCTCGGGGCCGGACTTTCAAGAAGACGCGGCGCTGAACGCCAGCACCGACGCCCGGCAGGCGGACGACGACCTGATCCTTGCCGTCACGCTGCCGCACCTCAAGACCATCCTGTGCGCCGAACGGGCAAAAGGCGCGCAGACCCCCGGCGCCCTGGCCACCTGGGACGACATCCTCCTGCACACCGTAGCCGTGACCAG
>DPEO01000030.1:2784-5481 GCA_003530935.1 Desulfomicrobiaceae bacterium | reverse complement strand
GGGAGTCCACCAAAAACCGCCCCAGAAGAAACGCCAAGGACACATAATACACCCGCTTGGAAATGTGGTCGTAAAAAGAGCGCTGCGTCTCCAACCACTTGGTCACCAGGCGGTCGCGGACGCTGTAGCACAGCCCCAAAAAGTATCGCCCTTTTCGGGGAGGATCCGGATCGCCGCCGAGCGTATGGGCCACATGACGCTGAATATCCTCCTTGAGCGCCTGAACCTGCAAGGCAAACTGCGCATCATCCCCCATGACACCACTCCTCTTGCTTATGGTTCGACGAGACTTATGGAAAGGAAATAGACGATTTTTGCCAACACTGTCTAGTCTTTTACCGAGAGAGAAACGATGATCACCGTGTTTCTCATAGGAGCAGCCCTGGCAACGGAACTCTTCCCCATCATGAAGACCCCCGAAGAATGGCGGGCCATCCTCTCACCACAAGCATATGCGGTGCTCCGCGAAGAAGCCACGGAAGCCCCCTTCACCGGCCCGTACTGGAATCATCATGCCCCGGGCGTCTACTCCTGTGCCGGGTGCGGCAATCCGGTGTTCCGCTCCCAAGACAAATTCGACTCCGGCACGGGCTGGCCGAGCTTCACAGCGCCTATCGCCCCGGATCACGTAGGCACACGCCAGGATTTTTCCTGGGGCCGGATACGCACGGAAGTCCACTGCGCCCGTTGCGGCGGCCACCTCGGTCATGTGTTTCCCGATGGGCCACAACCAACGGGATTGCGCTATTGCATCAATTCTGCTGCACTGCGATTTACAGAGGAAACGGATCAAAAATGATAGTCCACAAACTTTCGTGAAGCAACGACAGAGCGGATGAAGTCTACGCATTTTTGATGTTCCGGATGCCTCTGGTACGCATCCAAATCTTCTTCTGTAGCAAAAGTAGAAAACAACAGCACTTCCACTTCCATGTTTGTTGCCATCATGCGTGTACTGACATGAAAATCTTGAATGACGTCGATGGCCGTGGGCAGTGCATCCAACATGGACTTCATCACGGCAGCGTTTTCCGCAGCACTCTTCCCATCGACTTCGGGCTTGAGGGTCCACATCACGATGTGTCCAATCATTGCAACTCCTTGCACCATAGGCGCTCAATAAAGGTTCGATGCTGTTCCAAAAGTGAAAAGCACGCATCCGGGATGAGCCCTCGCACACTGCGGCCCGTCACAAACCGCTCCCGCACCATGGAGGAGGAAATCGCCAACAACGGCGCTTGGAGATAGACGATACGACGCTTGCCGTACCACCCCCAGGCAGTGCGGGTAAGCCCCAAGGCGACGCGGGCAAAGTGATCCGCCTCTGCCCAAGAGGTCCCGCCCCGCTCCACCACGACCATGTCCACCAGGTGCGGCAGGCGCGTCCCCTGGTGCCACGACGGCAGACTCACGAAATCCGTGCTGCCCACGATGAGCACCCATGGACCGTCCTCAGGACGCTGGCGCAAGGAGACGACGGTGCGCACCGTGTACGACGGCGTCGCCAGAAAGCGTTCCTCCTCGCTCACACCCAACCCGGCCTCACCCTCGCAGGCGGCTTTCACCAGGGCGACACGCAAATTGTACGGCAAGAGTGCGTGATCCGGCTTATGAGGCGGGGCAAAACTCGGCAGGAAGAGCACCCGGCGCAGGCCCAAGTTCTCCCGGACTTCAATGGCCATGCGCAGGTGTCCCACATGCACGGGATTAAAAGTTCCGCCGAGGATCCCAACGGCTCCGGCAAAAATTTCATTGCCGCACATGGCCATCGCCAAAGACCACAAACTTCTGGCTGGTGAGTTCTTTTACCCCCATGGGCCCGTAGGCATGCACCTTGGAGGTGCTGATGCCGATTTCCGCCCCCAGCCCCAGCTCCCCACCGTCATTGAACCGCGTGGAGGCGTTCACCAAGACGCACGAAGCGTCCACCGTGCGCAAAAACCGCATGGCTCGGCGGTAGTCTGCAGTCAAAATGGCCTCGGAGTGCCCGGACCCGTACTGGGCGATATGCGCCTCGGCCTCGGACTGGGAGTCCACCACGCGCACCGCCAAGGTCAGGGAGAGGAACTCATGGCCCCAATCTGTCGGCAAAGCAGGTTCGGCTGCATCTCCCAGCAAGGGGAGAGCCTGGGGGCAGGCCCGGAAACATACGCCCAATGCCCCGAGGGTTTTGCCCAAGGCAGGAAGCAAAGAGGGGGCGATACGCTGGTGCACAAGCAAACATTCCAAGGCGTTGCATACCGCAGGGCGCTGCGTCTTGGCATTTTTAATGATTTCGATTGCCTGATCTATGTCAGCATCTTCGTGCACATAGATATGGCAAACCCCCTTGTAGTGCTTGAGCACCGGCATAGTGGCATCACGCACCACGGCACGGATCAATCCTTCTCCTCCGCGAGGGATCACGACGTCGATATACTCGTCCATGCCAAGCAAAATGGGCACCGCGGAACGGCTCGTGGTAGGCACCATCTGTACCGCAGCTTGCGGAAGGCCTGCGTCGGCGATCGCTTTTTGCAGCAAGGAGGTCAACACCATGTTGGAATGATACGCCTCAGAGCCCCCACGAAGAATCACGCTGTTTCCTGCTTTCAGGCACAAAATGGCGGCATCGATGGTCACATTGGGACGAGACTCGTAGATGATGGCAATGACCCCCAGCGGGATACGCATGCGCCCTACCATAAGACCATTGGG
>DPEO01000030.1:0-2461 GCA_003530935.1 Desulfomicrobiaceae bacterium | reverse complement strand
GCCTTGTCCAGATCTTGAGCATTGGCATCTAAAATCTCCGGCTGGTGTCGCTCCAAAAGTTGAGCAAGCCCTCGCAACGCGGCGTTTCGAGCCGCGCCACTGGAGGTCGCCAAAATCCACGAGGCTTCTTTGGCCTCACGGGCAAGGGTGCGTAGCTGCATCTCCAATTCCATACGATACTTCCCCCTAAAAAATCGATTGTAAGCGAGTCTCTAGCCAAACCCTGACAAGAGGGCAAGAAAATGACGCCAAATTTGCGCGCCGTACGCCGAGCGCGAAATCAACGGCCATATCCCCCGCTCGCCAAAGCGGACTCCGGTGACACGCATCAAAACCAGCCCTCAATTTCGCGCGCTCACACCCTCTCCCCATTTGACCTTCCCCTACTTTCCGCCTACATCCGCCTCCAGCTTACAATTTTGAACAATCATCTCGAGGTTTCCCATGCAGCAAACACCCCACCCAGATCTTCTCGGCAGCCTTCAGCAGGAAATGGACGACGATCTCCATCCCCTACTCCGCTGGATCGTGGATCACATCAAGGCCCTCGGCGTGGCGGCAGCCGCCGTGATCGCCATCGTCGCCGCCTGGACCGCCCGAGATCACTATCAAAGCATCCAGCTTGCCCGCACCCAAGAAGCCCTCGTGCAACTCGCCCAGCAGCCCCCAAGCGCCCAGACGATCGCGGATCTCAAAGCCATGGCGGCCGAACACCCCAAGATTGCCGTCGCCGCTTTGCTTGAAGCCGCGGTCCAGGCAGAGGCCTTGCAGGACAGCGCCGAGGAAGCTGGCCTGTGGCAGCAAGTAGCAGCACACGCCGATACACTCACCCCCGTAGCAACGCTGGCCCAGGTTCAGGCGCTGACGCGCGCCCAACGCTTTACCGAGGCACTGACGCTCGCTCAACAAACTACCTGGCCGGAAGGGCTCAAGCCGCTGGCCTTGAGTGCCCAGGCATTTGCGGCAGAAAGCGCCCAAAAACCCGCTCAAGCCCTGGCTGCCTATCAAGAGCTCAAAACCTTGGTCTCGGGCAGTCCCTACATTGACGCTAAAGTTGCCCAGCTCCAAAAAACGCAGCCTTAACCTGCACAGCCGCTTTCGTACCGGGCAGCACCATGGATGCCTTCGATAGCTTGCACGCTTTCACCACCCTGCACGAGCTCCTTCAGGACCTCGATCCTCTCGGGCCCCTGCAAACCGGCCTGGAGACGCTACTGCAGCGCACTGCACAAGCCATGGGGTATCGCCGTATGGCAGTAGCCATCTTCGACCCCAAGACCAATACCATTTCCTTCGACCTCTTCTATGGCCACCGAGGTCAGGCCAAGGCGGTCTACACACCCGGCCAAGGCGTCACCGGCCAAGTGGTCCAAACGGGGCGCCCCATCGTAGTAGAAAACATGGCAAGCGACCCCCGCTTTCTCAACAAGGCCTTGGGGCGCCCCAAAGAGGAACTCCAAGAGCTCGCCTTTGTGTGTGTACCGGTACGCCGCACCACCGCCGAAGGAGCTCCGGAGATCCTCGGCGTGCTCAGCGCAGACATCCCCCGCCAGGGAGGACGCGCCCTCGACGGGCACCGCGCCTTTCTCGAAGTCCTTGCCGCGGTCATCGCCCGCCAAACGGCATATCTCCAGGAGTCCATGGCCCAAAAAGAACTTTGGGCGTCCATGGGTTTTTTGGGCGAGGCGAGCGAGCGCGCCAAAGCACTCACACAAAGTAAAATCGTGGCCACGTCCAAGGCCATGTCCTTCGTCATGGGACAAATCCTCCAAGTGGCCCCCAGTAAGGCCGCCGTGCTCTTGCGGGGGGAGTCAGGCACCGGCAAGGAGCTCATCGCCGAGGCCATCCACAACGCCAGTCCCCGCCGGGATCGGCCGCTCATACGCCTCAACTGCGCCGCCCTCCCTGCAGACCTCTTGGAAAGCGAGCTCTTCGGGCACGAACGCGGGGCATTCACCGGCGCGGTGAGCGCCAAAAAAGGCCGCTTCGAACTGGCCCACACCGGCACCCTATTTTTGGATGAGATCGGCGAACTCAGCCCAGAGGCACAAGCCAAACTCTTACGGGCCCTCCAAGAAGGCGAAGTCCAACGGGTGGGGAGCGAAAAGCCCATTACCGTGGACGTACGCATCATCTGCGCCACCCACCAGCCCTTGGAACAGCTCATCAAGACAGGTAAATTCCGCGAAGATCTCTACTACCGCATCAATGTCTTCCCAATCTTCATTCCCCCTTTGCGGGAACGCCGTGAAGACATCCTGCCGCTGGCGGAATACTTTCTCCAATGGTTTTGCACGGAGTATGGAAAAAGCATCAAGCGCATTTCCATGCCTGCCATAGATTTGCTCACCCAATACGATTGGCCGGGAAACGTGCGCGAACTGCGCAATTGTATGGAGCGAGCGACACTTATCTGCAACGAAGAAGCAATACGGACATATCATCTCCCGCCGACACTCCA
>DPEO01000097.1:2657-5450 GCA_003530935.1 Desulfomicrobiaceae bacterium | reverse complement strand
TACCGCATGCCCACCCTGCGCGGCATGCTCATGCACACCTGGGAGCGGGTCTGGCAGTACATCAAGAAGGCCGGTACCGTGATCCTCGCCATCTCCATCCTGGTGTGGGCGGCCATGACCTTCCCAGGACTGCCGGCCGACCGCGCCGCCCATTGGCAGGACCAACGACAGGCGGCCATGGAACGCCCCTGGGACAGTCCGGAAGCGCACGAAGCCGCCCTGGCCGCCATCGACGCCGCCGAGCGCCAAGACGCCCTGCGCCATTCCCTGGCCGGTCGCCTGGGCACCGCCTTGGAACCCATCTCCCGCTGGGCAGGCTTTGACTGGCGCACCAATATCGCCCTCATCGGCGGAGTGGCCGCCAAGGAGGTCATCGTCGCCACCCTGGGCACCGCCTACTCCCTGGGCGAGGTAGACCCCGAAGACGCCGCCCCCCTGGCCGAACGTCTGGCCACGGACCCCTCCTGGAACCACTGGGTGGCCTTGAGTCTTATAGCCTTCGTACTCCTCTATGCCCCGTGCTTTGTCACGGTCACGGTCATCGGCCGGGAGATCGGCTGGAAGTGGGCTGGCTTCTCCGTGGCCTTCAACACCATCCTGGCCTTTGCTGTCGCCACCCTCATCTACCGGGTGGGGAGCATCATCGGGTAGGAGCAACCGCGCACAAGATCCCCCTATCAAAAAGTTCGGCCCCTGGGGTCCCAAGGGCCGAACTTTTTCTCTATGCGTTCTCGCTGCGTCCTTTATTCTTCCGGCAACTCCGGAGGACGCACCGTGGACCCGCCTTCACCCGGGAACGGCGCCCACTTATAGAATTTCTCTCCCGAATGCAGATGCTCGTTGGCCATCTGCATGAAGGTGTTGTAGCGGTGCTTGCACTCATAGAAACCATGCCACCAGGCATAGTCTGGGGCCATCATCGCCGATCCCATGCGTGCCCGCCTTCCTTCATGGTGCCACAGCTCGTAAAACTCGATCTCCGGTTCTTCATCGAAGAACTTGTCCTTGCTGATCAACCCCTTTTCATACAGCTGATCGAGCATTGCCTTGGCAGGTTTGAAGTAAACGTCGTTGTAATTCTGAACCACGGCATCCAGCTTGGTGTAGTGGTCTTCCACCCAGCTCTTGGTATGACACTGCATACAAATGGCTTGCATCTTCTCCCGCTCCGCCTTCCAATCGGTCTTGGCCGGCAACGGGGCAAAATCCTGCGGCCGCACCGTCAACGGGGCCTGCAGTTCCCATGAAAGCCGCTCGGTCACGTCATGGGTCGTCATCACCGGACCTGCTCCCGACATATGACACGAAGCACACGTGGGCCCACGATAGTCCACGCCCGGAGTCCAGGTGCCCGGGGCGGCGTCCCAGTTGTAGCTCTCGCCAAAGCTGTCATAGATGGCGCCATGCTTGGATTCCGTGTAGATTTCGATCTGCGGATGATCCGGTCCCAGATGGCATTGCCCGCACGCCTGGGGCCGACGCGCCTCGGCTACGGAAAATCGATGCCGGGTATGGCATGAGGTGCAGGAGCCCAAGGACCCATCCATGTTGACACGCCCCACGCCCACATTGGGCCAGGTGGCGGAGTCCAAACGCCCCTTGGCGTCCACCTTGAGCACCGTGCCATGGCAGGTGAGACAGCCGCTCTGGCGCTCGATATCGTTGTTCATGCCAAGCTTCATCCAAGGATCGATCTTCCATACAATGATATTGGTCTTGGCATGCTTGGAGCGGGAATACTGCTGCACCTCGTCCGGATGACACCGGGAGCAATCCTTGGGGGTCACCGCCGTGGCAATGGGAACTTTGTATTCCGGCCGCCCCCACTTGGTGTCCGAGCGTTCATACTGCTTGAAATGTTCTTGGTTCACGTCCGGATCCGTAGGGTCGGCCCGGTGGCAGTCCAAGCAACTGATGTTGGCCGAGGCATGCCGGCTCATGGCCCAGTCGGCAAAGAGCCCCGGGCTTTCTTCCTTGTGGCAGTTGAGGCACGCTTTGGCTTCTTCGCTCATGCCCCGCTCGATGCGAAACTCCTTCACCTTGGGCAGGTTCTGCGCCAGCGCAGGCACAGCCCCGCACACACCAAGAAAACAGACCACTACCGCAAGTCGTTTCATCCTTCCCTCCTTACGTGTCCGCAAAGCATTCGCCCAAATCCGTTCCGTCACGATCCCATGCCTTTGTACCGGTAATAGCCCCGATCCGTGTGCACCAGATTGGCATGGCAGTCCAAACACCGCTTCTCATAGCCTGGCCGGGGGTACAAAACCTGCCGATGAGCAAGCATGGCGCCACGCTTGTGCGGCAAGTATTCGATGTTCCGGTGGCATTTGAGACATTGCTCGTTTTTGATGGACTGCGTAGCCCGGGCACGCATCGCCTGCCGGTCGTACTCCTCTCCCAAAAAATGGGCGAGAACGTCTTTGGCACCGTGCAAGGTCTTGGTGTAGAAGAAATTCACCGTATCCTGCGGTGCCGGAAGGTGACAGTCCATACAATCGGCAACAAATCCTTGCGGATTGTTGACATGTGTGGACGTCAACCACGCCCGGTAGGCGGGCTGGATCTCGTGACAGGAGGAGCAGAATTCGGGTGTCGAAGTCCGCACCATGGTGTAGTAGGCCATACTGAAGACCGGAAATCCCAGCAGGACACCCAAACCAACCCAAAGTGCAGGCCGAAACCATTTCTTCATGTCCACTCCTGCCGTTGGATCGTTATACTCCACAATTTCCTCGAAACGCGCCGTAGAACCCCAAAAATTCTGTCAAAGAATTTTTGAAAAAAAAAAAA
>DPEO01000097.1:0-2382 GCA_003530935.1 Desulfomicrobiaceae bacterium | reverse complement strand
CCCCCCCCCTTGTGCCTGAGGCGCTCCCCAGGATTTTTCCCCTACCTGGCGGTGGTGGTCATCAACGCCATGCTGGATTTAGGACACAAGATCCTCATCCAGAACACCGTATTCAAGACTACCAGCGGCGCCTTGCAAATGGGGCTGACCGCCCTGGTCAACGCATGTATCCTTTTACCTTTTATCGTGTTTTTTGTTCCAGCGGGACGCATGGCGGACAAGTATCCCAAGCATCGGGTGATTCAAGCCACCATTGCCGCATCCATTCCTGTGGCCCTTGCCATATGGATGACCTACCACCAAGGAATGTTCTTCCTTGCTTTCGCCCTCACCTTGGTTTTGGCCACGCAATCTGCATTCTATTCCCCAGCAAAATATGGAATCATTCGTGAGATGTACGGAGAAGAGCACCTCACTGCCGCCAATGCGGCGGTGCAGGCCGTGACCATCGTGGCCATCCTCTTGGGGAGCGTCGCCTTTTCCGTACTCTTCGAGGCATGGATCGGCACCGCCACGCAGGCGAGCCATATCCTCACCGCCATCAGCCCTGCCGGAATCATCCTCGTGGCCGGGGCCGTACTCCAAACCTTCCTGGCCACGCGCCTGCCCGCCACTTCGAACCCAGGCGCCACGCAAACACCCCCGCTTGCGCAGGTGCTGCGCGGCATCCGCGCTCGCCCGGCCTTGTGGGGCTCCATGGCGGGCCTTGCTCTGTTTTGGGCCGTCAACCAGGTGCTCTTTGCCGCCTTCGGCGCCCACCTCAAGGAGGCCGCAGGCGTCACCTCCACCGTGGTGGCCCAAGGGCTTTTGGCCATCGGTGGAGCGGGCATCGTGGCCGGATCGGCGCTCACAGCGCGGGTGTGCCGCCGACGTCTGGAGCTTGGGCTCGTTGCCCTGGGTGCCCTGGGCATGGCCGTGTGTATGGGCGTCCTCCCGTGGCTGACAGTCGTCCCGCTTCTCGGCGCAGTACTCATCCTCTACGGCGCCTGCGCCGGACTCTTCATCGTGCCCCTCAACTCCCTCATCCAGTTGCGCGCCCCGGCACCGGAATTGGGCATCGTCCTGGCAGCCGCCAATTTTCTTCAAAACGCGGCCATGCTCGGTTTTCTCGTCCTCACCATAGGGGCCGCCGCCCTGCACATGCCGCCGAAACCCATGCTCCTGGTATTGGCAGTGATCCTTGCCGTCATGGCGGCCGCAAGCCTCGCGGCCTTGCGCTTCGAGACCGCGAGGCTCTTCCTGCGCGCACTCCTCGGGCTTTTCTACCGCGTGCGTTGTGAGGGAATTGAGCACCTCCCCGCCACCGGCCCCGTGCTCGTGGCCGCCAATCACGTGAGCTGGATCGACTGGGCCGTGCTCTTGGCGGTGCTGCCCCGGCCCGTGCGCTTCGTCATCTACAGCGCCTACGCCGAGCATCCTCTGTTGCGGCCGATATTGCGGGCCTTCGGCGTCATTCCTGTGGATAGCCGCCGGGCCGCCGGTGCCATCCGCAGCATGCGCATGACCTTGCTCGGCGGAGGGGCTGTGGCCATCTTTCCAGAAGGCGGCATTGCCCGCACCCCGGAGCTCGCCCCCTTTCAGCGCGGCCTGGAGCTCGCCTGCCGTGGCACGCAGACCGCCATCGTACCCGTGGCCCTCATGGGCCTGTGGGGGTCCCTATGGTCCCGCTGCCGCCCCTGGCGGTGGCAGTGGCGCCGCACCATCACCGTGCGCCTGGGCGCCCCGCTTCCCGCCACAGCCACCGCCCAGCACGTACGCGAGGCCGTGGCGGCGCTGCGTGTCGAAGACTAACGCAAAGCTGCGGTGCAACGCAGCCGGAAGATCTCTTGGAATGCAGACCCCCGCAAGCAGGGGCGCACAAATGATAACGCCCCCAAGATGGGGGCGTTTTGGCTCATGTTCAGGAATGAAGTTTCTATGGCGGAGGGTTAGGGATTCGAACCCCAGATGCCCGTGAAGGCATGCCGGTTTTCAAGACCGGTGCAATCAACCACTCTGCCAACCCTCCACGTGGTGTTGGCGGAGAGGGAGGGATTTGAACCCTCGATAGGGGTTTAGGCCCCTATACTCGCTTAGCAGGCGAGCGCCTTCAGCCTAGCTCGGCCACCTCTCCATGCGTTGAGAGGCCGATCTCTAGTCAAAATGAGCACCGGCCGTCAACCGAAATCTCGCCCAAAAGCTCCCAAAAATTCCTGTTCCCCGCGTTTTGACACCGCTTCGCCCTCCCGATACAGGGCCCGAAAATCGTGTGGCCGCAAGGCCGGATGAGGAGGAACGCGTGGAACCATCGGTCATCCATTTGGGGCTGGCGGGACTTGGCACTGTGGGATCAGGGCTCGTGCGCATCATCGAAGAAAACGGCGATTGGATCGCCCGGCGTCT
>DPEO01000035.1:22710-29103 GCA_003530935.1 Desulfomicrobiaceae bacterium | reverse complement strand
CCCTGCCTTCGGCCCGCTCGCGAAGAGCGCCATCCCGACGACCACGAAAAGCCATATTCCACGTTGGACCTTGTGCCGCATAGATACCTCCATGAAGGGTTTCGGGGGATGTAGATGTTTGGCGATATGGCCAAAAGATTTACGGGTCAAGGTGCCTGGTGGGCATTGACAGCCGAGGCGCAGGGCGTTATTTGGCCAAATCGCCAAATATTGGAGGTCGTCATGCAGGAACAAGCCGAGCTGTACCAGCGGCGTGCGGAGATTTTGAAGGCCTTGGCCCATCCCACCCGGCTGTGGATGGTGGATCAGCTCGCCCAGGGCGAGGTGTGCGTGTGCCAGTTCGTGGAGGCGGTCGGTGTGGATTTTTCTACGATATCCAAACACCTGGCGGTGCTGAAGCGCGCAGGGCTGGTGGAGGACGAGCGTCGCGGCAAACAGGTGTTCTACCGTTTGCGGGTGCCGTGTGTGACGGGATTTTTCCGTTGTGTGGATCAGGTGTTGGACCATCCGGCTGCGGCCGGGACATGCGCCGCCTGTACGACGGCGAAGGAGGATTGCCATGAACTGGCGTGAAGAATGGAAGACTTTGGTCGCCATGGTGGGGGCGTTCGTCGTCTTTTGGTATTTGCCGGTGGGCGTGCCGCGTTTTGATGCCGCGGTGCTCGAGGCCTTCCATCTGGTGAAGTGGTATGCCCAGGAGCACGTGCTCTTGTGCTTGGTCCCGGCCTTTTTCATTGCGGGCGCCATTGGCGTTTTTGTGAGTCAGGCGGCGGTGATGCGCTATCTGGGCGCTGAGGCCAAGAAGGTGCTCGCATACGGTGTGGCTTCGGTGTCGGGGACGATTTTGGCGGTGTGCTCGTGTACGGTGCTGCCGCTTTTCGCCGGCATCTACCGCATGGGCGCCGGGCTTGGGCCGGCGTGTGCCTTTCTCTATTCCGGGCCTGCCATCAATGTGCTCGCCATCGTGCTCACCGCCCGCATTTTGGGCCCGGAACTGGGTATTGCCCGCGCCGTGGGGGCCGTGGTGTTCAGCCTTGTCATCGGTCTGTTGATGGGATTTTTCTTCCGCAAGGAAGAAGGGGAGCGTCTGGCCATGCAGGCCGTGACCTCCGATGAGGAGCCCGCGCGGCCCTTGTGGCAGACCGCCATCTATTTTGCCCTCATGGTGGCTGTTTTGGTATTCGCCAATTGGGGGCGGCCGCAGGAGCATGCGGGGCTGTGGGCCGCTATCTTCGCCGCCAAGTGGTGGCTCACCAGCGTGGCGGCTGCGGGACTGGCCGTGGTGCTGGTGTTGTGGCTGCGGCTTCCGGCGTGGAAGGTGGGGCTCACCGCTTTGGCCACAGCCCTGACGGCAGTGGCCTTTCCCCAGGAGCCGGTGGCCGCGTTCACGGTGGGCGTGGTGGGGTTGTCGTGGATGACCAGCGTGGACCCCGGCGAGAGCGGGCAGTGGTTTTCCACCTCGTGGACGTTTGCCAAGCAGATTCTCCCTTTGCTTTTGGGCGGAGTGCTCGTGGCGGGCTTTCTCTTGGGCCGCGTCGGCCATGAGGGGATCATCCCTTCTTCGTGGGTGGCCGGCTTCGTGGGCGGAAACTCCCTGATGGCCAATTTCTTCGCCTCGTTCGTGGGGGCGTTCATGTACTTCGCCACCCTCACCGAGGTGCCCATCGTCCAAGGCCTCATTGGCGCGGGCATGGGCAAGGGCCCGGCCTTGAGTCTGCTGTTGGCCGGGCCGGCGTTGAGCCTGCCCAATATGCTCGTCATCGGCAGCATCATGGGGGCGCGCAAGACGTTGGTCTTCGTGTGCCTGGTCGTGGTCATGGCCACGGTTTCGGGGTGGGCTTTTGGACTCCTCTGGACGTGATGAATCCAGAGGCATAGACACATGAGCGGGAAGGAGGAACGGAAATGACGCACATTCAGATTCTCGGCACCGGATGCCCCAAATGTACCAAGCTGGCGGAGACCGCCAAGGCGGCGGCGGACGCCCTGGGATTGGCCTATGAGCTGGAGAAAATCACGGACATCAACAAGATCATGTCCTTTGGGGTGATGATGACTCCGGGCTTGGCGGTGGATGGCAAGGTCCTCATGGTGGGCAAGGTGCCGAGCCTGGAGGAGATGAAGACGGTTTTGGCCAAGGAGGCGAAAAGTGTCTAGCTGCCAATGTTCCTGTCAGGGGGCGCCGACCTTGATCTTTGCCTGCTCCGGCGCGGCCGACGTGGGGGGGCTCGCTGATGCCGCGGCTCGTGCCCTCACGCGGCAGGGCACGGGCCGCATGTATTGCCTGGCGGGCGTCGGCGGCCGGGTGAGCGGTATCGTGGCCACTACTCAGGCCGCGGACAAAATCCTCGTGATCGACGGCTGTCCCTTGGAGTGCGCCAGGAAGACCCTGGAAGAGGCGGGGTTTTCCTCCATGGTGCATGTCCAGCTGCAGGATCTTGGCTTTCGCAAAGGCGAGAGCCCGGTCACCGAAGCCAACGTGGCCGCGGTGATGGACGCGGCCGTTGCCCGCATGGGGTGTTGAGGCCGGTATGTTTGTGTGGAACATGGATCCCGTGGCATTGGAAGTGGGCCCTGTGGCCGTCCGTTGGTACGGGCTCCTGTTCGCCTTCGCCTTTGTGGCAGGGTACCACATGATGGTCGCCATGAGTCGCGCCGAGGGGCGGGATCCCGCCCCTTTGGAGCGGCTGTTTACGTTCGCCGTAGTGGGCACGGTGGTGGGCGCCCGCTTGGGGCATTGCCTGTTCTACGAGCCAGAGTGGTACTTGGCGCACCCGTGGGAGATCCTCAAAATTTGGGAGGGCGGCCTGGCGAGCCATGGTGGCGCCGTGGGGCTGGTGGCGGGGGTGTGGGCTGCCCGCCTGCGTGATCCGGGCGTGGATGTGGGTTGGGTCCTGCGGCGGCTGCCTCTGCCCGCGGCGGTGGGCGGCGCGTGCATCCGGCTGGGAAATTTCTGCAATTCCGAAATCTTGGGCAAGCCTGCCACCGTGCCGTGGGCTGTGGTGTTCGCCCGGGTGGATGGGGTTGCCCGTCATCCGGTACAGCTTTACGAGGCCGTCACCTATCTGGGGATCGGCGTTCTTCTGGCCGTGCTCTACCGGCGTCCATGGTGGCGGGAGCGGCTTTTGGGGCTCTTTTTGCTTTTGGTCTTTGGCCTGCGCATGGTCTGGGAAACCGTGAAGATGCCCCAGGCCGCGCTGGACGCAACCGGGACGTGGACTACGGGGCAGCTTTTGAGCATCCCCTTTGTGCTGGTGGGGCTGGGGCTTGTGCTGTGGCCGCAGGGCGTGCAGGAGCGGCGGGCGCGGTGACCTGTCCCGTGGGGGAACCTCGCTCCCGTCTTCTTCGCAAGGAGTCCTCCCCCGGCACGTTGTGGAAGGAGTCCACATGTCTCTGCATTTCTTTCGCTTACGCCCCTCGCCCGAGGCCTTCCGCCGTACGCTTCAGGCCGTCTTCGCCTTGCTATCGCTGTGGGTCGGTTGGCGGTTTTTCCGTTTTCTGGCTTGGGCGCTCGGCGCGTCGGATCAGTTCTTTCCCCGCCCCGCCGGGGTGGAGGCCTTTTTGCCCATCAGTGCGCTGCTCGGCTTCCGCCGCCTGCTGACTACCGGGCTGTGGGACAACGTCCACCCCGCCGGCCTGACCATCTTTATCAGCGCGCTGCTCATGGCCCTGCTCTTTCGTAAGGGATTTTGCGGCTATGTCTGTCCCGTGGGCTTCGTGTCCCATTGGCTGGCGCAAGCGGGCCGGGCCTTCGGCATCAGCCGGGACCTTCCTCGGCTGGCAGAACGCCTGATGGGGGTGCCCAAGTATGTGCTGCTCGGCTTTTTCCTGATGACCGTGGCGCGCATGCCCGGAGACCAGTTGGAGAGCTTTCTCTTCTCGCCCTACAACATGGTCTCCGATGCCAAACTCATGCGTTTCTTCCTTTCGCCCTCCGGCACGGCAGTCGCGGTGCTGGCTCTCTTGGTTGCGGCCTCGCTGGTGCTGCGGAACTTCTGGTGCCGGTTTTTGTGCCCCTACGGCGCACTGCTTGGATTGGTGTCGCTGCTTTCTCCGCTGGCCGTCTGGCGCGACGAGGCGCGCTGCGTCTCCTGCGGCCGCTGCCGTCGTGTCTGCCCCGCCGCCATTGACGTCCCCAAGAAGGTCCGCGTGAATTCGTCCCTATGTATCGGATGTATGCAGTGTATCGGGGCGTGTCCCGTGCCCGGCTGCCTGGCCCCAGCCCTGTTTGGGTGCGTCGGGGGCAAAGGGCTGCGCCGCGCCGAAGAGGGGGGAGGCGCCTCGGCCGTGGCGTGTCCACCGCGCCGGGTGTCCCCGTTGGTGGCGGGGCTGGGGGCTGCGGGCTTGTTGCTGCTGGCCTGGATCTGGGCCAAGGCGACTGGCCACTGGGACGCCGCCATCCCGCAAGCCATGCTGCGCATGATCTATATGCGGGGCATGGCGCAGTAGCGGTCATCTCGTGGCGCAGCTCCACGAAGCCTTCCGTTTGCCGGCTGATGCTCCAGAGGCGAAGGGCGGTTGTTTGGGGCCGTTATGGTCTTGCCTTTGGCGAGCCTTTGCGCAACCCTTACCGGGCGTCTGACGCACCGCTACGGAGGACACCCATGATTCAGGATGAAAAAACGCTCACCATTCGCGCACAGGCCCCGGTGGCCATGGCGCCCGCATTTGCTGGGCTGCTGCGGCAGGGAGTGGGAGTATGGCTTGGGGCCCCCAAGTCCGTACGCGATTTTCTTTTGGAAGATCTCGGCTTGGATGTGGAGTACGCCACCCACCGCGTCCCCGGGCTGTTTCTCAACGGGGTGGCGGTGGACGACTGGGAAGCCATCCAGGTGGTCCCAGGGGACGAGGTCGCCTTGAGCGGCACCATGCCGGGCTTGGCGGGGATTGCCCTGCGCCGTCAAAGCCCTCTCAAGCGTTTTCGCGCGGATCTCTCCACGGCGTTTCACGCCCGTGCGGTGGCTGCCGGGACCGTGACGGTGCGGCCGTTCAATTTTGTGGCGCAGGACCTCGCGCAGCCCCTTTTGGCCCGTGGGGTCCATGTGGGAGGGGACATCCTCGCCGCGTACGCCCAAAGCCGCAGTGAGGACCTCGCGTCCTGTCGTCTGACGGAGAGCACCGAGCCGTTGCCCCAAGGCGTGCAGCGATGGCGCCTTGTGGAGCGCGTGCTCCTCGTGGTGGAGTGGGTGTCATGAGGCAAGTGGTGTGGGCGGCTTTGGCGCTGATGCTCTTTGCGGTGGGGTGCGGCGGCCGCTATCTGCCTTCGTGGCCATCGGGAAGCAGCGCGCCGCCGACATCCAAAGGGCACGGCGGTACCGGTAAGCCCTATACGGTTATGGGGCAAACCTATTACCCGCTCCAATCGGCGGAAGGTTATGAGGAAGTGGGGATCGCCTCGTGGTATGGTCCGGATTTTCACGGCAAGCGCACGGCCAACGGCGAGATCTACGACATGTACCAGATGACCGCCGCGCATCGTATCCTGCCCATGAACACACGCCTGCTCGTCACCAACCTCGACAACGGCCGCAGGGCCGAGGTGCGGGTCAATGATCGCGGGCCCTTTGTGGGCAACCGGGTCATCGACCTTTCCTATAGCGCTGCCCGCGCCCTTGGGGTGGTGGGACCGGGGACCGCCCGGGTGCATCTGCGCGCCCTGGGGGGGCCGGTCTATTTTCAGGGGCCGTTTTATGTGCAGTATGGGGCGTTTACCGTGCGCGACAATGCCTACCGCCTGCGCGATCGCTTGATGGCCCGCGGATATCCCGGCACCCGGGTGACCGAGGGGGATGTGGCCGGAGTCCATTTCTGGCGGGTGCAGGTGGGCGCTTTCCCGACGCTCGATCAAGCCCGGGCCGCGCGGGAGCGCTTCCTGCCGGAGAGCCCGGACTGCTTTGTCATTGCGGATTGAGTTCCGCGCGGAGCTTGCGGGAGATGCGGAACACCACCACCTTGCGGCCCGGAAGGATGATGGCCTCGTTGGTCTGCGGGTTGCGGCCGCGGCGCGGGTTTTTGGCGTAGGCGTCGAATTTGCCGAAACCACTCACCAAAAGGGCACCGTCTTTTTTGATCCCTTCCTTCATGAGTTCGATGAGGGTGTCCACGTGGCCTTTGATCTCCGCCCGGTGACGGCGGGATTTTTCATAAATGGCGTCGATGATTTCCGCTTTGGTGAGGGTGGGCATGGGATGAAGACCTCCTCGGGTGGCATGATGGTTGCCGTCGAGTAGCGGAAAAGAAAAGACATTGCAAGGAGTTCATGGGAAATTTTTGTCGCTTCCAGGTGGTTTCCGCCCCGCCGAGGCCTGCTCCTTTGCGGCTCGTTCCCGTCTTTCTTCCTTACGCCGCCTGCCCGCGGCGCTGTCTGTACTGTCATCAGGCCGCCCAGACCGG
>DPEO01000035.1:12586-22462 GCA_003530935.1 Desulfomicrobiaceae bacterium | reverse complement strand
ACTGCCTTGCCGGAGGCTCTCCAGCGGCAGGTCCTCGAATGCGTGCTGCGGCATATGGATACCTGGGGAGCACGCGGGCAGGTGCGCCTCTCCACCCGGCCGGATGCCGTGTCGCCCCAGCTCCTGCGGCGCTTGCGGCGTTG
Organism: Desulfomicrobiaceae bacterium; assembly: GCA_003530935.1. GTDB lineage: Bacteria > Desulfobacterota > Desulfovibrionia > Desulfovibrionales > Desulfomicrobiaceae > Thermodesulfomicrobium. Next base: position 22,319 of record DPEO01000035.1, on the reverse strand, counting down.
GGGTGTGGACTTGGTGGAACTTGGGGTGCAGAGTTTCGACTCCGCCGTGCTTGGCCGAAGCGGTCGGGGATACACGGGCGCGCAGGCGCACGCGGCCTGCCGCATGGTGCACGATGCGGGGCTGGAGTTGGGGATCCAGCTGCTGCCGGGGCTTCCGGGGCATACCCAGGCGCATTGGCAGGAGGATGTGGAGTGCACGCTGGCTGCGGCGCCCAAGGTCGTGCGTATCTACCCTTGCGTGGTGGTGGAGGGCACTCCCCTTGCCCGGCTGTACGCCGAAGGCCGCTACCAGCCGTGGGAGCTTCAGGCCACGGTGGGGCTTGTGGCCGAGGCCTTGCCCCGGTTGTGGCGTCGCGGCATTCGGGTCATTCGGGTGGGGCTCGCCCCGCAGCCGGGATTTTTGTTGCAGGCAGGACCGTGGCATCCGGCGTTGGGCAATATGGCGCGCTCCGTGGCCATGGCGCGGATGCTCACGAGGGCCGTGGGCGCGCGGCGTGTGGAACGGATGATCGCCCCGCGTTGGGTGCAGGGGGATCTTTGGGGGCATGGCCGCGCCAATGCCCCGGTGTTGGCTCGCCTGGGGATCGTCCCGCAGCGGGTGACTTTTGATGCCAACGAAGGAATACGAGTATGGATGACGTGATACGTGTCGCCACGGTGAGCTTGGGATGCCCCAAAAACCGTGTGGACACCGAGCGGATTTTGGGCGGCCTTGGTGCGCACTACCAGCCGGCCCAATCCCCGGAAGCGGCCCAGGTGCTCCTGGTCAATACCTGTGGATTTTTGCAGGCTGCGGTGGAGGAATCTCTCGATACCATCATGGAGATGGTGCGTGTGGCCCAGGAGGCGGCCTCCCCCCCGCTCGTGGTGGTGACCGGCTGTCTCGTGGCCCGCTACGGCGCGCACGTGGTGCAGCAAGAACTGCCTGAAGTGGATCTCGTGGTGGACATCGCCGGGCAGCGCCAATTGCCGGAGCGTATTTTGCGCCACTTTGGCCTGCAGCCCGCCGCCGATGGCCGCGTGGTGAGCACGCCACCCAGTTTTGCCTACCTGAAGGTCGCGGAAGGCTGCTCCAACCGCTGTCGTTTTTGCACCATCCCGTCCATTCGCGGGGGCCTGCGCAGCCGTCCGCTGGAGGAATTGGTGGCCGAGGCCTCGGCGTGCGTGGCCGCAGGACGGCGGGAACTCGTACTCGTTGCCCAGGATCTGACCGCCTACGGTCAGGATTTGGGCATGCGCCGAGGGCTGGCCCAGCTGCTCGACGCCTTGGCGCGCATACCGGGACTCTCGTGGTTGCGGCTCATGTATCTCTATCCCTCGGGGCTCACGGAAGAGCTTTTGGCCGGCATGCGCGACCTGGGGGCGCCGGTGCTGCCATATTTCGACATTCCGTTCCAGCACGTCCATCCAGAGATTCTGGCGGCCATGGGCCGGCCTTTCCGCACCCAAGACCCGCGCGCCGTGGTGGAGCGGGTGCGGCGCTATTTTCCCCAGGCCGCCCTGCGGACTTCGCTCATCGTGGGCTATCCCGGAGAGACGGATGCGCATTTTGCGGCGTTGGAATCGTTTGTGGCCGAAACGGAGCTCACGCACGTGGGGGTGTTTGCCTTTTCTCCGGAAGAGGGGACGCCTGCTGCAGCCCTCGAAAACCAGGTGCCGCCGCGGGTGCGCCAGAGCCGGAGGCGGCGGATCATGGCCTTGCAGCGGCGCATCAGCCGTCGGTATTTGGCCCGTTTTCGGGATCAGGAGTTGGAGATCCTTGTGGACCACCCGAGCGCCGAATGGCCTGGGCTTTTTGAAGGCCGGGCCTGGTTTCAGGCCCCGGAGGTGGACGGGGTGGCGTACGTGAGTGGCCCCCAAGTACAGCCCGGGGCCATGGTGCGCGCCCGGGTGGACGCCACGCATGATTACGATCTCGTGACCTTGGCGGAGGACGTCGGGAGCGAAGAAGAATGCGATTTCAGGGCCATGGATGCGGATGGACTCTGAAAAATGCGGCGCCGTCTTGCGCTTGTCAAGGAGGAGCGCCTTTGCTAGGGAAAACGAAATTCTTTTTTTGTTAGGGGGTAAACTCGTATGCACACCACACCAACCACAACCCAGCCCGAGGAAACCATGGAGATGGATTTCGCAGCCCAGCTGGAAAACTATCTCGACTCCGACTTCGGCGAGATCGAAGAGGGGACCATCGTCAAGGGCGAGGTTGTGAAGATTGACGACGCAGCGGTGCTTATGGACGTCAATTTCAAATCGGAAGGACAGATCCCTGTCGCGGAATTTATGGAAAATGGCCAGATCGCCGTGAAGGTCGGCGATGTGGTGGACGTATATGTGGTGCGCAAGAGCGAACGGGAAGGCACCATCGTGCTGTCCCGGGAAAAGGCCAAGCGCATGCAGGTGCTCGACGAACTGGAGCGCGTGCTGGAAAGCGGCGAGACCGTCATGGGACGGATCGTGCGGCGCATCAAGGGTGGCTACGTGGTGGACATCCAGGGCCTGGAGGCGTTCTTGCCGGGTTCGCACGTGGATTTGCGTCCTGTTCCGGACATGGACGCCTTGGTGGACGGCGATTTTCCGTTCCGCGTGCTCAAGGTGAACCGCCGGCGCAGCAATGTCATCGTGTCCCGCCGCGTCATCCTGGAAGAGGAGCGTGACCGCAAGCGTGCGGAACTGCTCTCCACTTTGGAAGAAGGCCAGATCGTGCGCGGCGTGGTGAAGAATATCACCGAATACGGCGCCTTCATCGACCTGGGCGGCTTGGACGGCCTGCTGCACATCACGGACATGGCCTGGAAGCGGGTGAAGCACCCGCGTGAGATGGTGCAGATCGGTGATGAGCTGGAGCTCAAGGTGTTGAGCTTCGACCGGGAGGAAAAGAAGGTTTCTCTGGGGCTCAAGCATCTGGTGCCGGATCCGTGGCAGAATATTGCGGAAAAATATCCCGAAGGCACCAAGCTCTCGGGCCGGGTCACCAACCTGGTGGATTACGGCGCCTTTGTGGAGCTGGAGCCTGGCGTGGAAGGCCTGGTGCACATCTCCGAGATGTCCTGGACCCGGAAGCTGCGGCACCCCTCGCAGATGGTGCGCGTGGGTGACGAAGTGGACGTGGTGGTCCTGGGCGTGGACTTGGAGCGCAAGCGCATCTCGCTGGGTATGAAGCAGGTGAACCCCAATCCGTGGGATCTGGTGGCCGAAAAATATCCCGAGGGCACGGTGCTGGAGGCTGCGGTGAAGAATATCACCGAGTTCGGTCTCTTTATCGGCATCGAGGACGGCATCGACGGCCTCATCCATGTCTCGGATCTCTCCTGGACCAAGAAGATCCGTCACCCCGGCGAGCTCTACAATGTGGGCGACATCGTGCGCGCCAAGGTGCTCACCGTGGACAAGGACAACGAAAAGTTCACCCTGGGCATCAAGCAGCTCACGGAAGATCCGTGGTACACGGTGCCTGCCCGCTACCCCGTGGGCACCACGGTGACGGGTACCATCACCAACATCACGGACTTTGGCCTGTTCGTGGAGGTGGAGGAAGGCATCGAGGGTCTGGTGCACGTGAGCGAGATGAGCAAGAAGAAAGGCAAAACCCCCAAGGATGTCTTCAAGGAAGGCGAGACCATCGAGGCCAAGGTCATCCATGTGAGCGCGGACGAGCGCCGCTTGGGCCTTTCCCTCAAGGAAGAGCGCAAACCCCGTGCCGAGTACCGCTCCACGCAGGTGGGTGGCTCCACGGGTATCAATGTGGGAGATATGATCCGCCAGAAGTTGGAGGAAAGCGCCGAGTCTGGCGACGAGGAATAATCTGGTCATGCCGTGATGACCCAGGAGGGGGCTGCGTCCTGGGCGCAGCCCCCTCGCATTTTGGGAGGACGTATGTCGCTTTCCCCTGCGGCTCAGCGCCGTTTGCGCGCGCTGCGACCGGGTGAACGCATCGACATGGAATTCGCCTTGGAGCTTGCCCAGCACGCTTCGGTGCATGAGCTCGGCGAAGCGGCCTTGCGCCAGCGCCGCGCCCGCCATGGAGACCGCGCGTATTTCGTCTACAACCAGCACATCAACTACACTGACGTGTGCCGCAACGCCTGTCGCTTTTGCGCCTACTCCAAGCGGGTGGGGGATCCGACAGGGAAGACGCTTTCCTTGGAGGAAATCGCCCAATGTCTGCGGGAGCGCTTGCATGAGCCCGTCCGGGAGATCCATATCGTCGGCGGCCTCAATCCCGAACTTCCGCAGGAATATTACCTGGAGATGTTACGGCTGTGCAAAAAGCTGCGGCCCGAAGCCACGCTCAAGGCCTTCACTGCGGTGGAAATCGCCTACTTTGCCGACACCTGGAAGATGACCGAGGAAGCGGTGCTGGAACTTTTGCGCCAGGCCGGGCTGGACGTGCTGCCTGGCGGCGGGGCGGAAGTCTTCGATTCCCGCATGCGGCAAAAACTTTGCCCGGAGAAGATCGCCGCCGAGCGCTGGTTGGCCATCCACGCCCTGGCCCACCGCATGGGCATGCCCACCAACTGCACCATGCTCTTTGGCCATGTGGAAGGTTGGCACGAGCGCATCGCGCATTTGGCCGCCTTGCGCGCTCTGGAGGATGAGTCCCCGGGGTTTGTGTGCTTCATTCCTCTGCCGTACCAGCCCAAGAACACCGGACTTGGCGTCCCCGGGCCGACAGGGGAGGACATCTTGCGCATGGTGGCCGTCTCGCGTCTTGTGCTCGACAACATCGCCCATATCAAGGCGTATTGGGCCTTTATGGGGATCAAGATGGCGCAGTTGGCGCTGTGGTCTGGGGCGGACGATCTTGACGGCACCATTTTGGGCGAACGCATCGGCCATGCCGCCGGCGCCGCGACTCCGCAGGCCCTGACCATGGAGGAGCTGCACGAGACGATTCGCAGTGCCGGTTTTGTCCCGGTGGAGCGTAATACCGTATTTCAACCCCTTACATCTTGACTTTTGGACGACCTTGGGTTTTGCTTCGTCAAAGGCTATATCTACGAGGAGGAGCATATGATCGGCGAATTGGTGACGAACATGCTGCACAGCACTGTGCCGGGGTTTATCGGGGTGACGGTGATCTTCGTGTACTTGGCCACTATCGTGTGGGCGGCCATGTACCGCATCAAGGAAGGCGGCCACCTGGAGCACCACTAGTTCCGAGTCCTATTCCAGCATTTCAAGGCGGCTTCGGCCGCCTTTTTTTATGCCGCTTGCCCTTGCGTTTGCCTCCAGGTACACCACACACATCATCTCCAATCATCAATATGGAAGGATTATGCGTTCTTTTTCCGAGCTCGATGTCTACCTGTTCAAGCAAGGGCGGCACACCCGGCTCTACGAGTTCTTAGGCGGACATTTGGCGGAAGGCGGCAGTGGCGCCCACTTTGCCGTATGGGCCCCCAACGCCACGGCGGTGTTTGCGGTTGGGGATTTCAATCACTGGCACGGCGAGGCCCATCCTCTTTCTCTGCGCCCGGATGGCACGGGTATTTGGGAAGGATGGGTGCCCGAGGCCCGGCAAGGTCATCGCTATAAGTACCGTATCTGTTGGCCTGGGGGCGAAGGGCTGCGGGCCGACCCGTGTGCCGTGCATGCCGAGACGCCGCCGGCCACGGCCTCCATCCTCTGGCCCTTGGCCGGACATGCCTGGGAGGATGGGGAGTGGATGGCGTCTCGGCGCCGCGCCAACGGCCTGGACGCCCCCATGGCCATCTATGAGGTGCACCTGGGTTCGTGGCGGCGCGGCCCTGGGGGGCGCTGGCTCTCCTACCGGGAGATGGCCCACGAACTGGCGGACTACGTGGCATCCATGGGGTTTACCCACGTCGAGCTTTTACCGGTGGCGGAGCATCCTTTTTATGGCTCCTGGGGATATCAGGCCACGGGGTATTTCGCGCCCACCAGCCGTTATGGAACGCCTCAAGATTTCATGTACTTGGTGGATTATCTCCACCGCCGAGGCATTGGTGTCATCCTCGATTGGGTGCCTGGACATTTCCCTACCGATGCCCATGGGCTCGCGCGGTTTGACGGCACCGCCCTCTACGAGCACGCCGATCCGCGCCAGGGATTTCATCCTGACTGGAAAAGCGCCATTTTCAACTATGGCCGCTACGAAGTGGCTGGGTTTCTTTTGTCCAACGCCTTGTATTGGTTGCGGGAATACCACATCGATGGTTTGCGGGTGGATGGTGTGGCCTCCATGCTGTACTTGGACTATTCGCGCAGACCCGGCGAGTGGGTCCCCAATCGCTATGGGGGGAGGGAAAACCTCGAAGCAATCCAGTTTTTACGTACGCTCAATACGTTGATCTATGGAGAATTTCCTGACGTACAGACCATAGCTGAAGAATCAACGGCGTGGCCGATGGTCTCCCGTCCGGTTTACCTTGGAGGCCTTGGATTCGGTCTCAAGTGGAATATGGGGTGGATGCATGATACCCTTCGGTATATGTCTTTGGATCCCATATTCCGCAAATACCATCATAATCAACTCACCTTTGCCATTTGGTACGCATTTACCGAAAATTTTGTCTTGCCCCTCTCTCATGACGAAGTGGTACACGGCAAAGGGTCGCTTGTAGGGAAGCTTCCTGGGGATATTTGGCAAAAGATGGCCGGATTGCGTTTGCTTTTGGCCTATATGTACGCTTTGCCGGGGAAAAAACTCCTCTTCATGGGTGCGGAGATCGCACAGTGGAAGGAGTGGAACCATGACGAGCAATTGGACTGGGCATTGTTGGATTTTCCCTTTCATAGCGGGGTGCAGCATTTTGTCCGCGATATGAATCGCTTGTATCGTGATCTTCCGGCGCTGCATCAGGTGGATTTCGATTCTTCGGGATTTCAGTGGGAAAACTGTTTCGATTCCGAGCAGAGCGTGGTGAGTTTCTTCCGGCGCGACAAGGAAGGCCGGGAGGTTTTGGTGGTGCTCAACGCCACGCCGGTGCCGCGTCATGGATACGTCGTGGGGGTCCCCAGGCCGGGCGTGTGGCGGGAACTGCTCAACTCCGATGCCGCGTGGTATGGGGGCTCCAACCTGGGCAATGCCGGGGCGGTGACGGCGTGGACGGGGCCGGTGCGGGAATTTCCGTACGGTGTGCATTTGACCTTGCCGCCGCTGGCGGCCGTGTTTTTGTGTCATGAGGACTGCTGTCCTCCGCATTGGGGCTCGATGTAGGGAGGCGGGTATGATGGATGGGCGTCGTCGAGCAGGGGTCCTGGCGCATGTGACGGCCCTGCCTGGGCCAGGCGGTATGGGGGATTTCGGTCCGGGAACGCGGGCGTTTCTCGATTTTTTGGCCGAGGCAGGGCAAGGAATATGGCAGATCCTCCCCCTTGCCCCCACCAACACCGGGGCCGGCAATTCGCCCTATAGCGGCTATTCGGCCTTTGCCTGGAATCCGCTTTTGATTTCTCCCCACCTTTTGGTGCGCGATGGTCTGCTTTCGCCGCAGGATGTGCGTACCCCACCCCCTCTCGCACAGGGGCGGGTGGATTTCGCGGCCCAGGCGGCCTGGCGCACGGCCTTGCTCGACGCCGCTTATGATGCGGCTTGGCCGAAGCTTTCCGAGGATAGGGATTTTCTTGCCTTTTGCCAGGAGCATGCCGGGTGGCTGGAAGACTGGGCGGTGTTTGCGGCCCTCAAGCGTCAGACGCAGGGTGCTCCCTGGTACCAATGGGACACGCCGCTTCGTCTGCGTCATCCCCAGGCCGTGGAGGCTGCCCGCCAACGCCTGGGATTTTGGATCCAGCGGGAACGCTTCGTGCAGTACCTGGCCGCGCGGCAATGGCGCCAGGTGTTGGAGTACGCCGCAAGTCTGGGGATCGTGGTGCTGGGAGACGTCCCCATTTACGTAAGCTTGGACAGCTGTGACGTCTGGGCGCACAGGGAGATCTTCCAACTCGACCACGAGGGGCGGCCCATTTTCAGCGCCGGCGCGCCTCCGGATTACTTCAGCGCCACGGGCCAGATGTGGGGAAATCCCGTCTACGACTGGGAGCACCTTGCGCGCACGGGCTACGATTGGTGGGTGCAGCGCTTGGCGCATGAAAGCCGACGGGTGCATGCCATCCGTTTGGATCACTTTCGGGGGTTTTGCGCCTACTGGCAGGTGCCGGCCTGCGAGCCCACGGCGGAGAACGGGGTCTGGGTGCCGGGACCTGGGCGCCGGCTCTTTGATGCCGTGCGGGCGCAGGTGTCCGATCTTTGGCTCGTGGCCGAGGACTTGGGGGTGATCACGGAGGACGTGTACGAGCTCATGGAGAGTTTCGGGCTTCCCGGGATGCGCGTCCTCCAATTCGCTTTTGGCGGCGGGCCTGAGAATCCGTATCTGCCGCACCAGATCCCCGAGCATGCCGTGGCCTATACCGGGACGCATGACAACAATACGGTGCGGGGGTGGTGGGAGCACGAGGCCGGGCCAGAGGCGCGGGCCCATGTGGAGGCCTATTGGGGCCGGTCGCTGCAGACAGAGACGGTGGCCGATGCCCTTATTCGCCTTGCCTTGCTGAGTCGGGCGCGCTGGGCGGTGGTGCCTTTGCAGGACTATCTCGGTCTGGGGAGTGCGGCGCGTTTCAACACCCCAGGGATGGCGTACGGCAATTGGGCGTGGTGCGCTCCACAAGACGCGTGCTCGTCTCGTTTGGCCTCCCGCATGCGCGAACTTGCGCATCTCTACGGCCGCGCCGTGGGGGCGAGGGGCGCCTGAAGACCTCCCAAAAACAAACGCCCTGGGAAGACCAGGGCGTTTGCGGAGCGTCAAGCAAGAGTGCTTATACGCAGCCAGTGGGCTTGGGCAGGCCGGCCATTTTGCAGGCGCCTTTGCCCGGGCCAGAGGGGAACAACTCGTAGATCTGTTTCAGCTTGTACCCCGTGGACTTGGACAGGATCCGCACCATGGGGGCAATGCCGTTCTTTTTGTAGTAATCCTGCAGGAAGTCGATGATTTCCTGGTGAGCAGGGGTGAGCTCAGAAATACCTTCGCTCTCCTTCACGTACTCTACCCACTCCGGGCACCAGTCCTCGAACTTGAGCAGGAAGCCGTCCTCGTCAATTTCAAACGTTTTCCCTTTGAATTCCACAGTTGCCATAGCGATCCTCCTTGATATGTTGCGGATGGTTCCTTTGGAAAAGGACGTACTCACAACTTCCCTAGAGGGAAGGATTTTTCTTGTCAATGACGCAAAATAGCTGCGCCGTGTTCTTGTGTTGTGATGGCTTTCGCATGCCAGTTAATCGTGAAAATCCCGAACAATGATTTGTTCCTTGCGGAGCTTGCACCATGAAGGCCGATCGGTTTCTTCGGTGAGGATGGGACGCATGGGCGGCGTGGCAATGACACACATGCGTTCATTTCCGTCCTGACGCCAAAAAGGCACTCCATACATTTCGTGACCACGAGAATCATGTCTGCGCTAGACCTCTGCAGGCAGGGGAGTTTCTTGGCAGTATTGGTCCCATTGGGCGCAGGCCATATCTTCGGTGGCCTGGAACTGCGCCTGGCAGCGGCTGCAAATCATGGTGTGTTCGGTGTTGTTGTCCGGATGATTTTCGAATTCCTGCACATGGCCGCATTGCGGGCACGCGATGGAAGGAGTCATATGCGCCTCGCCGGGAGAATGATTCCGAAGAATGAACTCTCCTAGAAGTTTTCTGGTGGGGGTGTCAACCTGCGGGCGCTTAGAGGTAGGGGCCAAAAAGCCAGAAAAGCGCGTCACGCATGCGTACCGG
>DPEO01000035.1:0-12327 GCA_003530935.1 Desulfomicrobiaceae bacterium | reverse complement strand
GCCAGACTGCGGCAGTCCCAATTGGCGGAGCCCACGTGGGCGTAATCGTCGTCGATGAGAAAGAGTTTGGCGTGGCAGAAGGGATCCGGGACCAGGTGGCACTGGATTCCGCGCATGAGCAGTCCTTCCAGGACATGGGCCGTTGCCCAGGCGACGAAGGGGATGTTGCAATGTTCGGGGAGAAAGATTTCTACCTCGACACCGCGCAAGCGGGCGGCGTGCAGTGCTCCGAAGATCTCCCGCGGGGGCAGGAAATATGGCGTCATGATGCGGATGCGCTTGCGCGCTGCGCACAAGAGACCGGCCCAGAGCTCGAGGAGGACGTCCATGATTTGGTCCGGGCCGGATGCCACTGCCCGGCAGACGCTGTCTCCCACCATGTCGGGGGTGGCCGGGGGAAGGGTGAGCTGTTCCTGGGTGGCAAGGAACCAGTCCTGGACAAAGGCGTGTCCCAGCTGGCGTGCCGCTGGTCCTTGGATGCGGAAGTGGACGTCGGTGATGGCGAGATGCCCGTCACGGCGCACGTTGCGCTCGCTGATGTTCATGCCGCCGGTGAAGGCGGTATGTCCGTCCACGAAGAGGATCTTGCGGTGATTGCGCAGATTGAGGTGGATTTCCGGTGGCAAGATCCGCGGAGGGAGGAAGCGGATCGCCGGGACTCCATGGCGTTGAAAAATAGGGAGGATGGAGGGCCAGCCGTAGAGTTCCCCGACACCGTCCACGATGATCCGGACGTCAACCCCGCGGTGGTGGGCGTCGAGGAGGGACTGCGCAAAACGGCGCCCAACGGTGTCTGCGGCAAAAATGTAGGAGGCAAGATACACGCAGCGTTCGGCCTGATCGATGGCTGCGAGCATGGTGGGGTAGGCCTCGTCGCCGTCGTGCAGGATCTGGACGCAATTGCCGCCGGCCAGCGGCGTATCGAGGAGGGCAGAGCCGATGCGGGCCAGGCGTAAGCGGCGGGGATGGAGCGCGGAGTCGGGAAGTCCGGCGCCATCGGTATGCGCCGGATAGGGAAAGAGGCCATGGGCGCGCGCTTGGCGCATACGCTGGGCGCTACGGCGGATGCGGTTGATGCCAAAGAGCAGGTAGAGCAGTGGGCCGGCAAGGGGAAAGGTGAGGCATACGGCGATCCAGCCCAGGGCAGAGCGGGAGTCGCGCTTAGTCAGGAGGGCGTGCCCCGCGGAGGCAAGGCTCGGGAGGGCAAAGAGCGCTAGGCTGAGGATTTGGGTGGCGGACATGCTGCCTCGGATTTGAGGGAGTCGAAAATGGCGATGATGGCATGGTCCAGGTAGGGTTCTTCTTTGTAGGTCAAAAAGGCGGAGTTGAAGGCCCGGGTGACGGCGGTGATCTTGGCGCAGGCTGCTTCTAAATCTTGGCAATACGCACGGATGGCCTGACGCAGTGCGGCCGGATCGGCTGCGGATTCGATCTCTTCCAGGATGCCGTCTTTGGCCGCGAGGATCTGCATGAGGTGAGTGTTGAGGTAGTGGCACACACTGCCCGCTGTCTGGCGAAGGACTTGGTTCCGCTGGTTTTCCAACAGCTCGGTAATATTGGTTATGATGCCTTCGTAGCTGACGATGACCCCCTGCGGGTTGCGTTTGGCGCGGGCGGTGAGGTCGACTTCGATGATGCGGCCATCGCGGGTCTTCATGCGCACATGGCGGCCATGCACGGCCCCGTGCGCCTGGATTTCCGCAAGGATGCGCTCCCGCTCTGCGGGGTCCTCGTAAAAGTCTCGGATGTTGGCGCCCAGGGCCTCGTCGCGGCTGCAGAATCCCAGCATGCGGGCTCCGGCTTCGTTGATGTCGAGAAAAACCCCATCCGGACGCACCGAGTAGGCCATGTCATGGGTGGAGTGGAAGAAGTCGCGGTAGCGCGCTTCGCTGCTGGCGAGCGCGTCCATGGCTTGGCGTCGAGCCGTGACATCCCGCAGGACGTGGTCGATGCGCTGCCCCATCTGGTCTGGACAATACGCAGTATGCCCCTCGTCGTGCACCCATTTGGTCTGGCCCGCAGGGGTGACGATGCGGTACTCCATCTCATCGAATTCGTTGTCCATGACAGCGGCATAGTAGTGCCGTACGGCCTCCCGATCCTCCGGGTGGACGAGGGCGAACAGATTCTCGATGGAGGTGACGTCGCGCATGGGGATACCGAAAAGCGCTTCCACCGCAGGAGTGACGTACCGGAGTTCTCCTTGCGGGGAGAGGGAGATGATGACCTCGCTCATGGCGTGGAGAATGCTGCGTAAGCGTTCCCTGATCTGCGCAAATTGGGCCAGATCGATACGGTTGGGCATGCGACCTCCTGGGAGAGGTGTGTAGGCCGGGAGCGCGTCTGGGGTCAATGCTCGGTGTTTTGGGGAGGTTGATAAAAAAATCACAAAAGGGTTGACATCCCCCGCCTCCGGGAGCAAAGGTCCCCCCAGCAGTATTTTGTGAAAATCGAAACAAATTATCCGAGGAGGTAATCGCGTTATGGCTCTCGTACCCCCCCATGGTGGAAAGGGATTGGTGTGCTGCCTGCTTCAGGGCGCCGAGCTTCAGGCCGAGCTGGAAAAGGCCAAGACCCTCAAGAAGATCGAGATCAGCCCCCGCGCCAAGGGCGACCTCATCATGATGGGCATTGGCGGCTTCAGCCCCCTGAATGGTTTCATGACCCGCGCGGACTGGAAGTCGGTGTGTGAGAACTTCACCCTGGCGGACGGCACCTTCTGGCCGGTGCCCGTGACCCTGGACACCGATGAAGAGGTGAAGGTCGGCGAGGAGATCGCCCTGTTCGATCCCAAAAAGGGCGTGTACATGGCCACCATGAAGGTGACCGAAGTGTACGAAATGACCGAGGCCGACAAGAAGTGGGAATGCGAGAAGGTCTACAAGGGCCAGGGTCCGGATTCTGCGGACGACAAGTTCTGGTCCGTGGCGCTGGAAGATCATCCTGGCGTGCAGATGGTCATGGCCCAGAAGAAGTACAACATCGCTGGCCCGGTGAAGGTCCTCTCCGAGGGCGACTACCGCGAGCGTTTCCCCGGCTGCTACATGACCCCGGCCGAGTCCCGCGCCATCTTCGAAGAGCGCGGATGGAGCCGTGTGGCCGCCCTGCAGCTGCGCAACCCCATGCACCGTTCCCACGAGTACCTGGCCAAGATCGCTGTGGAAGTGTGCGACGGCGTGTTCATCCACTCCTTGGTGGGCAATCTCAAGCCTGGTGACATCCCGGCGGAAGTGCGCATCAAGTGCATCGACACCCTCATCGACAAGTACTTCGTGAAGGCCAATGTGGTGCAGGGCGGCTATCCGCTGGATATGCGCTACGCCGGTCCCCGCGAAGGTCTGCTCCATGCCACCTTCCGCCAGAACTACGGCGTGAGCGACATGCTCATCGGCCGTGACCATGCCGGCGTGGGCGACTTCTACGGCATGTTCGAGGCCCAGGAGATCTTCGACCGCATTCCCAAGAATCTCGGCCCGGGCAAGGACCTCATCACCCAGCCCATGAAGATCGACTGGACCTTCTACTGCTACAAGTGCGACGGCATGGCCTCCCTACGTACCTGCCCGCACACCAAGGAAGACCGCGTCATCTTGTCGGGCACCAAGCTGCGCAAGGCCCTGTCCGAAGGCGCTCCGGTTCCGGATCACTTCGGCCGCGACGAAGTCCTCGCCATCTTGCGCGAGTACTACGAAGGGCTCACCGAGAAGGTGGAAATCAAGATGCAGCGCGCTGCCGATGGCAGCATCATGAAATAAGCATTGTGGTTTTTGGGGCTCGGGATCTTATCCCGAGCCCGTGAGAATTCCCAGTGCCTTGACAGCAAGCGCAAAGCGTTGGTAAAAGATTCACAAGCGCAACGCGCCTGCCTGTGTGGTTTGGGTTTCTTTTCCAAACAAATCTAGTGATTGGAGGAATTATGCCAACCTTTGTTGATCCGGCAAAGTGTGATGGGTGCAAGGGCGGTGAAAAGACGGCTTGCATGTACATCTGCCCCAACGATCTCATGATCTTGGATCCGGTGGAAATGCGTGCCTACAATCAGGAGCCTTCCGCCTGCTGGGAGTGCTACTCCTGCGTGAAAATTTGTCCTCAGGGCGCCATTACGGCCCGTCCGTACGCGGACTTCGCCCCCATGGGCGGCACCTCGATCCCGCTGCGGAGCGCCGAAGACATCATGTGGACGGTGCAGTTCCGTTCGGGTGAGGTCAAGCGCTTCAAGTTCCCCATCCGTACCACTCCTGAAGGCTCCATTGATCCCTACGCTGGCAAGCCCGAGCCCGGCAATCTGGATGACGAGCTGCTGTTCACCGAGACCGCGCTGAAGAAGCCCCAGACCGCTCTGGGCAAGAAGTTCGAGGTGGCCGAGGCCGATCTGAAGCAGGTCTTCAAGTCTGCCGTTGCCTAAGTTTGGGCCTATTGACCAACGTACGATATTCAGGAGGAACATATGCCTCAGATTCCTGTGAAAGATCCTGTAAAAGGTTTGCCCCTGGCCGAGCCGGAGCTCGTGGAACTGGAAACCGATGCCCTTATCGTGGGCGGTGGTATGGGCGCCTGCGGCGTGGCTTATGAGGCCTGCCGCTGGGCGGACAAGCACGGTGTGCGCGTGCTTCTGGTCGACAAGGCTTCCCTGGAGCGTTCCGGTGCGGTGGCGCAGGGCCTGTCCGCTATCAACACCTATCTTGGTGAGAACGAGCCCGATGACTACGTGCGCATGGTGCGTACCGACCTCATGGGCCTGGTGCGCGAAGACCTGATCTTCGACCTGGGCCGCCACGTGGATGATTCCGTCCATCTGTTCGAAGAGTGGGGCCTGCCCTGCTGGATCAAGAAGGACGGCAAGAACCTGGACGGCGCCGAGGCCAAGAAGCAGGGGCTTTCTCTGCGCAATGGCGATACGCCGGTGCGTTCCGGCCGTTGGCAGATCATGATCAACGGTGAGTCCTACAAGTGCATCGTGGCCGAGGCCGCCAAGAAGGCCCTGGGCGAAGAGCGCTACATGGAGCGTATTTTCATCGTGAAGCTGCTCTTGGACGCCAAGGAGGAGAACCGCATCGCTGGCGCCGTGGGCTTCTCGGTGCGCGAGAACAAAGTGTATGTCATCAAGGCCAACGCCATCTGCTGCGCCTGCGGTGGTGCGGTGAACGTCTACCGTCCCCGCTCCACGGGTGAGGGTATGGGCCGCGCCTGGTACCCGGTGTGGAACGCTGGCTCCACCTACACCATGTGTGCGCAGGTGGGCGCTGAGATGACCATGATGGAAAACCGTTTCGTCCCGGCTCGCTTCAAGGACGGTTACGGTCCCGTGGGCGCTTGGTTCTTGCTCTTCAAGGCCAAAGCCACCAACGCCAAGGGTGAGGACTACTGCGTCACCAACCGCGCCATGCTCAAGCCCTACGAGGATCGTGGTTACGCCAAGGGTCAGGTCATCCCCACCTGTCTGCGCAACCACATGATGCTGCGCGAGATGCGTGAAGGCCGTGGCCCCATCTACATGGACACCGCCACTGCCCTGCAGACCACCTTCAAAGAGCTGACTCCCAAGGAGCAGAAGCACCTGGAGTCCGAAGCGTGGGAAGACTTCCTCGACATGTGCGTGGGCCAGGCCAACCTGTGGGCGGCCATGAACATCAAGCCCGAGGAGCGCGGCTCCGAGATCATGCCCACCGAGCCCTACCTGCTGGGTTCCCACTCCGGCTGCTGCGGCATCTGGGTGTCGGGTCCGGACGAGGAATGGGTGCCGGAAGAGTACAAGGTCCGTGCGGACAACGGCAAGGTGTACAACCGTATGACCACGGTCAACGGCCTGTTCACCTGCGCTGACGGCGTGGGCGCTTCTGGTCACAAGTTCTCCTCGGGTTCGCACGCCGAGGGTCGTATCGTGGGCAAGCAGATGGTGCGCTGGTGCGTGGACCACAAGGACTTCAAGCCCACCCTGCAGATCGATGCCGAAGCCCTGAAGAAAGAGATCTACCAGCCCTGGTACACCTACGAGCAGTACAAGGGTGCTTCCACGGATCCGGTGGTCAACCCCCACTACATCACTCCGCACAACTTCATGATGCGCCTCATCAAGGCCACCGATGAATACGGCGGCGGTGTGGCCACCCTGTACACCACTTCCGAGAAGCTGCTCGACACCGGTTTCGCCCTGCTCGACATGCTCGAGGAAGACTCCAAGAAGCTGGCTGCTCGCGATCTGCACGAGCTTTTGCGCTGCTGGGAACAGTACCACCGTCTGTGGACCGTGCGCCTGCACATGCAGCACATCCGCTTCCGTCAGGAAAGCCGTTACCCCGGCTTCTACTATCGTGCCGACTTCATGGGCCTCGATGACTCCAAGTGGAAGTGCTTCGTCAACTCCAAGTACGATCCGAAGACCGGTGAGACCACTGTCTTCAAGAGACACTACTACCAGATCATCCCTGACTAGTTCATGGGCCACGAAAGGCTGCGGGGCTCGCCCCGCAGCCTTTTCTTTCGCGGCAATAGAATGGTCTCTGTATGATCTGTAACGGATCTTGAAGGTTGTTATAGATCATGCTTGGGCCATTCTATTCATTTTATGGCCTTCAACGTTGTCCTGGGAGGAATGTAATGGCGAATACCAGCATACTTGTCATCGGTGGCGGGTTCGCGGGGATGACCGCCGCCCTGGAAGCCGCGGAGCTGGGCCACGAGGTCTATATCGTGGAAAAGTCTCCGTACTTGGGCGGACGGGTCATGCAGCTCAATAAGTATTTTCCCAAGCTTTGTCCGCCATCTTGTGGTCTGGAGATCCAGTACCAGCGCATCAAAAACAATCCGCTGGTCAAATTTTTCACGTTGGCCGAAGTGGCCAAGGTCGAGGGCTCCAAAGGCAACTACACTGTCACAGTGCGAGTGCGTCCGCGCCATACGGCCCCGAATAGTGTGGATTTGAGCGCCGTGGCCAAGGGGCTTTCCGGCGAAACCGCAAGTGAATTTGAGTTCGGCCTGGCCCGCCGCAAGGGCCTGTATCTGGACGTGCCCTTTGCGTTCCCGCAGCGGTACGTGGTGGATACGGCGTGTCTGACGGACGCGGACAAGAGTGCGTTGTCGGCGTGCCCACATGTGGACTTGGCGGAAGAGGAGCGCCTCATCCCGCTCCAGGTGGGCGCCATTGTGGTGGCCACAGGTTGGCAGCCCTACGATGTCACCCGTCTCACCAATCTCGGTGCCGGAACGGTGAAGAACTGCATTTCCAACATGCAGATGGAGCGTCTGGCGTCCCCCTACGGGCCGACCCAAGGCAAGATTCTGCGCCCATCCGACGGGCGCGCGCCGAAGAAGGTCGCGTTCGTGCAGTGCGCTGGCTCCCGGGATGAAAACCATCTGTCGTTTTGCTCGTACATCTGCTGTATGGCCTCGCTCAAACAGGCCCAGTACGTCCGCGAGCAGTATCCGGATGCGGATGTCACCGTGTTTTACATCGATTTGCGTACCCCTGGGCGTTATGAGTCCTTTGCCGAAAAAGTCTTGGCGGATCCCAAGATTCACGCGGTCAAAGGCAAGGTGGCTGCCGTGGCTCAGGACAAGGCGGGGGACGATGTCTGGGTGACGGTGGAAGACGCCGTGACCGGCGCCAAGTCGGTGGAGCGTTTTGATTTGGTGGTCTTGGCCACGGGCATGCAGCCGAGCCTTGCCGCCCAGAAACTGCCTCTGGACGTGACGGTGGACGAGGAAGGGTTCATTGTGAACGGTGAGGACCAAGGGATTTTCGTGGCTGGCTGCGCCAAACAGCCGTTGGATGTCATGAAGACGGCCCAGTCCGCCACGGCCGCAGCCATGAAGGCGATCCAGACGGTGAGAGGGAGGTAGACCATGGCTGAAAAAATTGGTGTGTATTTTGATGAAGCCTCGCTGGGGGGAGCCCTGGATCTCGCCGCCCTCATGGATGGCGTGCGTGCCAAGTGGGGCGCCACCTGTCCTGTGGTGAAGTCGCACCCGCAGCTTGCCTCGGACGAAGGGCGGGCCATGATCCAGGCCGACATCGACGCCGGGACCGTGGATGGCGTGTGTATTTGTGGCTCTTCTCCGCGCGTGGATTGGGACATCTATCGCTTCTCTGGCGTGCTCGTGGAGCGGGTGAACCTGCGGGAGCAATGCGTTTTGTGCTATCAGGATCCCAAAGGGCAGCCCGTGGTTCCGGGCGCCACTCCGGAGCTCCTGCAGAAGATGGCCACCGACTATGTGAACATGGGCGTGGTCAAGCTCCAGAAGGCGGCCCAGCCGGGCGGCGGCGAGATCGACGTGGTGCGCCGCGTGCTGGTGGTGGGCGGTGGCTTTGCCGGCATGACGGCGGCCTTGGACGTCGCTGCGTTGGGCTACGAAGTGCTCCTGGTGGAAAAGAAGGATCACCTCGGCGGCGCGGCCGCGGAGATGTACAAGACCATCCCCATGACCCCCCCGTACACGCAGGCACAGCCTACCGGCGTGGAGAAGAAGATCGCAGCGGTGCAGGCAAGTGAGCACATCACGGTGCTGCTTGGTGCCCAGCTCAAGGCCTTGGCCGGTGCGCCGGGACAGTACACGGCCACCATCGCCGTGGACGGGGAGGAGCGTGCCGAGGAAGTGGGCTCCGTGGTCTTGGCCACGGGCTGGACGCCGCTGGATGCGAGCTACCTCAAGCCGCTTGGATATGGCAGCCTCAAGAACGTGGTCACGGCTTGGGAATTCGAGGCCATGGCCAAATCGGGCGCCATTGTGCGCAAGTCCGACGGTGCCAAGCCCCAAAAAGTGCTCTTCCTCTTGGGCTTTGGCGAGACCCTGACGCCGTTTGCGGAAAAAGAGCGCGCCGAAGCGGAGGCGGCGGCCAAGAAGGCCGAGAGCAAAGAGGAGGACGATGCGCCCAAGACCAACTTCGTCAAGCAGGTCACCTATAAGCACCTGCCGTTCACTTCGGAGCTGACTTCGCTCACGGCCCTCAAGCAGGCGGGATATGTGCGGGAGCTTTTGCCCGAGAGCATCGCCATGATCGCCTATGAGCACATGATGGTGCCGGGAGTGAACGAGCTGTACTACAAGGCCGCGCAGAATGATCCGGGTATCATGATGACCAAGGGCATCGTGCGCGAAGTGCGCGATGGCGGCGATGGCGATGTGGTGGTGGTCTTGGAGGACACCCTTTTGGGCGCCAAGGTGGAGATCGAGGCCGACCTGGTAGTGGTTCCCACAGGCATGGTGCCCACCACGGCCTTGGAGCCGGTGCTCAACCTCAAATACCGTCAGGGTCCGGCCTTCCCGGATCTGGAGCTCTTCAGCGGCTACGCCGACTCCAACTATATCTGTTTCCCGTACGAGACGCGGCGCACAGGTATCTATACTGCCGGCGCAGTGCGGCAGCCCATGACCTTGGCCCTGACCGAGACCGACGCCGCCGGTGCGGCCCTCAAGGCGGTGCAGTGCCTGGAGTCCGCCAATCGCGGCATGGCGGTGCACCCGCGTTCGGGTGACCTGTCCTTCCCCAAGTTCAACCTCCTGCGCTGCACCCAGTGTAAGCGCTGCACCGAAGAGTGCCCCTTCGGAGCCCTGGACGAGGACGAAAAGGGCAATCCCATGCCCAATACCTCCCGCTGCCGACGCTGCGGCACCTGCATGGGTGCATGTCCCGAGCGCGTCATCTCCTTCGACAACTACAATATCGATCAGATCGGCTCCATGATCAAGCAGGTGGAAGTGCCGGATGACATCGAGACCGGTGGTCCGCGTTTCCTCATCCTGGCCTGCGAGAACGACGCCTACCCGGCCCTGGATATCGCTGCCCTGCAGGGGAAATCCTGGAGTCCGTACGTCCGCATCATCCCGGTGCGCTGTCTTGGTTCGGTCAACACCATCTGGATCGCGGACGCCATGTCCAAAGGCACCGACGGCTGCCTGCTTCTCGGCTGCAAGTACGGCGAGGACTATCAATGCCACTTCGTCAAGGGTTCGGAGCTGTGTAACCGCCGTATGGCCAACATCGGTGAGACCCTGGGCAAGTTGGGCATCGAGACCGAGCGCGTGCAGCAGCTTCAGGTGGCCATTGACGACTACGCCATCGTCCCCGAACTGATTGATAAGTTCGTGAAAGATATCATGAAGCTCGGTCCCAACCCGTTCAAGGGCTACTAGGAGGCTTGCATGTCCAAAACGGTACGCATCGAACCCAATGTGCAATTCGTCAAGGAATTGCAGGAGGTGGGAGGCGATGACCTCAAGAAGTGCTACCAGTGCGCCACGTGCTCGGTAGCCTGCCCCATGTCTCCTGCAGACAATCCCTACCCGCGCAAGGAGATGGTCTGGGCGCAGTGGGGGCTCAAAGACAAGCTCTTGAACGACATCGACATCTGGCTGTGCCACAACTGCGGCACCTGCTCGGATCTGTGTCCCCGTGGGGCCAAACCCGGTGACCTGCTCGCTGCCTTGCGCAACATGACCTACCGCAAGCTGGTGCCGCCGGCCATCATCGGGGAGTGGATGAGCTCGCCCAAGCATCTGCCGATCCTGGCAGGCATCCCGGCGGTCATCTTCGGCATCGTCTGGATGATCCGCGCCGCCATGGTGGGGAGCTTCTTCCCGGTGACGGAGGAAGGCAAGATCGTGTACGGGAACCTCTTCCCCAGCGATTTCACCATCGATCCCATCTTCGGCCTTACCGCCCTCTTCGTGGTCATTTGCTTTGCCGTGGGGGTCCGGAACCTCATCGAGGGGTTCAAAGGCACGGTGACGGATACCTTTGTCATCGGCTATAAAAAGCCCACCATCAAAGAGGCGATCATCGATGCCATCAAGTATGAGGTGCTCCAGCATACGCGCTTCAAGGATTGCATCGACGAGCCTGCGGATGAGGAGCGGGTCAAAGGCCATTTGCTCTTGTTCTACGGCTTTGTGGCCTGCTTCATCGTCACCTCCATCGTGGCCGTGGCCCATTGGGGCGGCAAGGTCATTCCCTTCCTGGCACCCATTGGGCATACCCCCATGCCTTTGTGGAGCCCGGTGAAGATCCTGGCCAATGTGGGCGCAGTGCTGCTTTTGACCGGTCTCACCTTGCTTACCCGCCGTCGTCTCAACCTCGAGCGTCGCAAGAGCCGCTCCAATTACTATGATTGGTATCTCTTGGGGGTGATCTGGGCCGTGACGCTGACGGGTATTGGTTCGGAGGTGTTCCGCTTGGCCGCCGTGGCCCCGCTCGCCTTCTTCACCTACTACCTGCATCTGGTGAGCATCTTCATGCTCATTGCCTATCTGCCGTGGTCCAAGTTGGGCCACTTGGTGTACCGGACCACCGCGCTCATTTATGCGCGGTATGTGGGCCGTCTGCCCATTGGCGAAAAACTCATCGAGGACGAGAAAGTCTTTGTCATTTAATCAAGAGGAGGACGCATCATGTCGGAAGCCCGGAAGATTTTTCCCATGGAGACCTTTGTGGCCTACATCAAAGGTGAGGCCAATGATCAGGTGAACGAAATGCTGAGCTACCTCGTGCAGCGGGAGCTCGCTGCCGAGTTCGCTCCGTTTGCCGCGGCCCTGGCCAAGGCGTGGATTTATGAGCAGCATCCGGAGCTCACCAAGATGTCCAAGGGCCAGATGGTGGAGCTGGGTCAGTCGGTGTCGGTGGCGCCCATGCCGGTGCGCGCCAAGGCCGAAGTGGACGCGGTGTTCGAGAAGCTGGAAGGCTTCGCCGCCAAGATCGCTGCTGCGGAGGCCAAGATTGCGGACCTGGAGTCCACGGTAGCCGCCAAGGACGCCGAGATCGCCAAGTTGCAGGCCAAGGTGAAGGAGTACGAGAGCGAGAAGCAGGGCGAGGCCGAGAAGCTGTTCGTCACCACTGAGGCGCGGGTTGCCGAGTTCACCGCCAAGCTGGAAGAGCTCCTCAAGCAGGTGGAAGAAGTGAAGAAGACCGGTGTGGTCGTGGCCGGCGTGGCGGGGGCGGCTGCCGCGGCTCCGGCTGCAGGCGGCGAGGCCGCGGGCGCTCCGGCCCAGGCCGAGGCTGGTTCGGACTTCGGCTTCTCCGGCGGTGCCTCGGATCCCTTCTCCGACACCAATTGGTAAAAAATGGGCTCCCTACCAACCGGCGCGGGAGCCTTGGAAAAAAATCCGCACTCTTTTCCGAGGGTGCGGATTTTTTTATCTCCTGTTTCGCCGAGCCAATAGTGCCACCGGCGCGAGGACAAAGGGCAGGGCGAGGTGGATCCAGTCCAGAAGCATCGTGGTCGTCGGCGAGAAAAAGAACCCCGGGGTGTTCTTGGCCACCCGGGCGAGTCCCGTGGCCGCGATGCCGAGCCAGAGGACGGCCTTGAGCACGGCGGCCCGGCGGGGCCGCCATCC
>DPEO01000051.1 GCA_003530935.1 Desulfomicrobiaceae bacterium | reverse complement strand
TCTCGGGGTCTTGGAGGAAAAAGGGGAGAGGGTGGAGAGGCGCTCGCGCCGCAACACCCGCAAATCCACCAAGGTGAAGCAGCAAATGTTCGAGTATAGCCTCATAGAGAAGGCCAAAGCACTCCGCCAGCACATCGTCCTTCCGGAAGGATCCGACGAGCGTATTTTGCGGGCTGCGGATATCTTGGTGCGGCGTGGTGTCGTGGACCTGACTATTTTGGGTGATATTCCTACCATTCAGTCCAAGATCTCCCAGATGGGGCTCAATCTGGAATCCGTACAGCTCATCGATCCATCCAAGAGTCCGGATCTGGAAGAATACATCGAAACATTCCATGAACTCCGCAAAAGTAAAGGGATGTCGCGGGAGCTGGCGCGGGACTGTATGCTCGATCCCACGTACTACGGCACCATGATGGTGTATTTGGGCAAGGCCGATGGTATGGTCTCAGGCGCCATCAATACCACGGCGCACACCATTCGGCCGGCGTTGCAGATCATCAAGACCAAGCCCGGTATTTCCATTGTATCCAGTGTGTTTTTCATGTGTCTCAAGGACCGGGTATTGGTATTCGGCGACTGCGCCGTGAACCCCAATCCCAATCCGCAGCAATTGGCGGAGATCGCCATCAACTCCGCCGAGACTGCCCGGGTGTTCGGCATCGAGCCGCGGGTGGCCATGTTGTCGTATTCCACCGGAGACTCAGGGGCGGGCAGCGACGTGGACCTGGTCATCGAGGCCACGCGCATCGCTCGCGAGCGGGCGCCGGAGCTGCTCATCGAAGGCCCCATCCAGTACGATGCGGCCATCGATCCGGAAGTGGCGCAAAAGAAGCTCCCCGACAGTCCGGTGGCTGGACGGGCCACGGTGTTCATCTTCCCGGACCTCAATACCGGCAACAATACCTACAAGGCCGTGCAGCGGGCGGCCAACGCCGTGGCCATCGGCCCGGTGCTTCAGGGCCTCAAAAAGCCGGTCAATGATCTCTCCCGCGGCTGTCTGGTGCCGGATATCGTCAATACCGTGGCCATTACCGCCATTCAGGCCCAGGCGGAAAAGGGAATCATTGCGCAGCAGTGATCGTGGATTTTTGCGTATATCCAAGCGGCATGATTTTTTTCGTGCCGCTTGAATTTTGCCATCGCATGTGAAGGAGATTGGTTATGTATGTGTTTGTGATCAATTCGGGAAGTTCTTCCCTCAAATATCAGCTGCTCGATATGGATAAACGCCAGGCAGTTGCCTCCGGTGTTGTGGAACGCATTGGCGAATCCATGGGCCGTATCACCCACAAAAAGTATCCTGGCGAGTCACGCGAGGCCAAAACGTCCATGGATATGCCTTTTCCTGATCACCGTGTTGCCATGGATCAGGCGGTCGCTTTGCTCGTGCATCCTGAGCATGGGGTCATTGCTTCCAGAGACGCCATCCAGGCCATTGGTCACCGCGTGGTGCAGGGCGGCGAGACTTTGGTGCAGAGCACCCGCATCACCCCGGAGGTCATTGCCCAGATTCGCGCCAACTTCCAGCTGAGCCCCTTGCACAATCCCGCCAATCTGGTGGGTATCGAGGCCGCGCTGGAGCTCTTTCCCCACGCCCCGCAGGTGGCGGTGTTCGACACCGAATTCCACCAGACCATGCCGCCGGCCGCCTATCTGTACCCGATTCCGTATCATTTCTACGAGGAAATGCGCGTGCGGCGCTACGGTTTTCATGGTACCTCGCACCGCTATGTGACCCGTGAGGCCGCCCGCCTCATGGGCAAACCCATGGAAGCCGTGAACCTGGTGACCCTGCATCTCGGCAATGGGTGCAGTATGGCCGCCGTCCGTCAGGGCCGGTGCGTGGACACCACCATGGGCATGACCCCGCTCTCGGGCCTCATGATGGGCACCCGCAGCGGCGACATCGATCCGGCCATCGTCTTCTTTCTCATGAAGGAAAAAGGCTACAGCGCGGATGCGATGGACGCCATTCTCAACAAAGAGAGCGGACTCAAGGGGATTTGTGGCAAAAACGATATGCGCGACATCCATGAGGCGGCAGCCGCGGGTGACGAGCGCGCACGTTTGGCCCTGGAGATGTTCGTGGGCCGGATCCGCAAGTTTTTGGGTGCCTATCTGACGGTCGCCGGGCCCTTGGATGCCATCGTCTTCACCGCCGGCATCGGCGAGAACGACGACATCGTCCGCCGCATGGTGTGCCAGGATTTGGAGCATCTGGGCATCGTCCTGGACGAGGCGGCCAACGCCGGCCGCAAGGGCGCGGCCACGGCGGTACACGCCCCAACGAGCCGGGTGCAAATCTGGGTCATCCCCACCAACGAGGAACTGGAGATCGCCCAGGCCACGGTGGCGGTCCTGGAAAACTGAGGCTGTCCCGATTCGGGCCTGGTGGATGCTTCCCCCAGGCCCAGACGTATGGGCGTCGCCCCCGCCGTACTGGCGGGGGTGCGTCCGTCCTCGCAGCAATACTGGCCAAATCCCGAGCGCTTTTCGGGACGGCACATACCGCGCTATGAAAACAGCGCAGGGACTCCAAAATTGGTGTGAAGGAATTTTAGAAATGCAGGGGGCGGGGAAAAAATGGCGGAGAGGGTGGGATTTGAACCCACGTACGGAGTATGAGTCCGTAACTCGATTTCGAGTCGAGCGCGTTACGACCGGGCTTCGCTACCTCTCCGCATGGATCGGCGGGATTCAAAGAACGCAGTGATCAGTGCACTGCAGGGTTGGGCGAGCACGCCTTCGCGCACCCAAAAGTGGTGGTTGCTCCACGAGACATCGGCGCTGTGCATGCGGCTTCCCAGGCAGCCTGCCTTGGGGTCTCGGGCGGCGAACACCACTCCGGCCAGCCGGGCGTGAATGATGGCGCCCAGGCACATCAAACACGGCTCCAAAGTGACGACGAGCACACATCCCGGAAGGCGGAAATTGCCTTCCCGCGCCGCGGCCTGGCGCAGGGCCAGGATCTCCGCGTGGGCCGTGGGATCGTTCTGGGCGATGACCCGGTTGCCCGCGCGGGCAAGGATCTCGCCTTCACGCACCACCACCGCGCCCACCGGCACTTCTCCAATTCGTTCGGCCTGTTGAGCTTCCTTGAGGGCTTCTGCCATGAAGGGGGCCCAAGGGTCGGTGCCGTGCAACGGGAAGGAGTCCATACGGGGGCGGGCTCTGGTTGTCAACGTGTACGCAGATACTCGATGCCCCGGGCGAAGATTTCCAGTCCCAAAGGGGGACGTTCGCCCCGAGTCCAGCGCGGATGGTTGGTGAAGTGGTTGAAGGCCTCGGGGTGGGGCATGAGGCCGAAGATGCGGCCGGTGGGGTCCGTGAGGCCGGCAATGCCCATGGGCGAGCCGTTGGGATTGGCCGGGTAGTCCTGGGTGGGCAGGCCGGTGGCGGGGTCGCAGTAGGCCACCGGGGCGAGGTGGTCCGCTTGGATGCGGGAGAGGATTTCCGGGCTGGCGGTGATGAGCTTGCCCTCGCCGTGGCGCACGGGCATCTCCAGGACGCCGTCGAGCCCTCGGGTGAAGACGCACGGCGAGGCCGGATCGATCCGCAGGCTGACCCAACGGTCCTCGAAGCGGGCGGAATCGTTGTGCCCCAGGGAGACCTGGCGCACGAAGCGCTGACCGTCCAGGCCTGGCAAAAGCCCGAGCTTCACCAGCAGTTGGAAGCCGTTGCAGATGCCGAGGATGATGCCGCCGGCGTCCAGGAAAGCGGCGAGGTCGTCCACCAGGCTCTGGCCGCTCTGGGTGCGGGCATGGCGCCAGCGCACGGCCGCGGCTTGGGCCGCGCCCAGATCGTCGCCGTCGAGAAATCCACCCGGCAGGATGAGGAATTGAAAGTCCGTCAGCCGCACCCGTTCGGCCAAGAGGTCGAAGAAAAAGGCGATGGTGACCGCATCGGCGCCGGCCTTTTGGGCGGCATAGGCGCATTCTTGCTCGCAATTGGTCCCGTATCCCGTGACCACAAGGGCGTGTACCCGCATATCGTTCTCCCTGAAGTTTGGCGCTTCCTAGTCGGTGGACGCCGTGGAGGCAAGGGGCGGCTCCTGGGCGCAGGTCAAGGGCTGCAGCGCCGGGTCGAAAGGTCCGAAGCTTCCGTGTTCGGCCACCAGGGTGAAAAAGGTCACCCGGTCGTAGCGCCAGATGCGCGACTCCTGAACGCCGAAGCGGGCGTAGTAGTCCGCCTTGGCAAAGGGGTGGTTGGATTCGGTGAGGTCGTACACCGCGTCATCCACTTCCGCCCAGG
Source organism: Desulfomicrobiaceae bacterium (assembly GCA_003530935.1). Taxonomy (GTDB): domain Bacteria; phylum Desulfobacterota; class Desulfovibrionia; order Desulfovibrionales; family Desulfomicrobiaceae; genus Thermodesulfomicrobium. The sequence goes on along the minus strand of DPEO01000051.1, from coordinate 1,864 downwards.
CGTGGACCACGTATCCCGGGCCGCCGGGGATCCAGGCGTGGACCACGCTGGCGGTCTCACATTCACTGGCCACTTCCAGGGCCGCGGCGAAGCTTTGCTCGCGAAATTCCATGGTCACTTTTCTCCTTGGTGCTGGCGCAGGGCCACCAGGGCCGCGCCGATGGCGTTTCCCGAGGCCGCATGCGCGGGGATGATGAGTTCCGTGCCCAGGGCCTTGGCCACGGGAGGTAAAAGATAGGGGGCCGCCGCACCCATGCCCACCAGAGGAAGACGCAGACGCACGTTGAGCTCCAGGTAGGGTCCGGCATGGGTGTTCAGGGCCGCGGCCAGGGCCGGACCGCCGTGGCGCATGCCCAGCGCGTGGACGATGGCCTGCGTGATGCGTGACGCGGCGGCGTCGAGGACGCGCTGCGAAAGCTCGGACGCTCGTAGGCCATGGGCCTGGGCCAGGATGTCTACCCCGGCTTCAGCGAGTCCGCGGTCCCAGAGGTCCAGGATGCCCTGGGCGTGGAGGCAGTCCGTGGGGGTAAGTCCGGTGGTGACCACCAGCCCTTGGGCCTCCAGCCAGGCGAGGGCGGCCTCCAGTCGTGCCTCCGGTACATCGAGTCCGCGGCGAAGTTCCCCCCAGGTGGCTGGCCCTCGCTCCAAAAGCCAACGCCAGACGGCCGCCCCGGTGGCCGCCTTGCCGGTGCTCGGGACTTGAGACAGTTGGCCCCCGGTATGGGGCAGGACGAGCAGCCGGCCGGCGCCGCCGCCCAGCCAGGTGCGCGGATGCGGCAGAGAAAGATTCAGGGCAGGTACGCGGCACAAGGGGGTCACTCGCTGGGGGCCGATGGCGAGGGTCTTTCCGCATACTTCCACCAGGCTGTCGCCGCCCACGCCGACGGTGTCGGTGTCCACTGCCGGTACATGGGTGGAGAGTCCGGCCATGGTGAGCCCCTGGGGGGCGATGACCGGGCGGCCTTCGGTGACGAGGGCGATGTCCGTGGTGGTGCCCCCCACGTCCACGACCAGGGCGTTGCTGTGCATTGCCGCTCCCCACAAGGCCGTGGCCGCCGGCCCGCTGGCCGCGGTGTGGGCCGCGTGGCGCCTCGCCTCGGCAAGGTCCATGGCCGTGGCGTCACCGCGCACCAAAAAGACCCGGCCGCCTTGGTGGGGAAGCACGCGCTCCATGCGCGCCACAAAACCTTCCATGATGGGCAGAAGCTGGGCATTGGCCAGGGCGGTGGCGGCGCGTTCCTTGAGCCCCGGTCGGCCGCTTGCCTGGTGGGAGCAGAACACCGGCTTGGAGTCCACCAGGGCGATGGCCCGGGCCGCCACTTCCTCGTGACTGGGGTCGGCAAAGGAGAGCAGGGCCGCCACCGCGTAGGCGTCCACATGGCCGCGCATGGCCGTGACGCCTTCCAGGAGCGCCTCCAGCCCCAGAGGCTCATGCTCGATGCCGCGGGCCTTGTGGCCGCCGGGCACGTGGCAAACCAAGGCTGCAGGGAGCCGCAGGGCCTTGGGCGCGCCGATGACGATCAGCCCTACCTCCGCGCCGCGGCCTTCCACCAAGGCGTTGGTGGCCAAGGTGGTGGACAGGGCGATGGTAAGACTCGCTTGGGGGGCCGGCAGCGCGGCCCGCACCGTCTCGAGGGCCGCGAGGATGGAGGTCTCCACCGCTGCGTGCCGGGTGGGCACCTTGGCGGTGGCAAGAACGCGGCCGCCTGGGTCCACGAGGGCGGCGTCGGTGGAGGTGCCGCCGGTATCGATGCCGATGATGTGCGTCATGGGCGGCCTCTCTACGGCGCAACCCCCATGGCCGTAAAGGGGCGGCGGCAGCCGCTCACGGATCTCTGGACGCATCGGCTGAAATCATCGAACC
>DPEO01000078.1 GCA_003530935.1 Desulfomicrobiaceae bacterium | reverse complement strand
CTTGACGATGATCTCGATGATGACGTCAAGATCGACAAGATCGAACTCGTGGAAGACGAGGAGTCTGCGGATTATCCTACCCGCAGCAGTGATCCGGTACGTATGTATTTGCGGGAGATGGGCGCTGTTGGGCTGCTTGACCGCGAAGGCGAAGTGTACATCGCCAAGAAAATTGAAGCTGGAGAGATGGAAGTTCTCTACGCATTGGTGGAAGTCCCTGTGGCCGTGGAAGAGTTTATCCGTGTAGGAGAAGACCTTAAAAACGGAACCATAAAACTGAAAGACGTCGTCAAAACTATCGAAGAAGATGATCCTTCAGAAGAAGAAATGAATCAGCGCGAGCGTGTTATTAAGCTGCTCGATGAAGTAAAGAATATTTATAAGAAAAAACAAAGTATTTATGAAAAGCTTGATGAATGTGCAACGCTCTCTAAGAGAGTTTACGGTGTACAAAAGAAAATAATGGAGTATAAAGAAAGCGTTGTACAGTGTTTGAAAGATATTAAGCTCGAAAAAACGTTGGTGGATCGTATTATTGAGACGGTCAATGATTACGTGCGTCAGATGAATAATTGCAAACGGGATATTTCCGCGTACATCCTTTCTCTAGGAAAATCCCAAGAGGAAATATTCTCCATCTTCCGCCAATTGGAAGAGCGCACCATCAACCCCGTGGTGGCGGCGCAAGAGCTCAACATGACCGTGGAGGAGCTCTTTTCCTTCAAAGAAATGGTCAACGGCAAGATCGAGATTTTGCAGAAACTTCGGGAAAACGCCATGCACGACGTCGATAGTCTTGAGGAGATCCTCTGGCGTATTCGCAAAGGCAATGCCGATGCCCTGGACGCCAAGCAGGAGCTCATTCGAGCCAACCTGCGTCTCGTAGTTTCCATTGCCAAAAAGTACACCAATCGTGGATTGCAATTTCTCGATCTCATTCAGGAAGGCAATATCGGGCTGATGAAGGCCGTGGATAAATTTGAGTATCAGCGCGGCTATAAATTTTCCACCTATGCTACCTGGTGGATTCGCCAGGCCATCACCCGTGCCATCGCCGATCAGGCGCGCACCATTCGCATTCCGGTGCACATGATTGAAACTATCAACAAATTGGTGCGTACCTCCCGGTACTTGGTGCAGGAGTTGGGGCGGGATCCTTCTCCGGAAGAGATCGCCGAGCGCATGGACTATCCGGTGGAAAAGGTGAAAAAGGTCCTGAAGATCGCCAAGGAACCCATTTCTTTGGAAACTCCCATCGGTGACGAGGAAGATTCCTCCTTGGGGGATTTCATCGAAGACAAAAAGGCTGTGGCTCCGGCGGACGAGGTGGTGAACACCAAACTGGCGGAGCAGATCAACTTGGTGCTTTCGGACCTGACGCCTCGCGAGGAGCAGGTGCTGCGCAAGCGCTTTGGCATTGGAGAAAAGAGCGACCATACCTTGGAAGAGGTGGGTAAGCTGTTCAATGTGACGCGGGAGCGCATCCGGCAGATCGAGGCCAAGGCCTTACGCAAGCTCCGTCACCCGGTGCGCAGTCAGCTTTTGCGGACCTTTTATGAGTCGTAAGGTGCGGGCGCGCTTCCACGCCCTGGCGTGGCTGGGCGCGCTCTTTTGTCTGCTTGCCGCCCAGGTCTGGGCGGCAGATTGGGCACAGGTGCGCGCCGTGGTGGACGGCGATACCTTGGAGCTTGCCAGCGGACAGACGGTCCGCCTGGCAGGTATCGACGCCCCCGAGATCAATCACGATGGCGGACCTTCGCAGTACTATGCCGTCCAAGCCCGCAAGGAGCTACAGGCCTTGGCGGGCGGACAGGAGGTGCGGCTCCAGGTTTTGGGCCGAGACCGCTATGGCCGCCTTTTGGCGGTGGTCTTGCGTCGTGATGGGATGATGCTCAACGAGCGCATGGTTGGCCTTGGCGCGGCTTTTGTTTTTCCGCACAAAGACGATGCGGCCTTGGGAGAGCGGCTCCTTGCGGCGCAGCGCTTGGCCATGGACCGGGGGCTCGGCTTTTGGCCGCGTATCTTGCGTCTTCCCGCGGCCAATGCGGGCTATGTGGGGACGCGGAGCTCACAGCGCTTTCACCAGCTCTCGTGTCCCTATGCCTCGCGCATCAGCCGGCGCAACCGCCAGTACTTCTCTTCGTTGCGCAGCGCCTTTGCCGCAGGCTATTCCCCGTGTCGCTCGTGCACTCCGTGGCCGCAAGAGCCGAGGTGACCCATGTCCTCCACCATTGCCGTGCGCGCTCCACGCCTCAAATCCGTTCTTCGCGCCTTTATGACCGAGGCTGAAGCCAGCGCCCAGCGGGTGGGGAATGCGCGGCGCCTCGTTGACCTCAAGCGGGACCACAGTCTGCGGGTCATGGCCTTGGTCTCGCGTCTCCTCAAGGCCCATATCGTGGAGCCGTACGAAATCGGGATTGTGGCCGCCCTCCTTCATGATGTGGGGCGGTTTTCCCAGTTTGAGCAGTATCGTACCTTCCGGGATGCGGTATCCATCGACCACGGCGCTGCAGGGGCTGCATTTCTCGCCGCATCTTCCCTGCTCGATGCCTTCAGCGCATCGGAAAAAGACGCCATCCTCCGCATCGTTTCCTTGCACAATCGGCGGGCGCTTCCGGTTCTCGACCCGCCTTGGGATGTGCTCCTCCATGCGGTGCGGGATGCCGACAAGCTGGATATTGTACGAGTTGTTTTGGGCGCCTTGGAAAAAGGAGAGGTGGATTCCACCGTGACTCTGGGCCTGCGGACAGAGCCAGGGGTTAGCCCTGGCGTTCTGCAGACACTTTCCCGTGGTGAAGCCCCGGACTATGGACAATTGGTCTCTGTGGACGATTTCAAGCTCTTTCTGGCGGCATGGTCTGCGTGTCTTTCTTTTCAGGAGAGCCGACGCATTTTCGTCCAGCGTCGGTACTTGCAGCGCATTTGGACCGTACTTCCCCAAACCCCTCCCATTGCGGAGCTCTTTCAGCGCTTTGCCGACGCCTTGCGTTCGTGATGCTTTCCGTACCGTTTGCGACCGGGAGGCCTTTAAAACTTCCAGTTATACTTTAAGGTCAGGGGCTTCCGGCAGGATCTTGGCGAGTAATTCGTCAAGGATCTGAAGCAGTTGTCCGTATACCCCTCCGTATCCTGGAAAAGGTCCGAAGAGGCGCTGGCGCATGCTGGTGCGTGTGCTTCCCCCGCACTCGGGCGAGCTGGGATTTTGGGTCATGCTCCGGCGTTCCTGCACGAGGTAGCGGGCGGTCTCCTCGCAGAGCCTTTGGCAGAGCTCCAGGCATCGTGGGCTTTGGCTGTGCCACCAGCGGCGGGTGGAGGGGGAGATGGGCAGGCTGAGGGCGGTGCTGAGCATGGCGAGAAGCGTGGTGATGTGGGATGCGGGAATCCCCCGTCGCCACCCCAGCAGCCACGAGGTGCGCCAGGTGAGTAGAAAATGGCGTTCTCCCAAGGCGATGAGCCCTTGTACGGCGGCGAGCATCTGGGCGAGGGCCGAGTCTTCCCAGGCCGGGGTGAGCTGGCGGATATCCCAGGGAGGGATGGGCGCTTCAGGAAGGTCGAGGAGTGCGGCCAACAGGGCATTGGCCTGGGGAGAGTTCGGGGTCTCCAGGTGGGCGTAGCTCAAGATGGCGCTGCCTGCGCCGAAGGGAGCGCTGAGGATGCACGGGTCGCCCTCAAGCCAGCGCGGGTGAAGGTTGATGCCGTAGATTGCTTCCCAGGCGGAGAGGTCGTCGGGAGCAATATCGTCGAGCGGCAGATCGGCCACCCAAAAGTCAGGCCCTGGCCGTTGGTAGGTGGCGAGGATGTGGATGGTGGTGTCGTCGAGATCGAATTGGGATGGCCACCATACCGGCAATACTGCCTCGCTGGCGGAGTACTGCGGGACGTGCAGCCGGCAATGCACATGGCCGCTGCAATTGGGCAGGCGTCTTGAAGCGGGTTTGCGGCGCAGCTCGCAGAGGCCAAGCAAGGGGGCGGTGGGGTCTTGGTTGCGGAGGGCGAGCCCCGCTCCGCCGCAGAAGCCAAGATAGGTGCCACCTGCTTTCACATAGCGTCGGATGGCCGCTCGACCGGCCTCTCCAAGGGCTTGGGCCTTGCGTCCCGCCCATCCGCCGGGGACCACCAGCACGCGTGGCTGCAGACGATCCAGTGCCCCGGCGGTCACGTCTGTGGTCCGCAGCAGATGCGGGCGTGCTCCCAGGGCGCAGAGTCCCCGCCAGGCCAGAAGTCCCCAGAGATGAGATTCGTCCCAGAGAAGGGCAAGCTTGGATACAGATGTTGGCATAGCGAAGGCCCCCGCGGCGGCTGCCGTGAGGGCCTTAACGTATTCCGGGATGCTTGTTTCGGCAAGCAATGGGATTTTGATCTAGCGCTGATGGCACTGGCCGCAGGCCACCGGTCCCTTGCCTTTGCTCTTGTGGCACCCCACGCAGGCGCCGTGGTAGGCCTCCCGCAGTCCAGGCTGCCGTCCCTGTCTCTTGAGGGCGTGGCAATCGCTGCAGGCTTGATCTTCCGAGCTTGAGTCCTTTACGAGCTTCCCGTCCTGGTAGACGTGGTGGCAGATGGCACAGTCGTCCAGTCCTGCTTTTTCATTGTGGGTGTCGTGGTCGAAGATCGCCACGGGGCGGCGCAAGGTGCCAAAGGCTTCGGTTTTCAAGACAGTGTCTTCGCTCCATGCCGGCGCGGAGCACAACGCCAAAACCATCCCCCCAAGCAGGGCCCCAAGCCAGAGAGCGTGGTGTCGTCGGGTCATATTATTGGGCCTCCGGTTTTTCCATGCATTCGTAGATGATTTCGCCCAAGAATTTGAGCTCCATGTCCAGTTCGTACTTGTGGATGATGTCATCCAGCCCGCCGTGGCAATTGTGGCAGGGAGCAATACAGATTTTGACGCCAGTTGCCTTGAGCTGTTCCGCCTTGGCCCGGTTGCTTTCCACCCGGGCGTTTTTGAACGGCGGGCCGCAATTGATGACCCCGCCGCCGGCTGCACAGCAGAGGTTGTGCTCCCGGTTGGGATGCATCTCCACGAGGTTCTTGCAGAAGGCGCGCACGACTTCCCGCGCCTTCTCGTGCAGACCGCGGCCGCGCACCACGTTGCACGGGTCGTGGAAGGTCACCGGCTCTTCAATTTGCTTGGCTACCTTGATACGGCCTTCATTGAGAAGATCCCAATAGAATTCCAAGGCATGGATGACAGGGATCGGCGGCATGCGCCAGCCGAGCACGCGGTTGCCTGTGTCGTACACCGAACGGAAGGCATGGCCGCATTCCCCCATGACGATTTTTTTCACCCGCAGCCGGGCCGCGGTCTCGAAATGGGCGCGTTTGAGCCGGGCCATGATCTCGCTGTCTCCCGTGAACATGGCCATATCCGAGTTGTCCCACCCTGGGGTGGCCGGCATGGTCCAGTCGAGGCCGGCCACGTTCATGATGGCTGCGGCCTGGTAGATGAGCTGGGTGCGGAATTTGGGCTCTGGCCCGATAACCGAATACATGATCTCCGCGCCCTCTTTTTCCAGAGGGATACGGGCCGTCGGGAACTCGTCCCGAAGCTCGTCCTCTTGCCAGTGCAGGGCGTCGATCCACTCGTCGTCTTTGACCCACATTTGGTTGAGTGTGGCGGAGTGGGAGTGGGCGGTATCTTGGATATAGAGCGGCGTGAGCTCCAATTTATGCACGATACGCCGGACCAAAGTCATCATATACGCGATATCGATTCCAAATGGACAATACTGCACGCATCTTCGACACAAATTGCATTCTGTTTGCGCGATCTGTGTCGCTTGTTTCATGAATTCCACAGAAACTTTGCCTTTGTTTTTGAGCATCGGCCAAATGGTTTGTTTCACCTTGCCCACGGGCGAATAGCTCGGATCTCTGTCCCGTGAGAGGTAGAAATGGCAAGCCTCCGAGCACAATCCGCAATGGGCGCAGGTTTCTACGTAGGCCATGAGGCGGGCACCGGTTTCATTGCCGAGCACCGCATTGATCGTGCGCTCAATGCGTTCTGGAGTAAGGGCCTCCGCCCCGCGTTCGATGCCTTCGTCTTTGATCCATACTCGTTCTGACATGGAGAATCTCCTTGTTGATTACCAATCCTTGACGTGGCGCACCATGCCGAATTCCGATCCGATGTATCCCCGCGTGAAGGGCGCAAAAAGCATGTGGGATAGCCGGGTGAAGGGGATGCTCGCGATGAGCAGCTCTGCGGAGAGGATGTGCAGGAGCGTTACGACCAGGGGGTCTCCCCATTGGTGATACGCGAGGATGCCGGTGAGAAACGGGGCTGCCACAAGCCCCAACAAGGCATAGTCGGTCCAATCAGTGACAAAAGCCACCTCCGGGCGCACCACCCGACGTGCGGCGAAAAAGATGCAGGCGCCAAGTACCGCAAAGGCCAGCATGTCGGCCACGATGTCGGGGAGAGCGGGCCAGCCCAAACCGAAGCCTTCTTCCAAGAGAATCACATGGGCGGAAAGGAACGCAAGGATGAGGAAAAAGCCGATATGAAACAGAAATGCCACCCCGACGAAGATGGGATGCAGACGCATGTTGTTGGTATTCCAAGGAATTGCCCAATTGATGATGGAACGGATGGCGTATTTGAATGATATATAGGAAAAGAGAACTTGTTCTTTTTCTTTGGCAAGTTTGAGAAGATGCCAGATGCGGTAGATGGATCCAACCACGAACACCGTCCAGGCGATCCAGGCCAGTGGTCCAGAGACAAAGACGTAGATTCGTTCCATACTCCCTCCTAGCCGCATATAGTGGAAACACGTTCCACGATACGGATATATGTATTATTGATAATTCCACGAATCAGAATAAGATTTCCGTCATCGCTGAATATTGGGTCCCAACACTCAGAAAATTCTTTGGAGTATGGCTTTCCATCCACGACGATGGTGTATTTTTTGGAACGTTCGACTTTTGCCGCAACGTGATCTCCATTGGGAGAAAAAACCGGCTTCCAGCACATGTCGTACATCTCCGGCCATGCTTTGTCGTCGGCAATGATGGTCCAGCGTTCGTTTTCTTTGCCAACGGCGGCGATTCTACGTCCATCAGGGCTGGTTGTGAGATCGGAAATCATATCTCCAAAAGTGGTGCGCCACGCCTGACCGTCCACGGCAACGGTCCAGCGGCCGTATTGCGGGCATACGAGGGCTATCAGGCGGTCTCCTCGGGGCGTGTAGCGTTGGTGCCACACCTGGAAAAATTGCGGTTTCCAGACCACCTGGCCATCCACAGCCATCCCCCATTTCCCTCCGAGGCGCACCGGCGCGGCGATGGCGTTGGTCTTGGGGTGGAAGCAGGGCTCCCACACCTGGGAGAACGTTTCATTCCAAGTAGCGCCGTTGCAGGCGATGGTGTATTCGAAGAGGTTCAGCCGCACTTGGGCCGCTACGTGGGTGCCGCTGGGGCTGATGACTGGGGTCCAGACGTTGACGAAATTGCGCTCCCAAGGTTCGCCGTCCACGGCAACGGAGAAGACTCCTTGTTTGAATTTGAAGATCTCCGCTTGCCCGAGGGGTTCGGTCTGGACTGCGGCGGCCGTATGCGCCCCGTCGGCGCTGAGCACGAAATTGTTGGCATTGGCAAAGAGATTGGGCCAGATTTCTCCGTCCTTGATCATGCCGTACTGCATAGAGTCGCTGACCGAGCACGCAATGACGGATCCGTCTTCTGAAAAGAGCGTATTCCAGACAAACCCATAGCCTTCTTCCCACGCCTCTTCATCCACACAAAGCTTCCAATCGCCGTCGTTGACCAGGGCAGTGAGTCGTCCGTCCGGGCTATAGCGGAGATACCACACACGATCGAACTGGCTTTCCCAGAGCGTGTCGTTCACCTGCACCGTGTAGGTCTCGTCCGTTGTTCGCACCACGGCGGCCACCTGCTCTCCATCTGGGCTTGCGTGGCTCTCTTCGCGCCATGCAACCTCGTCATTGTTCGTGGCGAGATCCACAACGGTTTTCGAACCAACGCTCCAATCCCACTGTGCTTTTGGTGCCATACCCCCTCTCCTTGTGTTACGGGACACGTAGTTGTGTGAATCCTTGTTCCGATTTTCATCACGTTTAAGTCGGAAAATCGGAATGTTTTGAAGGGCGGATAACGTACGCTTTGGTGTATGTAAATATATTTCCAGAATCAGACTGCTTTGGTCGATAAAAAAAGAATAGTATTTTTGTCCTATTTTGAATTGGATTATTCAGAGTGTTATAGTCATTATTTTTGTGCTTTTTGTGTCATGAAAAGATCTATTCATGGCGACCGGGTGACGACGAGGGGTTGAGGCGGAATGACGATAGATAAATAGTTTTTTGAAAATTAGACGGTTGCTTACTTTGGAGTTGCCTTGCTTGTGAAGGAATGGATTTGCTCTTGACGGGTTGCGGTGGATTCTATACCTCCGGGGTCGGAAAAAATCATACCTACAGGCTCTTAAATAGGCATCTGTTTGGTATGTTTTGCTTTTTGAGGCGCGAGGCGGGCCTTGGGGAGTCAAGGCCAAGGTTGCCGGAATGTTCCGGGGAGGATTTTCAACAAAGGATTGTGCACATGGAGAAGGGAAGACCAATGCGATGGGTCGGCATCCTGTGCCTGAGTCTGGGGGTTGCAGGATTTGGACTGAACGCCCTGGGGGGCAAGCAGGAGGGGACACCCGAGCCGGGAGGGGCGGGGCTTATTCTCATTGATACCCTGGCCGCATCCGGCAAGCTTTCGTACCCTGTGGTTCGTTTTGACCACGACAAGCACACCAAGGCGGTGGAAAACAAGTGTGCCTCCTGCCACACCGTGACAGATGGGAACAAGGTAACTCCATTGTTCAAGCGGCAGGCGGACGAAGATCCGGGACGTATCAAGAGTATTTATCATGACAATTGCATCGGCTGCCACCAGCAGACTGTTGAGGCTGGGAAGAAGAGCGGTCCTCAAAGCGGGGAGTGCCGCTTGTGCCACGCTGGCCCGCAGGGCTCGGTGCGTGAGGTGATCCCCTTCGACAAATCACTGCACTACCGTCATGCGTCCTCCAAGATGGTGCAGCCGGCTCCCGGGCAGAAGGAAAACTGCTCCAAGTGTCATACGCAGGATACGCCGGAAAAACGGAACCTCGTTTTTGCCAAAAACAAAGAAGAGGCTCATGCCAAGTGCATCTCATGCCACATGGAGATCGCCTTGGCCAAGCAACCCACAGGTCCGCTGGAGTGCGCGGGGTGCCATGACGCCGCCAAGCGTTCCACGTACAAAGTGGTTGCAGACGTGCCGCGTCTGGAAGCCGGGCAGACGGACGCCATGCTGCTGGTGGCTCCGGCTCCCAAGTCGGCGGCCAAGGATGCCCCTCGGTCGGTGGTGGCGTTTGACCACAAGGCCCATGAAGCCAAAGTGAACCGTTGCTCGGCCTGCCATCACGATGCCCGCTCCCAGGGCGTGCCTGCCTGTTCCCAATGCCATACCCCCGGCGGGAAAGAGGAC
>DPEO01000119.1 GCA_003530935.1 Desulfomicrobiaceae bacterium | reverse complement strand
CCGACCACCCAGATCTCCCCTCCTTCCCTCCACGACGCTCTTCCGAGCTCACCCGCTCCCCAGGCCCGACCCCCTGGGAATGGACCCTACGCTTTGAGGCCAATGGATTTCTCAAGCAGATGGTGCGCAACATGGCGGGACTACTCGTGGCCGTGGGCCGTGGCCGCATCACCGAAGCAGCGGTGCCGGGCATCCTGGCAGCGCGTGACCGCAAGGCCGCGCCGAGCACCGCGCCCGCCCAGGGGCTCTGCCTCGAATGGGTGCGTTACGACCACGGGTAAAGATCTTCCACGCCCAGCCGATAGAATACGTGTACTTCTATCCTCCTGGAGCATCCATGGCCCTGACCGACTTCGAGCGTCTGTTCATCGCCGACACCGCCAACGCCCTCTGGCAGCAGGACTGGCTGCTCAATGTCTACTTCCAGGGCTCCACCGTGGGGGCCAATCTGCGGCGCATGGTCCTGGGAAAGCCCCCGCTCATTCCCCTCACCAACCCTTCGGACGAGGCCATCACCGGACGGCTGCGGGCAGACTCCCGCAGCATCGGCCAAAACGCCCGCAACGTGCGCGAAGCAGCCAGCATGGTGGGCATGGCGGCCAGCAGCGTAGGGAGCATGAAGGATATCCTCCAGGAGATGAAAGACCTCGCCGATGCCGTGGACGCCGGCACTATCTCCGCTTCAGTGGCCCAGACGCAGTATGACCCCCTCTACGCCAAGCTGCAAAGCATCGTGGATACCACCGAGTACAACGGGATCCCCTTGCTCAACGGCAGCACCTGGCCCACAGACCGCATCGACGCCCAAGGCCGGGTCTATATCCAGGGGCTGCCCCAGGACGGCTTTTTCATCGCCTTCCAGCGCCTGGACGACACCAGTGTCCTCGACTGGGCCACCATCAACGCCGACTTGAGCGACCCCACGGCCCGAGCAAATGCCATCACCGCCTTGTCTTCCGCCATCACCGGCACCGAGACTCTGGCGGACATCTACACGCGCCGCGAGGAAAACCTCACCGGCCACGCAAGCCAACTCCAGGCCCAATCGGACCTCCTGGCCCAGGCCGCCGAGGCCCGGCGCGTCACCCCCACCCTGTCCATCGAAGAGGTCTTCCTGCGCTTGCTGCTGCGCTCCACCGGCACCCTGGTGGATCTTGCCGGCTGACAAACACTCCGTTTCCTCCCGCTTTCCTCCAGTTTTTGACAATACCCGGCGAAAAGGGGTACACACCTGTCAAAGTCGTCCCTAGGCTTGAGACGATTCCAGGACGCCATATCTTGGCCTCCCCAAGCCTTCCGCTGTTTTTTGAAAAACCTTGACAATTACTAAAAGTTCTCAATAAGAATTTGACGTCACGAACCCTACCAAGGAGTATCCCATGTATTTTCAACAAATCCGTGTCCCTGGCCTCGGCTGCTTTTCCTACGTGCTGGGCTGCCCTGCCGCCGGGGAGATGATCGTCGTGGACCCCAAGCGGGACGTCGACGAATACCTGCAGATCTCCCGGGATGAGGGCATGCGCATCACCCACATCATCGACACCCACGTGCACGCGGACCACGTCTCCGGGGCCCATGAGCTGGCGGCCCGCACCGGTGCGCCCATCGCCATGCACCCGGACTCCCCGGTCTCTTTCCCGTTCACCCCCCTGCCGGAAGGCACGGTGCTCACAGCCGGATCGGCCCGGCTCGAGGTCATCCACACCCCAGGGCACACGCCCCACTCCCTCTCCATCCTGGTCTCGGACCTGGCCCGCTCTGCCGAACCTTGGCTCATCCTCACCGGAGATTTGCTCTTTGTGGGCGATATCGGGCGACCGGATCTCGTGGGCGAGGCCGTACTCGAAGAGCAGATCGCCAACCTCTACCACTCCCTGTTCGTGAAGCTCGGCGCCCTGCCCGATCACCTGGAGGTCTACCCGGCCCATGGCTCCGGCTCCCTGTGCGGCAAGGGCATGAGCCCCAAGACCAGCACCACCCTGGGCTATGAACGCCGCCACAACCCGCGCCTGCAGTTCGACTCTCGCGAGGCCTTTGCCGCGGCCATGCGCCAGGACTTTCCCGTGCGCCCCAAGAGCTTCACCCACATCATCGCCACCAACGCCAAAGGCGCGCCGCTTCTCGAGCGCTGCCCGCGGGAGCTTGCCTTGAGCGTGGACGAGTTCACCCGCCACATGGAGGCCGGAGCCGTCATCATCGACGCCCGGGACGGCGTCGCCTTCGGCGGAGGGCACATCCCCGGGGCCCTCAACATCGGTCTGGAAAAGTCCCTGGCCAATTGGGTGGGCATGGTGGTGGACCCCAAGGCGCAGATCCTCCTCGTGGTCGCCGACGCCGCAGGCTTTGCCACCATGCGCACCGAGCTTATCCGCATCGGCTACGACAACATTCTCGGATACCTGGCCGGCGGCATCCAGGCCTGGATCAACGCCGGCCGTCCGGTGCATCGCCTCACGCAAATCAACGCCCATGAACTGGCCGAACGCCTCAAAGGCGCCCAACCGCCCCGGCTCGTGGACGTACGCACCCCCCAGGAATGGGCCGCCGGACGCATCCCCGGGGCCGAACACCAACCCTTCACCGAAATCCTCGCCGCCTGCTGCACCCTGCCCACCGACGAGGAGATCGTGGTCTACTGCGGCTCCGGCTACCGTTCCAACATGGCCGGTTCGTTTTTGCGGCAGCACGGCTATGCCAATGTCAAATCCCTGGCCGGCGGCATCCTGGCCTGGACCCGCTCCGGCCGGTTGCTCACCCAGGAATCTTCCTCTCCATCCGCAACCATCTAAACAAGGAGAAACGCGATGTCTGGTATCCCTCTGCTCGGCGAAGCCTTTCCGGAAATGGAAGTGGTCACCACCCACGGCACCATGAAGTTGCCGGAGGCCATGGCAGGCAAATGGTTCGTCCTCTTCTCCCACCCAGCGGACTTCACCCCGGTATGCACCACGGAATTCGTGGCCTTTCAGAAGCGCTATCCGGAATTCAAGGCCATGAATTGTGAACTCATCGGCCTGTCCATCGACCAGGTGTTTTCCCACATCAAATGGGTGCAGTGGATTGGCGAACAGCTCAAAGAAGAAATCCAGTTCCCCATCATCGCCGACGATATGGGCCGCGTCGCCGCCAAACTCGGCATGGTGCATCCAGGAAAAGGCACCAACACCGTGCGCGCGGTCTTCATCGTGGACGACAAGGGCTTCCTGCGCATCATGCTCTACTACCCGCAGGAAGTGGGCCGCAACATGGATGAGATCCTGCGCTGCGTCAAAGCCCTGCAAACCTCCGATGCCCACGGCGTGGCCATCCCCGCAGGCTGGCCCAACAACGAGCTCATCGGCGACAAGGTCATCATCCCCCCGGCCAAAGACGTGAAAACCGCCACCGAACGCACCGGCCAGGCCGACAGCTTCGACTGGTGGTTCTGCTACCGCAAGCTCTAACTCCCCCCCCCGAAACACCGACGTATCCTTGGGCCGGAGCAATCCGGCCCTTGCGCGCTCCGCTGCCCCCAACACAGGCGCCCCCCATCCCCACACCCGATACACGCAGCGCCAGCCCCCTCGTCGCTCCCGCACTCCACAGCCCCCCGCCATTTGACA
>DPEO01000011.1 GCA_003530935.1 Desulfomicrobiaceae bacterium | reverse complement strand
GCTCGTAGGTGCGGGGATTTTTCCGTACTGCCGCCACATGCACCCCTCCTTTGTGGGTGAAGGCCGATTTTCCGGTAAAGGGCTGGCGGGCAAAGGAGCGCAGGTTGGCCACGTCCGCCACGAACTCGGCGGTGTCCGTGAGGCGGGAAAGCCGGCCTTCAGGCAGACAGGGCGTGCCTAGTTTGAGCTCCAGATTGGCGATGACCGAGCAGAGGTTGGCGTTGCCGCAGCGTTCCCCATAGCCGTTGATGGTCCCCTGCACCTGGGTGGCGCCGTGCTGCACCGCGACGATGCTGTTGGCCACGGCCAGCTCGCTGTCGTTGTGGGTGTGGATGCCGAGCTTGGCGTCCGGCAGTTCACGCCGCACGGCATCGAAGGCGGCGGCGATTTCATGGGGCAGGCAGCCGCCGTTGGTGTCGCAGAGCACGAGCACGTCGGCCCCGGCTTCGTGGGCGGTACGCAGGCACGCGAGGGCGTAGGCCGGATTGGCCTTGAAGCCGTCGAAAAAATGCTCGGCGTCGTAGAAGAGTTCCGCGGCGTGGGGACGCAGGAAGCGCAGTGAATGGGCAATGAGCTCCAGGTTGCGCTCCAGCGGGATCTTGAGGGCCTCGGTGACGTGGATGTCCCAGGTCTTGCCGAAGATGGTGAGCACCGGGGCCTGGCTGGCGATGAGTTCGGTGAGGTTGGTGTCTTTGTCCGCGGAGGTCTTGGCCGCATGGGTGGAGCCAAAAGCGGCGATGCGGGCATGATGTAGGGCATATTGCCGGATTTCTTGGAAAAAACGTTTGTCTTTGGGGTTTGCCCCAGGCCAACCGCCTTCGATATAGGCCACGCCGAGCTCATCGAGCTTGGTGGCGATGCGCAGCTTGTCATCCGTGGAGAAGGAGATCTCTTCGCTTTGATTGCCGTCGCGCAGGGTGGTGTCGTAGATCTGGATCATATGGCCCCCGTGGTCATAAAAAAACCCCGGGCCGAGGGTCCGGGGTTGTGCTGTGTGGTACGTGTGCCTGCTACGCGTACGCCGCCCCGAACCGCCTGCTGGCGATACGGATAATGCCGGTAATGGAAATAATGGGGCATAGCGTGGCGTTCATGGCGTTTGCGTATGTGGTAGATAATCGATTGTCAAGCGGGGCGTTGCGGCAAATCCAGCGCAGGGAGCAGTAAGGGATGAAGAGCGGCAGCATGTGGTGGGCTCGGGCGGTGGCAGGGGCGCTTTGGGTCTTGGTTCTGCCGGCTTGGGCGGGGGCCGAGGCGGAGCTGCGCACCATGCTTGGCCAAATGCTTCTGGTGGGATTTCGTGGGACCGAGGTCACGGAAGGATCTCCGATCCTACGGGATATCCAAGCCTTTCATATCGGCGGGGTGATCCTTTTCGATCGGGATGTGCTTTCTGGCGGCGGGCGCAATATCCTTTCTCCAGCGCAGGTGCACAAGCTGACAGCGTCCTTGCAGGCCGCCGCGTCCATTCCGCTTTTCATTGGTGTGGATCAGGAGGGCGGACGGGTGCGTCGGTTGCGGGAGGAACATGGTTTCCTGGCGCTACCGTCAGCCTGGGAGATGGGGCAAGGGACTGAGGCCGCCACCCGCAGGTGGGGGGAGCGTACCGGCGCCATGCTGGCGGACGTGGGGATCAACCTCGATTTTGCCCCAGTGGTGGACGTGGCGGTGGACCCGCAAAGTCCGGCCATTGGCGCTTTGGGCCGCAGCTTTGCCGCAGACCCGCAGACCGTGGCCCGCCACGCCCTGGCTTTTGCCCAGGGGCTGCGCAGTCAGGGCGTGCTTGCGTGCCTCAAGCATTTTCCCGGGCATGGCAGCGCCCGCACGGATTCGCACCTCGGCATCACCGACGTCACCGCCACCTGGAGCCCGACCGAGCTCATCCCGTACGCCCGCATCCTGTCCACAGACGCTGCACCGTGCGTCATGACAGGGCACCTCTTCGTGCGGACCATAGATCCCCGCGCCCCCGCCACCCTTTCCGCACCCATCATCACGGGGCTTTTGCGTCAAAAATTGGGGTTTGATGGCGTGGTCATCTCCGATGATTTGCAGATGCGGGCCATCACCGACCATTTCGGCCTGGAGGAAGCGGCCGTCCGGGCGGTGGCCGCTGGCGTGGACATGCTCCTGGTGGGCAACAACCTGCAATACGACCCCGACGTGGTCCCCCGCGTGGTGCAGGCCCTGGAGGCCGCCGTGGCTGCGGGACGTCTTTCCCCGCAGCGCATCGCGTTCTCGTGGCGGCGCATCATGCGTCTGAAGGCGGAGTTGCCTGCGGGCGGGCGCGGCACGGAGCCGCGCACCCGCCTGGAGGATTAGTTGGCCATATTGGCCAGAATGTTTTCGTGGTGGAATTCGTACTCCATGTCCATGGTATGGCACACGGCGCAATTGCCTCGGGCGCCGATGGGAGCGGAGGTCCCTTGGTACTGCAGCGGCTGGATGGCGTCCCGCTGGCTGGCGAAGGGATTGTGCGCCGGGTATTCGGCGTGCGTGGGGCCGTGGCAGGCCGGGCAGTGCAGGCCCGCGTCATCGGTGCGGCTGCGGTAGAGCGCCTCTTCCCCTGGGGTCCAGGCGTTGAAGGCCGAGGCCTCAGTGCTTTCCGGACGCGTGAAGTCCTCATGGCAGGAGAGGCAATCCGGCTCGTTGTTCCAGGGCGTGCGCGGTTGAATTTCTTGAACGGAGGCCACAGCGCGGGGGCGCAGGCCTTCCATGAGACGCTTGGCCTTGGGCTTGCCGGCGTCGGCTTCGGCGCGCAGCAGTGAAAGGGCGTGGTCTTCCAGGGTGCCGTGGCAGGAGACGCAGGTGAGTCCCCGCTGGGCATGGACCCCGCGGGCGCAGCGGCTGTAGCTGGTGGGGCCGGTGGGGTGGCAGGCGTGGCAGGGTTCGGCTCCAGGCCGGTCTGCCAAGTAGTGGACGTGGAAGCCGTGCAGGGCTGCCGGGAGATTGAGGAGATCGGGATCGCCCTTGGCGCCGAGGAGCGGATCCGGATGACAGCTTTGGCAGAGCACGGGTTCTCCAGCCTGGGCTTTGGCCATGAGGCTGGTCTGATGGCGGCGGTCATGGCGGGCGAGGATGTCCGACGCCGTGGTGGCGGCGATGCCCATGGCGCCCTGCCGGCGCCAGGTGCCGCCGTGGCAGTTTTTGCAACCGATTTCCGTGGACACGGGCAGGACCACTTGGGTGGAGGCAAGGAGCTCGCCGCTCGCTGCGTCTCGAGCTTCCACGGTCCACACGGGATACGGGTCGATGACGCCGTCGTCGCGGTACGGCAGGGCAGGAATGCCGTTGGCCGCAAAGAGCGCCTGTCCCTCCACCGGGTACATGACCCCGGACGGGGTGAGCCCCTTGGCGCTGGTATCCGCAGGGAGCTCTTTGCCCACTAGGCTCTTGGCGTACTTCCAAAAATCCACCTGGCCGCCGGGGTGCTCGTGGCCTGGGGGCGCGATGTAACGCAACTCGACGCCTTCGGAGACCAGTTCCGGCAGCGGGCCGCGTCGCACGAGCTGCGCCATGAGCGTGCTTCCGGGCGGCAGCAGCGAAAATTGGGCGTCACAATCGGAGATGCATTTTTCGCCCAGGGTGCACCAGGCCAGCAGTACGTATTCAGACGTTTCCTTGGAAAACGCAGGGATGGCTTGGTCGAGGGCTGGGCGCGGCAACACGGGCTCCTCCACCTGGGGAGTGAGGCTCGCCACATAACTGGCCAGGGCGTGGCGCTCGGCCGCGGTGCCCACAAAGCGCGGCATGTAGCCGTAGATTTTGCCCATGCCGGTGAGCAGACTCTCCATTCCCATGATCCCGAAGGAGGCGGAGCGCTTGCGGATGTCATTGAGCGGACCGCCGATGGAGTGGCAGGCGGAGCATTGTCCGCGGAAGAGCTCTTTGCCCGCGGCCAGAGGATCGGCGAGGTCGGCGTGTTGGTTCCATGCCGAGGCCTTGAGGTAGCCTTGGTCGAGCGCCGGGGCTTCGTCCACCAGGATGCTGTTGGAAAAGAGGTAGCCGGCAACGAGGTACGGCCGGCGTCCGGCCTCGCGGATCCACTCGAAGCTCCCCAGGGAGGCGATGCCGATCACGCCCAGGGTGCGTGCCACAGCGCGTTTGAGATTGGGGGTGCGCCGTGGACGGTAAGGGGGTAGATCTCGGCGGGCGTCGTAGCATTAAAAAGAAAAGAAGTTCGGAG
>DPEO01000077.1:1233-2722 GCA_003530935.1 Desulfomicrobiaceae bacterium | reverse complement strand
GTAACAGGCCCGGCGTCTTGCCTTGATTTTTCCCCCCCCTGCCGGTAGGCGTGGACGGCTTGCGCGGCGATTGCTCCGCGCCATCCGACGACCAGTGGCGGGGGCGGAGCAGCGCTCGCGATCCTGGTCCCATCAAGGAGAATGATTTCATGTCCACCACAGAGCTTGCCAAGGGCTACGAGCCCGCCGGCGTGGAAGCGCGCTGGCGTGCCTTTTGGGAAGAGTCGCGCGCCTTTACTCCGGACGTGGAGCGCGCGGGCTCCGCAAAAGCATCCAATTATTCCATCGTGATTCCGCCGCCCAACGTCACGGGCGCCCTGCATATGGGCCATGCCCTCAATATCACGCTGCAGGACATCCTCTGCCGCCACATGCGTCAGCGGGGAAAAAACGTGCTTTGGATCCCCGGCACGGACCACGCCGGCATCGCCACGCAGAACGTAGTGGAACGACGTCTGCTCGCGGAAGGCGTGCGCCGCGAAGATCTGGGGCGAGAGGAGTTCGTGCGCCGGGTGTGGCAGTGGAAGGAAGAGTACGGCGGCCGCATCCTCAATCAGATCCGTCGTCTCGGCGCGAGCGTGGACTGGACGCGGGAGCGCTTCACCATGGACGAAGGGCTTTCCCGGGCCGTGCGCGAGGTGTTCGTGCGCCTCTACGAGGAAGGTCTGGTGTACCGAGGCAAGTATCTGGTCAATTGGTGTCCGCGCTGCCACACCGCCCTGGCCGATGACGAGGTGGAATACGCGCCAGCCCGGTCCACCCTGTACCATCTCCGCTATCGGCTGGCGGAAGGCGACGGCTTTGTGACCATCGCCACGGTGCGGCCGGAGACCATGCTCGGCGATACCGCCGTGGCCGTGCATCCGGAGGATGAGCGTTACCGGCATCTGATCGGCAAGAAAGTGCGCCTGCCGCTGGTGGACCGCCTGATTCCCATCATCGCCGACGCCTACGTGGACCCGGAATTCGGGACCGGGTGCCTCAAGGTCACTCCAGGCCATGACATGAACGACTGGGAACTCGGCCGCAAGCACGGCCTGGAGATCGTGAGCGTCATCGACGATCATGGCCGCATGAACGCTAACGTTCCAGAGGCCTACCAGGGGCTTTCCGCCCAGGAGTGCCGGGCGCGGGTGGTGGAAGACTTGCGGGCCATGGGCCTGGTGGCCGCGCAAGAGCCTTACGAAAACAAGGTGTCGCAATGCTATCGGTGCAAGACGGTCATCGAACCGTACGTGTCCGAGCAATGGTTCGTGGCGGTGAAGCCGCTTGCCGCCAAGGCGCGGGCCGCGGTGGAAGACGGCCGCACCCGGATCTTTCCCGAGTCCTGGACCAAGACGTATTTCCATTGGCTGGACAATATTCGCGATTGGTGCATCTCGCGCCAATTGTGGTGGGGACATCGCATCCCGGTATGGACATGCGCGGCCTGCGGCGAGATCATCGTATCCCGAGAGGACCCCACGGCCTGCCGCTGCGGCAGCACGGA
>DPEO01000077.1:0-925 GCA_003530935.1 Desulfomicrobiaceae bacterium | reverse complement strand
GGCTTTGACATCCTCTTTTTCTGGGTGGCGCGCATGATGATGATGGGACTGCACTTCATGAATGAAGTGCCGTTCCATGACGTCTATATCCATGCCTTGGTGCGCGATGAGCACGGCAAGAAGATGTCCAAGTCCACGGGGAACGTCATCGATCCCTTGGAGATGATCGACAAATACGGGTGCGACGCCTTGCGGTTCACCTTGGCGTCTTTTGCGGCCATGGGACGTGACATCAAGCTTTCCGAAGCACGCATCGAAGGCTACCGGCATTTCATCAATAAAATATGGAATGCCGCTCGTTTCACCCTGATGCATGTGGACGGAACGGAGCCGGAATTTGCCCCGGACAAGTCGCTTTCCTTGCCGCATCGCTGGATTTTGCATCGACTGGAGGTGCTCAAAAAAGAATTTTGCGAGCATATCGATGCCTACCGGTTCAATGACGCGGCACAGAGCATCTATACGTTTATCTGGCATGAGTTCTGCGATTGGTACCTGGAACTCATCAAGCCGGAGCTGCATTCCGACGACGCGCACGTGCGCGGCGTGGCCCGCTCCTGTCTCCGGCAGGTGCTCTCCGAGACCTTGATGGTGGCGCATCCGGTCATCCCCTTTGTCACCCAGGAGATCTGGAGCGCCCTGCCCGTGCTCGACATGGAGGACTTGGCCCTGCGTCCCTATCCCGAGGCCCGGCCGCAGTGCGTGGACCCGGAGGCGCAGGAGCAGATGGCCCTGGTGCAAGGGGTGATCACTGCAGTGCGTACCATCCGGGCGGAACTGGGCATTGCGCCGGCGGCCTGGCTTTCGGTGCTGGTCCGGGCGGAGGGCGCGGATGCGGCGCTCATTGAGGCGCAGGAGCGCGCCATCCAGACCTTGGCCCGGGTGCGAGACGTGACCGTGGACGCCGCCGTGGTTCCGCCCAAGG
>DPEO01000102.1 GCA_003530935.1 Desulfomicrobiaceae bacterium | reverse complement strand
CATGAGTTCTCTGAGCTTCCCCCCCGACCCCTCGCAGGCCCTGCTCGATGAGCGCCTGCATATCGAACGCGCCCTGCGCGAGCGCATCAAGGCGCTGCGCTGTCTCTACGGTCTTACCCGGCTCGCCCAAGAACGCGACAAGCCCTTGCCCGAACTCTTGGCCCGCATTGCCGATCTCATCTGCGCCTCGTGGCAGTATCCGGAGATCACGTGTGCCCGCATCCGCCTCGGCACCCACGACTGCGCCACGGCCAACTACGCCCCCTCCCTATGGCAGCAAAAAACCCCCATCCGCATCCGTGACGAGGTCGTGGGCGAAGTGGAGGTGGGATACCTGGAAGAACGGCCGGAGTGCGATGAAGGCCCATTTCTCGCCGAAGAGCGTAGCCTGATCGATGCCGTGGCAGAACTGGTGGCCCGCATCATCGAGCAGCGATGGACCGATGAACTCATGCAGGCCCTTTCCCGCGAGCTCATCATGGCCCAAGAAAACGAGCGGCAGCGCATCGCCCGTGAACTCCATGACCACTTAGCGCAAGAGCTCGCCCAGGCCGTAAATGACCTCCGCCGCCTAGCGCATTCTCTTCCCGACCCAAATGCCGTACAATGCGTCCAGGCCACCCTGGAAACCGCCATTGCCTCAATTCGCGACCTGGCCTACGGACTGCTTCCTCCGGCCCTTTCGGAATTAGGGCTGGCCCAAGCCCTGGCTTCCTTGTGTGAAGAGATGAGTATTCGCAGCGGCATCCCCATCCACTTTGCTGCCGACGGCATGGCCAACATCACCCTGCCCTTCGACACCCAAATCAACATCTACCGTCTCACTCAAGAGGCCTTGACCAATATTCGCAAGCACGCCCGCGCCACTCAAGCCTCGGTACGCCTCGTGGGTGCCTACCCATCACTTTTGGTGCGCATCGAAGATAACGGCCAAGGCATGGACGTGGAGAGCCGCATGTCTCAAGCTGCCCGAGAACGGCGCATGGGGCTGTGGAGCATGCAAGAGCGCGCACGCCTCCTCGGGGGTTCTCTGACTCTGCGCTCCAAACCCGGGGCAGGGACGCGCATCGTGGTTGAAGTCCCGCTGCCAGGAGCATCGACATGATCCGCGCCATCGTCGTGGATGACCATCCCGTGTTCCGCCTGGGGCTTCGCACCCAACTGACTCAGCTCCCCCAATGCCAAGTGGTGGGAGAAGCCCATACCGTGGCCGAGGCACTCCAACTGACCAAAAGGCACGACCTCAATCTGGCTCTTGTGGACATCACGCTCCCCGACGGCTCGGGCCTGGATCTTACCCGAGAAATCAAACGGTTGCGCCCCAATGCCGTGGTACTCATCATTAGCATGCACAACCACATCGATCTCGTGGCCGCCGCTTTTCAGGCCGGAGCCTCAGGCTACATGTCCAAGGAAAGCGGCGGAACAGGCATCCTGCAGGCAGTGGAAAAAGTCCTCTCCGGCAGCCAATACCTCGACGGCACCCTCTCGCCCGCCATCCTCGGAGCTATCCAAGCCAAAAACCGACGCCAGCACGCCACCAGTGCCGAAGCCTACAATTCCCTCTCCTTGCGGGAGCAGCAGATCATGCGCCTTCTCGCCCAAGGGCTCAGCCCAGAAGAAATCGCCTCCAAGCTCTACATCTCCAAGAAAACGGTGCTCAACCACCGCTATTCCATCATGCAAAAGCTCGGAACACCTACGCCCCTGGCGTTCATGCGTTACGCCGCCCGCTTGGGAATTATTGATCTCGAGGACGAAGACTAGTTCGCAATTTATCGCAGCGGGGTGTCTTCCTGTTCTCCACTCTCCTGCACCGCGGCGAGGACTGCCGCCAAGGAACGCTGGAGCAGCGCCACTTGGCCGGTCAAATCCCGCAGTTGCCGCGCTTGCTCCAGGACCACGACGTTGAGGTCATCCAAAGTTTTCTGCAAGTACCCCACATGCATCTCAAGATTTTCCAAACGCCCCTCCATGACATCCTCCTTGACCTGGTGAATCCTCGCTTCTAGGGGGAAGCGCGATATTTTTTACCCCCGGAGGCCATAATGACCGACCCCGCACCCCTGTTTACCGATGCCGCCCTGGACGCCATCTTTCCGCCTGAACGGACCCATGCCTTTTTCGACGCCCTCTACGGCGATGCGGAAGACGGAGCCTACGACATCCGCCTTCGGTTTCACAAGGCTGAAGGCAATACCTGGCAGTTTTTCTTCCACCTCCTCCAGCGGCCGGGCAAGTGTTTGGCCTGCAACCTCACCTACGGATTGCCGCAGGTTTTTATCCGGCATCCCGTCATCGCCTTGCCTCGCCTGGTGGAAGAACTCTGCGCCCAGGCTGGAGTGCGCCCGACCTCCTGGAACCTCGGCTCTACCCAGGAGATTTCCCGCTCCCTGCATCGTATTCCACTCACCATCCACGTGCAGACGACCTCATAAGGCAAAATCCCCCCATACAAGGCCCCAGACACCACGTCCCGTACCACGCGGAGCCCCCCAAAACATCCCCTGCTGAGGCATCGCTCCTGCTTCCGCAGGGGGCACGCCGATATTGAGGCATTTCCCTAAAACATCCTTTCGTGTCCACAGCACGCATGCGCCTCGCCTGCTTTTGACTTGCACCCCCTTACCGCCTATAGACCCAAATAAAGAAAACTTTGATCAGGTCGTCTTCCCATTGAGGTCGCTATGCTCCGCAAGAAACTGCCCATCGGCATCCAGACCTTCTCCGAGATCCGGCGCGAAGGCTACTATTACGTGGACAAGACGCCCTTTGTGGCTGCGCTCGCGGCAAGCGGCAAATATTATTTCCTCTCCCGGCCGCGGCGCTTCGGCAAAAGCCTTTTCCTTGATAC
>DPEO01000056.1:4348-15284 GCA_003530935.1 Desulfomicrobiaceae bacterium | reverse complement strand
AGCACCTTGTCTTGGTATATCTTAGTGCCCCGAAAGGCGTCCCGGCGGTGGATGAGATAGACCTTACGCGCGAGTTTTTGCAAATACAGGCTCTCTTCCAAGGCTGTATCCCCGCCACCAATGCAGGCGATGGTTTTGTCCTTGAAGAAAAAGCCATCGCACAGCGCGCAGTAGGAGACCCCCTTGCCGGTCAGCCGCTCTTCTCCAGGCACGCCGAGCTTTCGCCAAGTGGCGCCCGAGCAGACGATCACGGCCTTGGCCTCGTGCACCGTGTCATCGATGTGCACCCGCAGCGGCGTCCCCGGCTCCACTTCGCGCACCTCGCCCGCCAAGCGCTCCAGGCCGAAGCGCTCCAGGCCTTTTTCCATGAGGGCAGCCAGCTCATAGCCCAAGATTCCTTCCGGAAAGCCGGGGTAATTATCGATGCGCTCGGTATTGAGTACCTGGCCCCCCGCAGCAAGCCGCTCTACCACCGCAGCCCGCACCCCGGCGCGGGCCAAATAGAGGCCGGCGGTCATGCCCGCCGGCCCCCCACCGATGACCAAACAATCCCACATTACAGGGCCTTGTCACTCAACATCTGTTTGAGACTCGCCTTGGACACCGCCCCGGTCACCTGCTCGACCACTTCGCCCTTCTTGAAGAGAATCAGGGTCGGGATGGCGCGGATTCCGTAGGTGCTCGGGGTAGCCGGGTTCTCGTCCACGTTCATTTTCAAAATCTTGACCTGGCCGGCAAACTCCTGGGCCAGCTCATCGATAACCGGGGCAATGGCCCGGCATGGACCACACCACGGGGCCCAAAAATCCACGAGCACAGGAAGGTCGCATTGGAGCACTTCGGTTTGGAAGGTGGCATCAGTAACCTGAACAGCCATGACGGACTCCTTTAGCTTGAGGTTCGAATAACGTCGTGCGGCATGCGGCGCCCCCGGGCAATGGCCTCAAAGGAAAGGTCATGCCGGTAGCCGCGTGTCCCCAAAAGATGACCGAGAAAAGCTACCATAGCCCCATTGTCCCCGCAATAGGTAAGGGGCGGGACGAAAAAGGCAAGCCCATGCTCCTGCGCCAAGGTCGCACACGCCGCCCGCAGACCGGTATTGGCGGCGACACCGCCCGCCACCACCAGGGCGCGGGCCTCGGAAAAGCGCGCCAGTGCACGGCGCGTCTTTGCCATCAAGGTATCCACCACGGCCTGATTCACTTCGGCGCACAAATCGCAGACCACCGCAGGGACGGCCTCCACGTCGAAATTCCGATATTCCAAAGGCGCGATGGCGTGCTCCCGAATCCACATCCCTGCCGCGGTTTTCAGACCGCTAAAGCTGAAGTCGCAATGGTCGTTGTCCAAAAACGGTCGCGGGAGAAACGGACGAGCAGCGCTTCCGCGCTGCGCCAAGGCGTCGAGATACACTCCCCCCGGATACGGCAGATTGAGGAGTTTGGCGATCTTGTCGAAGGCCTCGCCCGCCGCATCATCGAGGGTGCGGCCCAAAAGCTCCATGCGATCCACATCGTGCATGGCGTAAAGGGCGGTGTGGCCACCGGAAACCAGCAATCCCAACGCGGGAAACACCGGCTCCTGATCCATAAACGCGGCCATGAGGTGGGCCTGAAGATGGTCGATCCCCAAGATCGGTCGATCCACGGCAACCGCCATGGCCTTGGCAAAGGCGACCCCCACCAAAAGCGCCCCCAGAAGCCCCGGCCCTCGGGTGACTGCGATCAAATCCACATCCGCAGCCTCCAGCCCGGCATCGGCCAAAGTCTGCTCCACCAGAGAAGGAAGCACCCGCAAGTGCTCACGGGAGGCGAGCTCCGGCACCACGCCGCCAAACACCGCATGCATGGGGATTTGGCTCTGGGTGCGGCAGGCACGCACGCCGTCGTCCCACACAGCGGCCGCGGACTCATCGCAGGAAGTCTCAATACCCAAAACCCGCATGACTACTGCGCCTCAGCATCGGCCTCGGCATAAATACGCTGCACGGCCAACACATCGTTCTTGGAACCGATCACCAAAGGAGTCCGTTGATGGATTTCATCAGGCTCAATATCCAAGATGCGGCGCCGACCATCCAAGGCCATACCTCCCGCCTGTTCCACGATCATGGCCATGGGATTGGCCTCACACATGAGCCGCAGCTTTCCTGCGGGCTTTTTGGGATCCCGACAATCAGCAGGATAGAGAAAAATTCCACCATAGATGAGGTTGCGATGAATATCCGAAACCAGAGAACCGATATAGCGAAGACTATACGGTCGACCTAGGGCATTGTCACAAGAGCGAAAGTATTCCACTGCCTTACGTGTAGTTGCATCCCAGTACGGGGTATATCCCTCATTGACCGAATAGATTTTTCCTTGCTCCGGAATGCGAATGTCTGGGTGAGAAAGTAAAAATTCCCCAACGCTTGGATCAAGGGTAAATCCATGCACTCCGTTTCCTGTGGTATAGACGAGCATGGTGGAAGATCCATAGATAAAGTATCCTGCAGCGACCTGCATGGCTCCTTTCTGCAACACGTCACTCAAGGTTACTCCTGTTGCGGATCCTCCTTGGCGGCGATAGATGCTAAAAATCGTCCCAATACTCACGTTGGCGTCAATATTTGCCGATCCATCCAATGGATCAAACATCAAAATGTAGTCCCCTTCAGGATATTGATGGGGAATTTCGATGACATCCGCATTCTCCTCGGAAACCATAGCGCACAAGACACCGGCGCGCTCCATGCGACGGATGATGACGCGGTTGGCGAAGTCATCCAGCTTCTGCACCATTTCGCCCTGTACATTGACCTCGCCCGTGGCGCCCAGCACATCCAAAAGCCCTGCCTTGGAGACTTCACGGTCGATGATCTTGGCGGCCAAGATGAGTTCGGTGAGCAAGCGCGTAAAACGGCCCGAGGCCAACGGCCGCTCCTTCTGCTGCAAAAGTAAATGCTCGACGACTGTCGTTACTTGACGCATGATCTCCTCACTTCTGCTGATAGACGTAGGCAATGCGCAAGTGATCCC
Source organism: Desulfomicrobiaceae bacterium (assembly GCA_003530935.1). Taxonomy (GTDB): domain Bacteria; phylum Desulfobacterota; class Desulfovibrionia; order Desulfovibrionales; family Desulfomicrobiaceae; genus Thermodesulfomicrobium. The sequence goes on along the minus strand of DPEO01000056.1, from coordinate 12,264 downwards.
GGGCGCTCATCAACCAGCGGTACTGTGTTCCTGCCACGGGGCGTGCCCCGGAAAAGCTCTTAGAACTCAGAACATCCTGCGCAAGCTGCTGCGCGGCCTCTGCATCCAGCGCTCCGTACGCAATCTGGTCGCCAACCACCACCGCGCTCCACGGGTTTTGATGCAGCAAAGCTGGATCGAGCATGGCCGCCACGAACCCTTCTTCTCCGGCACCATCGGTAAACTTGCGCACCACAGTCACTCCCTCGGGGAGCACCACGGCGCCCAAGGCGTACGGCTGGCCCTCCACCTGTTCGGCAAAGGCCTCAAGCGGTCCATCCGCAGAGAGCAGTACCCCATTTTTTGCCAAGAAATACCGGTCGAGCACGGCCCATTGACGCACTTCCGGAAGGGCGCTCCCCACGGCAGCCAGCCACATATCATCAGGAAAGGATTCCACCTTTGCCAAAACATCGGCCACCCGGATCACAGCACCATCCATGCGCACGAATGCGTCCAACACTTCGGCAGGGATGGCGACATCCTCTTCCGCCTCGTAATCAATGGATGCCTTGGGGTTGATATATTCGTCATAGTACAGTTTTGTCACGTGGAGCGGCTGGCATGCGCACAACATTACCAGTGCCGCAAAAATTATCCCTGTACGCATCATGACCTCGCCATAGTTCTGGTTTCCAAACGCGTTGCCAGCTGATCGAGAAGCGAGAACATCTGCGACTGCCGGTCCGGCTCCAAGCCCGCCTGACGGCGCTCGGCGTCACGAAGCTGCTGCAGCTCTTCTCGCTCCTCAGGACTCTGGGCCTTCGCCAGCAATTCCTCATAGATGGCGAGCGCTTGCTCGTGCTCGCCGTGCATGGAGAAAAGCTTGGCCATAGTCTTGGTACGGATACTGGCGTTGAGGCAAAACTGCGTCACCTCGTCCGCGTCCAAGTCGGTCTCTGGCTCGCGCGAGGCAGGCACCTCCACCGCAGCCAAGGCTTCCCGCACCCCATTCAGCAGAATTTGGCCCCACTGGACCGTGCCTCCTTGGGCTAAAAGGGCCATGAGCCCCGCCACCACGGCAAGGTCTACGGCTCCACGCTCGGCGCTCACCTGGCTCAAGGCCTGCCAAAAACGCGGAAAGCGCAGCAGGCGCTCTCCGGTTTCGTGGACCATGTCTCCATCACTTTCTCCAAGCTCCGCCAAGGTATCCGCTAAAAGCAGCCCTGCTTCGATATGCCCAGGATGGCTTGTCAGCCCCCGCCGCAGTACCGCTGCTGCCCGTGCGGCGTCTCCATGAGCACGAAACAGCCGCGCCACGTGCAAAAAAATACTCGAACCAGGATCCTGGGCCGCGAGCTCCTCAAAAAGCGCCAATGTTTCGGTATTCATGACATCCATCACTTGAATATGTACATGATTTCATTTTCTTCCGCATAAAGAAGTTCACGCCGCACCAAGCGACGAACATACTGTTCGTCCTTCCGCAAAAGGCGGATCTCGGCACTAAGCTCTTTATTTTCCGCATCGATCCGCTGAATTTTTCCTCGCAGTTCCTGGGTCCGCTCCCGAAGCTGCCGATATGCAGGCACCCCGGTCTCTGGATGCACAATCCGGTATACCAAAACCAAATCAAGAACCACAAGGAATCCAATCACAATACGCCATATCACGATTCGATCCCTACGCCATGAACATGGGCAGCCGCGATCTTCCATGGCTCTTGGAAAGCTTTGTACGCATCCCGGGCAAGGTCCAAAAATTTCTCAATTTCTGCAGAGTCCTTACTGGAGATCACCGCATTCACCCCAACCAAAAATGCGTCCATGCCCGACAACGTACGACGATCCGACTCCACCAAAATGACGTTGACTTCCCGCCGCCGGAGTCCATTCCACGTCGCAACGACTTCCAAAAGCTGGCGGCCTTCGGCATCATCTTGGAAAATCATCTCGTGATAATAGTTGGCGCGGATCTTGGCCATGGCCTGGTCAATACTGCGGGCCTCCGACACATATCCGCCGCGGTTGCGAACATAATCACAGATGCGCTGATGCAGGGCTGCCTGCTGGACATACACAAAAGCCACATGGGCGTCATGAGGAAAATACTCGGGTTCATCGGGCACTGCCGCAGACGTTTGCGCCTTCTTCGCCTCAGGACGCTCCACCAGGATAGGCTGCTTGCACTGGGGACAGCTTACCTTGAAGCGTCGCGCCTCAGGGATGCGTTCCGGAGGCAGCACGAACCGGGCATCACATTGGTGGCAACGGATTTCCATGCCCTCTCCTTAGCTGGGTCGCTCCACGACCTTTTTCTCATACTCCAAATCCAACTCCAATCCATCGATATTGGTGACCTTTTCACCACGAGCAGCCTTGATCTTGTCGATCATCTGCGCCAGTTTGGACTTATCCGAAGCGTTGGTCATGGCCACGGCCTCGGAAATCACATTCTGTGAGAAGAGTTCGGCCAGATATTGATCAAAGGTGATCATACCATACGCCGATCCAGACTCCACCACCTGATAAAAAGTCTTCTCTTCAGTCTCGCCGTTATAGATGAGGTCGCGGATACGCAAGTTGGTTTTGAGGATTTCAAAGGCCGCCACCCGTCCGCCGCTACGCTTGGGCATGAGCCGCTGCGAGATGATGAATTTGAGGCTCTCGGCCAAACGAGAACGAATAAGCCGCTCCTCGGCCAGCTCAAACATGCCGATTACACGGTTGATGGTCTGCCCCGTGTCCGCAGTGTGCAAGGTCCCGAGCACCAAGTGACCGGTCTCCGCCGCCTCCAAGGCAATACTCATGGTTTCCCGATCACGGATTTCCCCCACCAGGATGACCTTGGGGGCCTGACGCAGGGCCGCTCGCAGGCCGGAGGCAAACGAGTCGAAATCCAACCCCAGCTCCCGTTGGTTGACAGTGCCCCGCTTGTGGGTGTGCACGTACTCGATGGGATCTTCCAACGTCACGATGTGTTTGGCGAATTGCGCATTGATCGCATCGATGAGCGCTGCGAGAGAGGTGGATTTACCCGAACCCGTGGCACCGGTAACCAAAATGAGCCCAAATTTCTCCCGTGCCATTTCGTGAAAGACCGCCGGCAACCGCAATTGATCGATGGTGGGGACCACGGCGGTGAGCTTGCGCATGACAATGGCAAGCGAGCCTTTCTGGCTCAAGATGTTGACACGAAAGCGGCACACCCCGGCAAGCTCGTAAGACAGATCGCAAGACCCGGTGCGCAATTGATCCTCGTACAAGCGGATATTGCGCCCCATGAGGCAGGTGGCGATGGCCTCCACCTGCCGGGGCAAAAGCGGCCCCGGGTTGGGCTGCAAGGGAACGTCCTGGAGATCTCCATGCACCTCGGCCTGCACGGGTTTTCCCACTGTGAAGATGAGGTCCGAGGTGTCTGGGGCAAAATGCAAAGCCTGATGGAGGAGATGATCAAAATCAGCGCGCTGCATACTAGACCTCGGTGAAGTCTTGCGGCGGCGTGGTCAGAAAATCCCGGAATTTGGACTTGTTGACCGCCTTGTTGTAGGCCTGCTCCGCGTCGATCTTCCCTGCCATAAGGAGCTGCATGATAGCATCGTCCAGGCTCTGCATGCCATACTTCTTCCCGGTTTCGATGACCGAGTTGATCTGAAAAATCTTGTTCTCCCGGATGAGATTACGCACCGCCGGCAAGGCGATAAGAATCTCCAAGGCCGCGCAGCGCCCCGGCTTGTCGACGCGTTTAAAAAGGTTCTGGGCCACGATGGCCCGCAGGGAATCCGCCAATCCTGAGCGCACCTGGCCCTGCAGATCGCCGGGGAAGACCTCGATGATACGGTCGATGGTCTTGGAAGCCGAGATGGTATGCAAGGTGCCAAACACCAAATGACCGGTTTCCGCCGCTTCCAAGGCCAGCTGGATGGTCTCCAGATCACGCATTTCACCCACCAGGATGATATCCGGATCTTCACGCAGCGCCCCGCGCAAGGCGGCATTGAAACTCAAGGTATCGCGCCCCACCTCACGCTGGTTGATGAGACAGTTCTGGGGTTCGTGCACAAACTCGATGGGGTCCTCGATAGTGAGGATATGGTCTTTGCGCATCTTGTTGGCGTAGTCGATGATGGCCGCCAAGGTGGTGGACTTACCGGAGCCCGTGGGACCCGTGACCAACACCAAGCCTTTGGGGAGCATGGCCAAATTTTTGAGGATAGGCGGCAGCCCCAACTCGTCCACGGTGAGGATCTTCTGGGGAATCTCGCGAAAGACCGCGCCGATCCCACGCTTTTGCATGAAAAAATTGGCGCGGTACCGGGCCACGTGAGGCACCTCGTAGGAAAAGTCCACGTCCCCCGTTTCCTCGAACTGTTTGATCTTATTCTCCGGCGTGATCTCGTAGAGGAGTTTCTTGAGTTCGTCATGCTCGAGAATCTTGTATTTGACCCGCTGCATATCTCCATGCAAACGGATGATCGGTTGAGATCCGGACGAAAGATGCAAGTCCGATGCACCGAGATCGTGCATCATTTTGAAAAAGGCATCGATTTGCGCCATACTCCCCCCTCTAATGACGGATCGTTCCCGAGAACGAGACGAAGTAGTTCCACCCCGAATAGACCGTGAGCACCAAGGCAGCGTACAGAAAGACCATGCCGATGGCGCTCATATTCAAACCCCAAAGGGGATAGTGATAGATGAGCGGCACCAAGGCGACACTTTGCATGGCGGTCTTCCATTTCCCATAACGGTCGGCGGCGATGACCACCCCTTGCTCGGCCGCCACCGCCCGCAGGCCGGTGATCAAGATGTCGCGTGCCACGATGACCACCACCACCCACGCCGGCACCCATTGCAACCCGGCGAGCAGGATCAGCACCGAAACCACGAGCACCTTGTCCGCCACTGGATCCAGAAACTTCCCCACTGTGGTGATCTGGTTGTAGCGGCGGGCGATAATCCCGTCAGCCAGGTCCGTCAGGGCGGCCAAGGCGAACACCACTGCCGCCAGCGGACAGACCACCGGCCCGGGCATAGCAAGAAGAATCATGAGAAGAGGAACGGCGGCCACACGTAATAACGTGAGAATATTAGGAATAGAATACATTTATCTGCTCGCCTGAAGGCGGGAAAGAACCCGGTTCACGTAGGTTTGGGTCTCCGGGTACGGCGGAACGCCGCCATAGCGCTCCACCGCGCCGGGCCCCGCATTGTACGCAGCCACAGCCAAACGCAGTTCACCGAAACGCTGGAGCATCTGCCGGAGGTACCGCACCCCGGCGTCGATGTTGGCTTCTGGATCAAAAGGGGCGTCCAAATCCAGCTCCCGGGCAGTGTCCGGCATGATTTGCATGATGCCCTGCGCCCCGGCTGAGGACACCGCGCCGGCATCGCCTCCAGACTCCACGTCAATAATGGCAAGCACCAAACGCGGGTCCAGCCCATAGCGCGTGGCGGCCACCGTGGCGAGACGTTCCACCTGCGGCCACGATACCTGCTTGCGGCGCATCCCCAAGGCCACGCGCCGGATGTAGTTCACGGAATGGGTAAAACGAAAGGGCTTGAAGCGCGGAGAGAGGGGCATGTCGCTGACATGGAGCGAGCCGTCACGATTGATGGCGTAATAAAAGCGCCCTTCTGCCCACGAAGGGACAGCCAGAGCAAGAATCACCGCCAAGGCCACACACCACCGCATTCCGCCCCTCTCGCGCCTTGTATTAAGGTGCCGGCGTAGACGCCGCCTCCAGGCTGCTTTCAATGGCCTGTACCACCCTCTGGGCAAATTGCAACAAGGCGATTTTGGCGGGAGATTCGCCATCCAAGAGCACCACGGGTTTTCCCAGATCCCCTGCCACTACCGTGGCGGGGTCCAGGGGGATGGCGCCCAAAAACTGCAATCCGTATTTGCGGGCCAATTCTTCACCGCCGCCTTTCTTGAAGAGCGAGATCTCCTGCGCACAATGCGGACAAACGAGCCCGCTCATGTTCTCCACCACACCAAGGATATTGGCCCGCGTGTACTGCAAGAAATTGATGGCCTTACGCACGTCGGCGAGGGAGATCTCCTGCGGGGTGGTGACCACGATGCTCAGGGCGTCCGGCATGGTCTTGAGCACGGTCATGGGCTCGTCGCCCGTTCCTGGAGGCGAATCCACCACCAGAAAATCCAGATCCCCCCAGAGTACATCCGAGATGAACTGGCGGATGGCCGAAGTCTTCATGGGGCCTTTCCACAGCACCGCCTGATCCGGATCCTTGAGGAGCGACTCCATGGAGACCACCGCCAGATTTTCATTGTAGCGCTTGGGCAGGACACCGTGATCGCGCTCGATTTCCAAAAGTCCCTTGAGGCCCAAAAGATGGGGCACACTGGGCCCGTGGATGTCCACGTCCAAAAGCCCCACGCGGTAGCCCTGCAGCGCCAAAGCCGCCGCAAGGTTGACCGCAATAGAGCTCTTTCCCACGCCGCCCTTACCGCTCATGACAAACAATTTATATTTGATGCGCGACAGTGTGGAGGCAATCTGCCGGTCCTGCCGCTCCATGGCCGATTCCGGACTTTCCTGAATCCGGCCCAATTTCTTCGCGCCAGCGCACGAAGAACAACCTGATTTTGTCGTCATAATACAACCTCCTAACGCAATACCCCAAAAGCTACGGCGGCCATGATGACCACGAGGACGCCGATCGAAACGATCCAATTCAAACGCTGCTCCACCAATTGCCGAGCCCGTTCTCCCCACCAGTACACCAATGCGGCCACGGCAAAAAACCGGACCCCCCGGCCAATGACGGAGGCCGCCACAAACACCCAAAAACGGACTCCAAAGGCCCCGGCCGTCAGCGTGCACAGTTTATAGGGCACCGGCGTGAGCCCAGCAACCACCACGGCCCAGGCATCGTATGCCGTATACCAAGCCTGCACCGTATCGTAATGTCGTGCAATACCCAGCGCATGGATGAGCGGCCAGCCCACGGCGTCCATAAAAAAGGCCCCAATGCCGTAGCCCACCACGCCACCAAGCACCGAGGCGACCACCGTTATGGCCGCATAGCGGAACACCCGGGCCGGACACGCCAATCCCATGGCAAGGAGCATGGGGTCCGGTGGGATGGGAAAAAAGATGGCCTCGGCCGCCGAAACCGCAGCAAGGGTCCACTGGGCCCGGGGACTCCTGGCCGCGCGGCCCATGCGTTCCCGCCAGGCTACCACCCGTATGCCCCCACGAGGTCCACGAAGACCACAGCGCCGTGATCTTCCACCTGGGTGTGTCCGCCACGTTTCACGAGACGCAGCAAACGTTGCTCCCGCCGGTTTCGTCCCACCGGCATGACCAAAAAGCCCGGATCGGCAAGTTGCTCCACCAGCGGCAGCGGAATCTCCGGACCGCCCGCGGTTACGATGATCTTGTCAAACGGCGCTGCCTCCGGCCAGCCCAAGGTGCCATCGCTCAAACGGGGGCGCACCTGAAAATACCGCAAGGCAAGAAGGCGCTTGCGGGCGGCTTGATACAAAGGCTTGATGCGCTCCACGGTGAACACTTCCGCCCCCATGGCCGCCAGCACGGCCGCTTGATAGCCCGATCCCGTACCGATCTCCAAAATCCGATCCTTGGGACGCACCTCCAGCAAGGACGACATGAGAGCCACCATATACGGCTGAGACAAAGTCTGGCCATGGCCGATGGGCACGGGGTGGTCCTCATAGGCTTGGGAGGCCAGGGCTTCGTCCACGAAGAGGTGCCGCGGCACCGCTTCCATGGCCGCCAATACCCGGTCGTCGCTCACCCCTCGGGAGCGAAGTTGGGCAGCAACCATGCGCTGGCGACGATAATCCAAGTCTCGGAAAAAAGACACTTTTTCCAAACCCTCACCTTTTTTTGCAAAGCAAGCTTGCAAAGCAGATTTCCCCTTCCAAGTCAACTCACAGACGCGCGC
>DPEO01000056.1:0-4100 GCA_003530935.1 Desulfomicrobiaceae bacterium | reverse complement strand
CACAGACGCGCGCGAAGCCGAACACTCACCCATCCTTGTTCTTGCATTTTCCTCACCTTTCGCATTAAGCAAATGAGCGTTCGTTCTAATCCATCTCGTCGAGGTCGCTCTATGTACTGTGCCAAATGCCGCTACCACGCCCAGGACCACCTTCAGGTATGTCCCAAATGCAACACTTCCTGGGAGGACGCCCGCAAGGCCCTGGGGCTTGACTGGATGCGAAGCGATGGCTTTCCGTGGCTCTCCCCCACACCGCAAGCCGAACCCATTGTTTCCGACCTTCTCGACGTGGACGACATCCTGGCCCCACCTCCCACGCCCGAGCCGGAACCCGTAGCCGCAGCAGAGGCAGCGGTCGTCGATATCGATGATCTGCCGCAATTCACCCCAGCCGACACGCCCCCCTCTGCTTCCACCCCACCGGCAGGAACAGTGGAAGACCTTCCCGAAGCCCCGACGCTCGCCGAGCCGCTCACGGTGGAGCCACTGCCCGAAATCGAAGTGGACCTCTCGCTGGAAAGCGAACCTGCGCCACGTGCACCGCAGGATTCTTTAGAACCCCTGGATGAGGTGACTCCCGAAGAAAACTTCCTGGAGCGCCTGAGCGCCGACATGCCCGCAAGTGACCACATCCTCTTGGAGGCACCCGAGGACTCCGAAATCACTGCAACGCCCACGGAAAAAACCACGCCGACCTCGGTGGAAACCGCAGCGGAAGCAGAACTCGATTTGGTGCTGGAAATCGAAGAAGAACCTTTCTCCGCCGAGGAGCTGGCCTCCCGCGACGGCGCAACTTCGGCCCCGCAAAGCCCCGCACACGCCCCGGAGAAGCCCGCATCCGAAGACCTCCTCATCCCCGAGTTGGAAGAACTCTTGGGCCCGCCCACGCCGCCTGCGGCAGCCGCAGCCGCCAAGCCCACGGAAAAAACCACACCGCCGACCACATCTCCAACTGCATCCGAGGAAGACGACGAATTCGCCATCATCCTGCTCGATGACGACGAAGACGCTTCTTCGTGAGCGCGGTTTTGCCCCTTGACGGCCCCGGGGATTTTGGTCCATGGCAGCGGTTCTGCATCCAACGCCCCAGCCAAAAAAACAACAAGGGCAAGCATAACGGAGGAACGCCTTATGGCAGTAGATTTCAGTAATGCCGTGCGCACGGACAAAGGGGTCCAGGTGGCTGGCATCATCATGCAGGAAATTATCGACAAGTGCGAAGGCTGTAACCGCATCCAAGAATTCGACGGCAGCAAGTTCTGCAACACCTATCCCCAGCCAGCCGCCAAGTGGCGCTTGGGGGATTGCAACTTTGCGACCCACATCGCGCGCGAGGTCAAAGGCAAGGCCAAGATCAACCCCCTCAAAGCTTCCAAGCGTGTGGCCAAGGGCAAATAATCCTTGCCTGGTCTGGAGCTCAAGGCAGGATTCGTCCTGCCTTTCTTTTTTCCTGCCGCACGGGTAAGGAGACGCCATGCTGGATACCGTATTGCGCCATATTGACGAGTCCGCCGCGCAGCTTATCGCCTGGCAGCGGCAATTGGTCGCCATCCCGGCCTTGGGCCCGGACAACGGCGGAAGCGGCGAGGCCGCCAAAGTCGAAGCCCTGGAGTCCATTTTCAGCGGCCTGGGCTTTTCCTTGCAGCGCATCGACGCCCCGGACTCCCGCGTTCCCTGCGGAGTACGCCCCAACCTCGTTGCCCGCATGCCGGGAAAAACGGCGCAGACACTCTGGATCCTGGCGCATACGGACGTGGTTCCGCCTGGGGACCTGGCCCTATGGACGGGAGATCCGTGGGCCCTTCGGATCCACGGCGACACGATGCTCGGCCGCGGAGTGGAAGACAACCATCAAGGCATCCTCTCGGCCCTTGCGGCAACAAGCGCCCTTGTGCGTGCCAGCGTGCCGCCCCGTTTCTCGGTGGGAGTCATCTTGGTGGCGGACGAAGAAACGGGCAACCGCTACGGGATTGACTACCTCCTCGCCCATCACCAGGACCTCTTTGCTCCCGACGACATGTTCGTGGTACCTGACGCCGGCGAACCCGACGGGCTGGCCATCGAGATCGCGGAAAAAAGCATGCTCTGGGCGCAAATCACCGTGACGGGGAAACAGTGCCATGCGTCTCGGCCGCAGCTTGGGGCCAACACCTTGGTGGCCTCCGCCCACCTCATCGTGGCCCTGGCCGAAGAACTCCCCAAGCGCTTTCCTCAGGAAGACACCCTGTTTTCCCCATCCGTCTCTACCTTCACCCCCACCAAGAAAGACGCCAACGTCCCCAACATCAACACCGTGCCGGGCCAAGACGTGTTCTACGTGGACTGCCGGATCCTTCCTTCCATCGCCGTGGAGGAGGTGGAAGCCGCCATGTCGCAGCTCGCCGCCGCCACCGCCGCCCAGTACGGCGTCCAGATCGCCATATCCCCGGTGCTGCGCCAGGAAGCGGCGCCGCCCACGCCGGCGGACAGCATGGTGGTGCGTCTGCTTACCGAGGCCATCCAGGCTGACCGCGGCAAAACACCCCGGTGTGTGGGGATCGGCGGCGGCACCGTGGCGGCGGAGCTGCGGCGGCACGGATTTTCCGCGGCAGTCTGGTCCACTCTCCTGGGCACCGCCCACCAGCCGGACGAAAAGGCCTCCATCGCCAACACCCTGGCGGACGCCCGAGTCTTGGCCCGCATGCTGCTTTCCGCATGAGTGCGACATCCTGGTCTTCTCCCCCGGACGTCTTCGACGTCATCGTGGTCGGCGCAGGGCATGCCGGCTGCGAAGCCGCCCTGGCCTGTGCCCGTATGGGCTTTTCGGTGCTGCTCACCACCATCAACGTGGACCGCATCGGACATTTGTCCTGCAATCCCGCCATCGGCGGACTGGCCAAGGGGCATCTGGTCAAGGAGATCGACGCCTTGGGCGGTGCCATGGGCCTCTTTGCCGATGCTGCGGCCATCCAGTTCCGCCGTCTCAACACCCGCAAAGGGCCGGCGGTGCGCTCCAGCCGCGCCCAAATCGACCGGGATGCCTACCTCCAGACAGTGCGCACGACGGTCTTTTCTCAGCCCAACCTCTGGGTGCGCCAAGAGACCGTCGACCAGGTCACCGTGGAGCACGGACGCGTCACCGGCGTGGTTACGGGCCTGGGAGAACACATCCCCTCCCGCACGGTGATCCTGACCACCGGGACGTTTCTCCAAGGCCGCATCCACGTGGGGCTCACCCATTTTCCCGGCGGCCGCTTCGGCGACCCGCCCAGCCAAGGGCTTTCCGCAAGCCTCGCGGCCCTCGGGCTGCGTCTTGGCCGCCTCAAGACCGGAACCGTACCACGCCTGGCCAAAAGTTCCGTGGACTTTGACCGCCTCGAGGTCCAACCCGGTGACGACCCGGCCCGCCCCTTCAGCTTTCTCTCCACCGGCCCCAAACTCCCCCAGGTGCCGTGCCACATCACCTGGACCACACCCGCCACCCACGAAGTCATCCGCAAGAATCTCCACCGGTCCCCGCTTTACGCCGGCGTCATCACCGGCACCGGCGCGCGCTACTGCCCATCCATCGAGGACAAGGTGGCCCGCTTTCCGGACAAGGAACGCCATCAACTCTTCGTGGAGCCAGAAGGTCTCCACAGCCCGGAAGTCTACCCCAACGGCATCCCCACCAGCCTGCCCATCGACGTGCAACGGGCCATGCTCGCCACCATCCCCGGCCTGGAAAAAGCGCATATCGTGCGGCCGGGTTATGCCATTGAGTACGATTTCGTGTTCCCCACCCAGCTTTTTCCCTCCCTGGAAACCAAGGTCGTCCAAGGACTCTATCTGGCCGGGCAGATCAACGGAACGTCGGGCTACGAAGAAGCCGCGGCCCAGGGCCTATGGGCGGGCATCAACGCCGCCTGCCGCCTGCGCGGCGAAGGGCCTTGGGTGCCGGGACGAGACCAGGCATACATGGCGGTACTGGTGGACGATTTGGTCACCAAGGGCACCGAGGAGCCCTACCGCATGTTCACCTCCCGGGCGGAGCACCGCCTGCTTTTGCGCGAAGACAACGCCGACCGCCGCCTCACTCCTTTGGGCAGGCGTCTGGGGCTGGTGGACGACGAACGCTGGCG
>DPEO01000172.1 GCA_003530935.1 Desulfomicrobiaceae bacterium | reverse complement strand
CATCTCCTTGAAGGCGGGGCGGACCTGCGCACGGTACAGATCCTTTTGGGACACGCCGATATCAGCGCCACCACCATCTACACCCATGTGCACACGAGCCGCTTGCGCGCCTTACACCACCTGCATCACCCCCGAAACGACCCATGAGCGATACCCCGGTAACCACTGTCATCACGTGCCATGCCAACGCGGATTTCGACGCTTTGGCAGCTATGATCGCGGCATCCAAGCTCTATCCGCATGCAGCGCTCATATTTCCAGGGAGCCAAGAAAGTGCGCTTCGCAACTACTTTCTGCAAAGCGTCATGTATCTTTTTCAGTTTCAAAATATCAAAGATATCAAAGAACAAAACATCACCACCGTTGTCGTCGTCGATACAGCGCAGAAAAGTCGTATTCCCCATGTGGAGCATCTTCTCGAAAAGGCAACAGTACATGTCTATGATCATCATCTCGGAGAAACAAATGATCTCTACGCGGAAAAATCCATCGTTCTTCCCTGGGGAGCGACCACGAGTATTTTGGTCCATGAACTCCGGGACCGCGGCATCACGGTGACTGCCGACGAAGCAACGATTCTTGGGTTGGGCATTTACGAGGATACCGGACATTTCACCTTCTCCTCCACCACTGAGCACGATTTTCAGGCCGCAGCTTGGCTGCGGGCAAACGGCATGGATCTGGATATCATCCATGACATCCTGCGCCGCGACCTCTCCGCGGAACAGCTGACCCTCCTTTCCCGCCTCCTGGACTCCGCCGTCACCCACACCATCAACGGCATCGAGATCGTGGTGGCGGATGCCGAGTCTGAGACCTACATGGCGGACTTTGCCCTCTTGGCGCACAAACTCATGGAGATGGAAAACATCCGCGTACTTTTCGCTCTCTGCCGCATGGCGGACCGCGTCCAGCTCGTGGCTCGAAGCAAGATCTCGGAGGTGGATGCAGGGCTCATTTGCCGCTCTTTTGGCGGCGGCGGTCACCCGTATGCTGCATCGGCCTCCATCAAGGACCGCACGCTGGCGCAAGTCAAAGACGAACTCTTCGCCTTGCTCTACTCTTCCATTCATCACAGCCGCTTGGTACGCCATTTCATGTCCGCCCCAGCAGTGGGGATCGACGCGGACCAGACACTGCAAGAAGCCGCAAGTATCATGACCCGCTATGGCTTCAAGGCGCTCCCCGTGACACAGGCGCAAACGCCGGTGGGCATCATCGAGCATGCCGTGGCGGACAAGGCCGTGGCTCACGGTTTGGGAGACGAACGGGTACGGGAATACATGCAGGATGAAATCCGTTCCGTCGCCGAAGACGAGGATCTCTATGCAGTCATGGAGATCATCCTCGGTCAACGGCAACGCCTGGTGCCCGTGATGCGGGCAGGGGCCATGGTGGGAGTGGTCACCCGCACGGACCTTATTCACCTTTTGGTGCAGGAGCCCGCCCGCATCCCGGAATCCCTGCTCCCTGGACGACGCACGGAACGCTCCATCGCCCATGTACTGCGTGAACGCCTTGCCCCCGCCACGGTGGAACTGCTGGAGACCGCCGGTCGCGTGGGACACGATATGGGGATGCCCGCATACGCCGTGGGCGGCTTCGTCCGCGACGTCCTCCTCGGTAATCCCAATGACGACATCGACCTCGTCGTGGAAGGCGAAGGCATTGCCTTTGCGCACGCTTTGAGCAAGCAGCTGGGAGGACGCGTGCGGCCGCACCCCAAATTTCATACGGCGGTACTCGTTCTTCCCGGCGGGGAGAAGATCGACGTCGCCACTGCCCGGCTAGAATACTACGAGTATCCTGCGGCCCTGCCGGTGGTAGAGCTTTCTTCGCTGAAGATGGATCTCTTCCGGCGGGATTTTTCCATCAACACCCTGGCGGTCCACCTGGACCCCGATCACTTCGGCCTCCTGGTGGATTTTTTCGGCGGCCAGCAAGACCTCAAGGACCGGGTCATCCGGGTGCTCCATTCTCTCTCGTTCGTGGAAGACCCCACCCGCATCCTGCGGGCCGTGCGCTTTGAGCAGCGCTTCCGCTTTACCATCAATGTCCAAACCGAGCGTCTCATCAAAAACGCCCTGCGCCACAATCTCTTTCAGCGACTGTCCGGCGGGCGCATCTTTCATGAGTTGGTGCTTCTTTTAAGTGACGCAGCTCCTGTGGATGCACTCCTACGCCTCCGCTCTTTGGGGGTACTGCAGCAGATCCATTCTGCCCTCCATTTTCCCACAAGCAAGGAACCATTTTTGCGGGAAGTCGAACGTGTGCTCACCTGGCATGGACTTTTGTATCGTCCTGAACGCCCCAAGGCATGGATCGTCTACCTCCTTGCCCTGTGTTCGGGCATGGAGTCCGCCGACTTCGCTCGTTTGCTCCAGCGTTTTGGGGTCTCACAAAAGCAGCACTCCTCGCTTGCAACCCTCCGCTACCAGGTGCGCGGAGCCCTCATGGGCCTGGAGCAGGGACTGCGTCGGGGAATCTCCCGGGCACGCTTGGCGGAAATCCTGGAGTCACTGCCCCTGGAAGGGCTGCTCTACGCCATGGCCCGGAGCACCAACCACGACATCAAACGCAACATTTCCCTTTATCTCACGACGCTTCGCGACATGAAGCTGCTCGTCTCCGGAGCGGACATCGCCGCCTTGGGACTCCCTCCTGGCCCGGTGTACGGTCGAATTTTACGGGCTGTGCGCCGGGGACTGCTCAATGGGTCCTGGACGAGCCGGGAGGAGCAACTCCAAGCCGTAGCCAGGTTCGCTCGGGTGTGGGGGCAACCGCACCCAAAGACGCGCTCCCTTGACCGAAGTGCCGGCATTCTTTAGGCAACAGCGAATGTTTTTTCGTCCCCCTCGCGGGAGGCAAAAGGTTCTGGAATCTGTTACCCTATGGAGGAAAAAAGATGTTGCGACGCGCCCTTGTTGCCCTGATGGTCGTTGCGTGCCTAGGCTCCCCCGCCTTGGCCAAGGAAATCGTCTTTGCCGTGGACGCCACCTACCCGCCCATGGAAATGCTCGACGCCAACAAACAGATCGTTGGTTTTTGTCCGGACATCGTCCGCGCCATTGGAAAGGCTGCGGGATTTACGCCGGTGCTCAAAAACACTGCCTGGGACGGTATCTTTGCGGGCCTGGCCGCCGGCAAATACGACGCCGTAGCCTCGTCCGTATCCATCACCGAAGAACGCAAACAGGCCATGGACTTCAGCGATCCGTATTTCGAGGTGCAACAAGGCGTGATTACTGCCAAAGGCGCCAAGATTACCTCCATTGAAGATCTCAAGGGCAAAACCATCGCTTCCCAGATGGGGACCACGGGATACTTCGTGGCCAAGACCATCGACGGAGCCCAGGCCAAGTCCTATGATGAAATCGGCCTGGCTGTGGAAGACCTCTATAATGGTCGTCTGGACGCCGTCATTGCCGATAGCCCGGTAGCTTCAGACTATGCCCTGCAGCATCCTCAGTACTCCAAAAAATTGACACTTGCCTTCACTATTGCGTCTGACAAACCAGAATATTTGGGTATTGCAGTCAAAAAAGGAAATAAGGAAATCCTTCAACTCATCAATGAAGGACTTAAAAAGATCAAAGAAAATGGCGAATACGATGCCATCTACGCAAAGTGGTTTAAAAAGAACAACTAAAGCTTTTGATATGCCGGAAGCTTTGCTTCCGGCATGATATTTTTTTCTTTTATCCACAAAAATTTCTATGAATCAACAAAACCAACCACAGCCAGTCAAAATCGATATCGGTGATGGCGCTGCCATTCCGTCCAAAAAAGACCACGGCCTCTTTACCGCTTGGTGGGTCTCTTTTGTGGGCGCCATCGGTATCTTGGTCTACCTTTGTGTCTCGCAACCGGAGCCCTATTTTCAGATTCTTTCTTTCTTGCCAGATGGCATCCTTGTCACCTTTCAGGTCACTTTTCTTTCTATTTTGCTTTCCTTGGCGCTTGGGTTGGTG
>DPEO01000115.1:1952-8499 GCA_003530935.1 Desulfomicrobiaceae bacterium | reverse complement strand
TGCCGCACCAACTCCACGGCCTCCTCGCCGTTGCGGGCGGTGCCGACCACCTCGATTTCCGGATCACCGGCCAGCATGGTGGCCAGGGCCTTGCGCATAAAGGCGGAGTCATCCACCACCAGCACGCGGATCATGCAGGCTCCTTGGGTTGTTGGTGACGTGCGTCATCGGCCGTGGGTATGATAACCAAAAGCCCATCCCCGGGGCAAGGGCATGTCCCTCCCCGAGCGGCCTCGCCCACCGTGCCTGACCAACAAAAACGGCGCCCGCAGGCGCCGTGGAGATGTTCTGCGCTCACAGAGCGTCCATTATAATTTGAAGTATAGATCAGATACTCCGTTGGTATAAGGTGCTCTTCCACGGATACTCCCCGTATTATATACTCCATCGTCATACTGGGTATCGATTGCCTGGCAAACATCATAAGGAACATTGTCAAATCCAATGTACATCGCAGTAAGGTTATGTACCGTAGTGTACCCTATTCCGATGTTGCCGCCATAGATGTTCGCCGGATTTCTGGTTCCATCAGCAGTCGTCGGGCCGCTGATGATGTTTGCCAAGCGCATATGCCACCACGCTTGACAGGTTTCTGTGTTTAAACCCGATGTACAAACAAGATTGAATCCATCAATAAGACCATCGCTGTCGCCAGGGGTTACTGCTGACCAACGAGAGCTTGCTGTGTTGTCATCACCAGGGTACTTGCCGTATTTATCGTAATACGTGTACGTCGCCGCAAGGATTTCCCGGTACTGGTTGTAGAGCCGCTTGACCTTTGCGTTGTTGATGAGCTCTTGCCCCTTGAGCACCGCGCCCAGGATGATGCCGATGATCACCAGCACAATGGCCATTTCGATGAGGGTAAAACCCCGCTGTCCTCTTGCCTTGTCCATACTTGACCTCCGTTGTGGGTTTTCCCGCCGGGTGCGCCACTGGGCCTGGCCGCGTCCCCGTGGCGCCCAGATGGGGGAGCCGCGTCCGTTGCCCGCAGTTTGGTTTTTGATGCAAAAATTCGCCGTTTCCTAGTGCGCCTCCGTGTTCCCGGTCAAGAGGGAGCGCCCGTGTCAACAGATTGTCATGGTCGGGCCGCCTGCGACTGGGGGGCCTGGCTTGCGAGGGTGGTAAGGAGCCGCCGGGCGGCGCGGTTTTCCGGATATTGGGCCACCAGGCGGGTGAGTTCCTCGCGTGCCTCCGGGATGCGGTTTTGGGCAAGCAAGGCCTGTGCCAGGTAGAGCCGAGTGGTGGCGTCGGCGCGGCCTTCGGCCACAAGCCCCCGGAAGATGGCCTCGGCCTGCGCCCCATTTCCCGCGCGCAGGGCGAGCACCCCTTCCCAGCGCCGCACCACCGCGCTGCCGGCGCCGGCCACGCGGCGCAGGCTTTCCAGGAGCTGGCGCACCCGCGCCGTATCCTGCGCCCCCCAGGCTGCGGCCAAATCCCGTTCCAGCTCGAGCACGCGCTGGTTGTGGCGGGCGCGTTGGGAGAAGACCTGCTCCAGCTCCAGGGTGGGCCGCGCCAGGTCCTCGATGCCGATCTTGGTGCGTACCGGCGCTGGCGGCGGCGGTGGCGGGGCCTGGGGGAGGATTTCCTGGGCTGGCGGCGGCGGTGGCGCCTGCGTGGGCGCTGTGGGCGGCGCCGGGGCCGGTTCTATGGTCCGTGTGGCCTGGAGCCGTGGCCCCAGGCGTTCCACCTCGCCCTGCACCCAGTGGACCAACGCCCAGCCCGCCCCCACGCAGGCGGCAAGGATACTCACGCCCACGGCGATGCGGCGCACGACCCGCAGGGGCACGAGCCGCCGGGGGGTGTGCACCGGGGCCGGCGGCGGTGGCTGGGGCGCGGCGGCGTTTTTCTTGAGGCTTTCGTAGATGAGGCTCATGGGGCTACCCGGATGTGCATGACCACCACGAGCTCGCGGGTGGTCTCGCTGTCGGCGCGGCGGCCAAAGAGCCAGCCCAGGCCGGGGACTTCGGCCAGGGCGGGCACCCCGCGGTCGCCTTTGCTTGAGTCGCGGAAGATGAGCCCGCCGAGGATGATGGTGTCGCCGTTTCGGGCCCGCACATTGGTGCTCACGTTACGTACGTCCACCTTGGGCAGGGTCACTTCCGATTGGTCCACGAAGGTGGCCTTGTTGGAGAGATCCACCTTGCTGGTGATGGGAAAGATCTCCAGATCCACGCTGCCGTCGTCGCGCAAAAACGGCACCACTCCGAGCATCACCCCCTCGAAGGCCGAGGCGGTCTCGGTGCTGATGGTGACTCCGTTGTCGTCGCTCTCCCTGGTGAGCTCGCGGATGTAGTTCATGGTGGTGCCCGAGGTCACCAGGGCCGGCAGGCCATGGCGGGCGCGCACGTGGGGGTTGGAGATGATCTTCACCCCGCCGAAGGTTTTGAGCGCATCCACCGTGGTGTTGAGGATGAAGTCGTAGGAATCGTCCGAGGTGGGCGCGAGCGAGGAGGGAAACACGATGGGCCCGCCCACGTTGGCGTAGCCCGTTTGCATCTGTCCGGTGCCGTTGGAAGAACCCAGGCCGATTTCGAAGACCCGCTCTCCGAACACCCGGCGTTGGACGAAATTCCAGTCCACGCCCAGGTTGAAGCCTTCGGAGAGAGTGACTTCGAGGATCTGGGCGTCGATGACCACTTGGCGGCTGAGCTTGCGATCCAGGCGTTCGATGAGGCGGGCCACGGCCTCCATGCGGCGCGGCGTGGTCTGCACGTAGAGGGTCCCGGCCACCGGGTCCAGGGTGAAGGTCCCCATGGCCCCTTCCGGGCCGGCGAGCAGGGTGCGCAGGTTGGCGGCCAGTTGTCCGTAGAGGGAGCCTTCCTCCGCGCCCTTGTTGAGGGAGGATTCCACCTGGAAGGCCGAGCGCAGATTGGAGGTGGTGGTGTCGGCGCTGGCGGAGCCGAAGATGTCGCCTCCGGTGGCGATGTCCACGCCGGCGCGGGTGTTCATGAACTCCAGTTGGAAGACGCGTTCGGTGAAGCGCTGCACCACCAGGGTATTGCCGCGCACCTCCCAATGCACGTCAAAGGCGCCCAGGAGGCTCTCCACCACCTGCTGGCTGATGGCGTTCTCGAAGCTGATGGTCACGCGGTTGTCGAGGCTGAGGGCCGGGTCGATGACCAGGTCCATGCCGGCGTTGCGCACCACCACGTAGAGCACGTCGGCCAGGGGCTCGGAGCGCACGGAGATGGTGATACGCGTCTCTTCCAGGGGATTGTAGCGGGGCGGGGCGATCTCCAACGCCGGGGCCTGGGCCGGGGCCTGGGCTTCGAGGTTCTGGATCTCGCTTTGGCGCGCGGCGTGGGTCTGGCGCTGTTCGTCGGCCAGGGCTTCTTGGAGTTGGCGGTATCCGGACCCAGGCTCCAGGGTGTTGCGGGCCAGAGGCGGGGCGCAGGCGGCAAGAAGGACGAGGAGAAAGGCGAGACTAACGCGCATGCTTGAGGGCCTCCAATTGGCGAAGGAGCAGGATGGCTTGATCGGCGTTGATGGATTGTCCCCCCGAAGCGGCCGAGGCATTGGCTGCCTGGGCCGGGGTCTCCAGGGTGGCGTTGGCAAAGGCCGGGGGCTCTTGGGATGCCCGCTCCAAGCGCACGGCAAGCGGCGGGATCCACGGCACCATCTCCAGGGCGCCGGCGGCCTCGAGCAGCACCCCCTGGGACGAGATGGCGTGCACCCGGCGGCCGTCCGGGAGCCTGTCGCCCACCCGGAACACCCGGCCGTCGATGAGGGCCAGGCGCTCGGCCCCTTGGGGCACGATGAGGGTGAGCCGCGTGGCGGTGCGGCCCGTGGTGGTGCGCTGGGAAATGACCGACGTCTCCAGGGAGGCGATGGCCGCCTGGGTGGGGCCTCTGTCCAGGGCCTCCAGGGCCGCGGTGATGGTGCTGCGCCAGGCGGGGTCCGGCAGCGTGGGGGGCGTCATGTCCGGCACTTCGGGGACGTGGCGGGCCACCTGTTCCTGGACCCCGGGCACGTACAGGTATGCCGCCCCTCCCAGGGCTGCGAAAGCGGCCCCCATCAGGGCATATCGGATCAGTACGGCGCGCAGGTACGGGTGCATGGCTATTTCCCGAAGTTTCGGTGCAGGGTCATGGTGAAGGCGTTGCCGTCCATGTCGAAATGGAGATCCGCCGCGGCCACCGTGTAGTCTGCGGCGGCAAGATCCCGTTGGAAGGCGTCGAAGACCGCCTGGGCCTGGGTCATGGGAAGCTCGATGCCGCCGGTAAGCTGCAGCTGCACGCTCCAGGGTTCATAGCGCATCTCCAGGGTGAGGAGCCGGCAGGATTCGGGCTTGAGACGGGCAAGTTCGTTCCACAGCGCGGCCACAGGGGGCGCGGCTTCGGCCTGGAGCACGGCCTGGGCGGTGGCATGTACGCCCTGGGCCAGGGCCGCGTGCTCGGCGGAAAAGGCGGTCTCCTGCTGCACTTGGGCCAAATCCCGCAACAGCTCCGCCTTGCGGGCGGCAAGACGCTCGGCCTGCTGCGCAAGGTCCGCTGCCGTGGAGTGGAGCCACAGCCCGCCTGCCGTCAAGAAAAGGCCCAAAAGCAGCACCATGGCCCAGGCCAGGGGCTCCCAGGGGCGCAGGGCCGCGGCCAGACGCTCCGTGGGGGAGGTGAGGCTTGCGCCGTGGTGCACGTGCGCCAGGGGCAGGGCGGAATACCGCGTGCCTGTTTCGGTGCGCAGGGCGCACACCGGCAGGGCGCGGGCGTCTTCCAGGGGAAGGTCGCGGGTGGGGGTGAGCCCGGCCACCCAGAGGGTCTGGTCCACCTCGAAGCCGTTTTCCTTGCCCGCAAAGGTGATGTCCGCCTGCAGGGCGCGCACGGCGCTCGCCCAGGCCGGGCCGTGGTCTTCGGCGAGCATTTGCCGCCGGCCCCAGAGCACGTGGCCTTGGCGCACCACCAGGGCGGTGATGCTGCCGGGAAACTGGAGAAATCCTGCCACGGTGTCGCGCTCGCCGCGCAGGATGCCGAAAAGCAGGGAGCTGGCGTCGTGAAGGAGCAGGCCGTGGCGGGACTTGGCGTGCAGGTGCCCTAGGCGCGCCGTTTCCGCCGAGGTCATGAGGTGAAAGCCCAGCAGGGTGTGGTTGGGCCCCAGACGCTTGCGGGAAAGGGGAAGGAGCGTCGTGGTGTCGTCCAACTCCCCGCCGCGGGCAAGCAGGCGGCGGGCAAGGAGCGGGGCGTACTTGGGCGGGGCGTCCACGCGCACCGCGCCCGGCCCCAGGGTGTCGCGGGTATCGGCCACCCAGAGGCGGAAACGCTCCAGGCCGTCCTTTTCATCAAGCAGCGTGATTTCGCCGCGGGCCAGGAGCATACGACCGGCGCTGCAGTCCAGCACCACTTCCGTGGCCGGTGCCGGGGCCACGGGGATTTGCGCCAGGGGCGCGTCCGTGGAGGTGGGGTCGGGCGCGCTTGACGGCGCAGGCGGGGCCTCGGGCGGTGCGGGTGGCGTGTCCGCAGGCGGTGCGGCGGGCTTCTCTTGCGGGGCGCTCGGGGGCGTCGCAGGCGCATCCGGGGGTGCGGCCTCGGTGGGCGGCGTTTCGGGGGGGGCTGCCGCCGAGGGCGTTGGCGGGGAGACGGCCTCTGCCGGGGGCTGCGGCGCGCTCCATGCCGGCGGGGGGGTGAGCGCTTCGGCGGGAATTTCCGGGAGTTCCTCCACCTCCCAGGTGGAGGGGAGTTCCACCAGGTCTTCGCTGGGGGGGAGATCGGCCGGATGCGCCGCGTTTTCTGCGGCAGGCCCTGGTGTGGAGTCTGCGGGTGCCTCCGGGGCAGGCTCCGGGACATGCGGCATATTGGCGAGCACGTGCTCCGGCGAGAGGAAATCGTCGTCCAGCGGGGCCGCGTCTGTGGTGGGCGGCTCTGGGACGGCGTCGGGGCGGGACTTGGGGTCCTGGGTCATGGCGTTGGCTCCAGGCTCAGGAATTGGCCGGTAAGCTGCAGTTGGTAGCGCTCGGTGGCGTTGGCCTCGTCTTCTTCCACACGGGTGATGGAGAAGCGCTCGGGCTGGAAGCGGTAGCCCCCGGGCCGGGGATGGGCGTTGGAGACGATGAGCAGTACTGCCGCGGTCTCTTCCCAACTGGTCTCCCGGTCCACGAGGATGGGATAGCGGCGCAGGGCTTCCGGGCGCAGGCGCGGGGCGCAGGCAAGGAGCTCCTGCCAGGCCTGCACCTCGGCGCGTTGCTGGCGCAGTTGGGAAATCCCCTCGGCCAGCATGGCGTTTTCCCGCTCCAAGGCCGCGGCGCGTGCGCCTTCCACCATGGCCGCTTCAAAGGCCCGGCCACAGAACACGGCCCCTGCGGCCACAACCATCAGGGCCACGGCGGCCCACAGCCCCATGCGCATCATGCCCCCAATTTGGTCACCAGTTCGTACACCGGCATGAGCAGCCCCACCATGATCAGGGCAAACATGCCGCCGAGGAAAATCATAATCATGGGCTCCAAGGTCTTGGAGAGCACCTCCACCAGGCCCGCCAGCTTTTGCCGGTAGAGCTCCGCCACGTACTGCGCCTGCTCATCGAGCTTGCCCGTCATCTCGCCCACGGCGAGCAT
>DPEO01000115.1:0-1617 GCA_003530935.1 Desulfomicrobiaceae bacterium | reverse complement strand
CCATAATGGACTTGCGCGTTCCTTGCAATCGGGCCTTGTACACTTCGTTGCCCGTGGATTCGATGACCAGGGCCAGGGAGCGCAGTACGCCGATGCCGGCGCCGATGGTGATGCCGAGGTACTCGGTGGCCCGGGCCGTCAGCGAGGTGTGCAGGATGAGGGAGAGCACCGGCACGCGCAAGGCGAGCGTGCTGAGGGCGTAGCGCACGGCCAGGAAGCGCTTGCGTGCCCAGGCAAGCACCCCTCCCAAGACGGCGAGCACCCCCAGGGAGGTGAGAAACCAGTTCCGGAACCAGTCGGCCATGGCCATGAGCAGCCGCGTGGGCGCGGGAAGCTCCACCCCCATGTCTTGAAAGAGCGCCACCAGCTGCGGCACCACGTACCAAAACCAGAACACCACCGCCAACGTGACCACGGCAAGCAGAAAGGCCGGATAGGTGAGGGCCCGTTTGGTGCCGCTCACGATGTCGTGGATGTGGCGCAGGTGGGCGCCGCTTTTGTGGAGCATGGCGTCCAGTTGTCCGGTCTCCTCACCGATCTGCACCATGTGCCGCACCACGAAGGGGGCGATCTGGGCCTGGCGGGCCAGGGACTCGCTTACGGTCTGGCCGGACTGGATGTCGGCGCGGATGCAGGTGATGGCGTTTTTGAGGCGTGGATTTTTGGTGTCGATGGACAGCTCTTCCAGGGCCTCCATCACCGTGACCCCGGCACCCACGAGCATGCCGAGGTTGTTGTAGAATTCCGAGAGCTCCAGGCGCGAGATCTTTCCGATCCCCAGTCCGGTGCGCCGGATGAAGGCATCCACAGCCCGGGGCAGGGGCTGGATCTCCAGGGCGATGCCGCCGGTGGTCTCCACGTAGCGCACCGCTGCCTCGGGATCCGTGACCGGGAGGTCCAGGACCCCGGATTCGATGCTGCCAGCGCTGGTGAGGATTTTGAAGCGAAAAAGCGGCATGGCTATCTCGGGGCGTAGCGGGTGGTGCCGAGCACGCGCATGAGCTCCGCCACCGTGGTGTCTCCTTGCAGGGCCTTGTCCACGCCTACCTGGAACATGGAACGGAAGCCTTGGGCCTGGGCCGTGGCCTCCAGTTCCGCCAGCGGCGCCTCGGCTTCGAGCAGGGTGCGCAGTTCCGGCGAGACGATGAAGATTTCATAGACCAGGGTGCGGCCGAGATATCCGGTCATGCCGCACGTCGCGCACCCTCGGCCGCGGAAGAGACGCTCGGGGTGCGTGCCCAGGTAGCGGATCTCGGCCTCGGAGGGCGTGTATTCTTCCCGGCATTGGGGGCAGATGGTGCGCACCAGGCGTTGGCTCACCACCGCCACCAGGGACTCGGCGATGCTGAGGCTGTCGAGCCCCAGGCCCCGCATGCGCGGAATGGCGCCGATGGCCGTGTTGCTGTGCAGCGTGGAGAGCACCAGGTGGCCGGTGGTGGCGGCGGTGATGGCGGTCTTGGCCGTGAGTTCGTCGCGCATCTCGCCGATGAGGATGATGTCCGGATCGTGGCGCAGAAAGTAGCGCATGGCATTGGCAAAGTCGTAACCTGCGGCCTCATTCACCTGGGTCTGGCGCGCCAAGGGCACGATGTACTCGATGGGGTTTTCCACGGTGAG
>DPEO01000169.1 GCA_003530935.1 Desulfomicrobiaceae bacterium | reverse complement strand
CCGCCAAACGCGCAAGGAGGGCGTCACGCTGCACCCGGAAGATATAGCGCTCGGAATGGCAGCGAATGCGGGCGATGAGCTCCAGCTTGTCCGGGACCTTGATCATGTAGTCGTCGGCACCGAGGTCAAAGGCCTTTTTCTTGAGTTCCGGCTCTTCCCGGGCGGACAATACGATGAGCGGGACATCCCCAAAGTCCTCGCTGGTTTTGAAAAATTTCACCATGGTCAGGCCATTGACCCCAGGCATGACCAGGTCCAGGAGGATGACCGTAGGATGCACGGAGAGGGCCACTTCCAAGGCCCGGTCAGGCTCACGGCAGTAATGGAAGGCGATGTCGCGTTGGCTTGCGAGTTTGATGCGCATGGCCTCGCCGATGAGAAACTCGTCGTCCACCAAAAGCACGGTTATGGGTATCTGGGGAAGGAGTTCACGCTGCCGCATCATCCGTCATTCCTCCTTGCGGACCACTTGCACCGTGGCCAAATATGCTTCCATGGCATCGAGCAGGGCCGCCACTTCGGTGGAGTCCTTCCGATTGCCGGCATCCTCGATCCGAATGCCCATCTCACCAAGTTCCTCGAAGCCGTACGTACTCCCGAGCCCCTTTTGGCTATGGCCATGGCGGCAGATGGTCTCGAAGTCCCCGCGCGGCAGGGCCTCGTGCATCTCCGCCAGATTCCGGCGCATGGTATCCAAAAAGAGCGGCACCAAATCCATGAGCTCCGCATCCACGGCCACCACCGGGGCTGCGGCGGCCGACCGCACCGGTTTGCCGCCTTCATCCAGGCGTACCGGCTCCACGGCCTCGGGGGCCGGCGCTTCACCGTACACCACATGCACCTGGTCGAGATATTGGCTCAAATTCTGCAGAAGCCGCTGCAACTCCTCGGTGTTCTTGGCCTCGGCCGCACATTGGATGGCATAGCCCGTCTCGGTGACGTAGTCGAAGCCATACGTGGAGCCAAACCCCTTGTGGCTGTGCCCCAACCGCCGCACCGTGGCGAAATCGCCCTGCTCCAAGGCCCCGTGCATGATCTCCAAATCCTTGCGCATGGAGTCCATGAGGAAGGGGATGAGCTCGCGCATCTCCGGGGCCACGTAGACCACCAACCGCTCCGACCCGCTGGCTTCCGGCAGATCCTCCACCAAGGTACAGGCCGCTTTCTCTGCCTGCACCTTGGGGACCTCGCCGGTATCCATAAAGGTGCTCAGGAGATTGAAGGCTTGGATGGCCGCGTTTTTCTGCTTGTTTTGCCCGGCGAGCTCCAGGCTGCGCCCCATCTGGCTCACCGGGTCCACACCGTACGTGGCGCCCAGGCCCTTGAGGCTATGGCCGCACCGCTGCACGGTGAGAAAGTCCTCCACATCGAGGGCTTCCTTGATCTGACGCTGGAAGTCCCGCACGGTGCGCAAAAACATGGGACGGAGGTCCGCCAGCTCCGGATCGATCTGTACCGGCGAGGAGTCCTCGTCGGCGCTTTCCGGAAGCGGCGCCTGGCTTGCCGCCGGGGCCCCTGGCCGCAGCGACTCCCGCACGCCCGCGTAGCGCTCGATCATGTCGAGCAAGTCCTGCTTCTTGAGCGGCTTGGCCAAAAAGTCCGTACACCCCGCCGCCAAACACTGCTGGCGGTGCTCCTGGAAGGCATGGGCCGTCAGGGCCACGATGGGCGTGGAGTACTCCCGCTTTTCCTGCTCCCAGAGACGGATGCGCCGGGTGGCCTCCAGACCATCCATGACCGGCATTTCCATGTCCATGAGCACGAGATCGAAGGGTTCGGCCATGAAGCGGTCCACCGCCACCTGACCGTTTTCCGCGTGGGTGAGCACCACATTGGTGTTCTTCAGGAAGAGTTCCACCACCTTGCGGTTGGCCTCCACATCGTCCACGAGCAGCACCTTCCACTGCTGGCGCGCCGAGGTCAGGCGGCGGTGCTTCTGCTGGGAGGCCAGATCCAAGAGCACGTCTTGGAGCCGGGCGGTGCGCTCCCGACGCAACATGTACGCCAGCGGCCCCACGTCCGAAGGGCTCGGGAGCTCACCCAAGGCCTGCGGAGAGTCCACCAGCAAGACCATGGGCGGGGCTTCTACGTCCTGGCCGAGCAAAAGCTGCACCACGTCAAAGCCCGGGTCTCCGTCCACCTGGCTGTCCACGACCACCATGTCCACCCCGCCCAAACGCACAACGTTGACCGCGTCCGCAGGGTGCGACGCCACCTGCGGCGTCAGCCCCCACGAGCGCACCAGGGCAGCGATACTGTCATGGGCCTGCGGCCGGTCTTCCACCACCAGGAGCCGCAGATCGGAAGGCACCTGGCTGCGGCGCTCCTGCGCGGCAACGCTGAAGTCCGGCTTGAGGGGCAAGAGAACGAAGAACGTCGTCCCGCGGCCTACCTCGCTCTCCAGCCAGATATCGCCGCCCATGAGCTCGGCCAATTTCTTGGAAATGGCGAGACCGAGACCGGTGCCGCCGAACTCCCGGGTGGTGGAGGTGTCGGCCTGGGCAAAACTCTCGAAGATCGTCGCGATCTTGTCCTTGCGGATGCCGATACCCGTATCCTGGACTTTGAAGAGGCAGCACGGGGAGCCGTCCTCGCCCACGGCGTCCTCCACGGTCAGGCGGACACTGCCCTGGTGGGTGAACTTGATGGCATTGCCCACCAGGTTGATGAGAATCTGGCGGATACGGAACGGGTCGCCCTGATACCGCGTCGCCAGGCCCGGCGACAGGGTGCACGACAGCGCCAGCCCTTTCTCCTCGGCCCGGTATACGAACAGCTTATGGATATCTTCCACCAACTCCTGCAAATCGAAGGGCACGGTCTCCAGTTTGATCTGCCCCACCTCGATCTTGGAGAAGTCGAGGATGTCGTTGATAATGCCCAAAAGCAGCTCGCCGGCGGAGCTGAACGTGCGCACGTATTCCGCCTGCTCTTCCGTCAGGCCCGTTTCCTGGAGCATCTCCGCCATGCCCAAGATGGCGTTCATGGGCGTGCGGATCTCATGGCTCATACGCGCCAAGAACTCACTCTTGGTCCGGGTGGCCTTGTCGGCCTCTTCCTTGGCCAAGCGGAGTTCCTCGGCATGACGGCGCAAAAGCTCGCTGGCCTTTTTCCGCTCCGTGATGTCTTCGAGCACCACGATGATGCCTTTGTCCGGATCGCTTTCATCCAGCGCCTTGGCAGAGATCTGGCTCCAGAAGATCTCGCCGTTTTTCCGGCGGAATTGGAACTCCAGCTGCGTGATCTCCACTTCCGGCAACTGACTGAAAAACTTCTCCACGAAGGTGTCGAAGTCCCGGTTGGACACATGCAGTTGCACCGGGTCGACGGATGGCATTTCTTCCTGGGTATAGCCGAAGATCATGGCGAAACGGGTGTTGGCCCGCACCACCCGGTGATCCGGGGTCATCACGGCGATACCCACCAAGGAGTTTTCGAAAATGGCCTCCACTTCCCGAAAGGCCTTGCCCAGCTCCTCGGTACGCTCGGCCACTTTTTGTTCCAATCCGCGGTAGAGCTCGCGCAAGTTGCGGCTCATGATGTTGAAGCCCTCGGCTAGAACGCCGAGCTCGTCCGAACGACGGTCCAAGTTGGAGGTCACGAACTCGCCTCGGGCCAAGGTCTCGGTAAGCTCCGCCAAGTTGGCCACAGGCTGGATGAGCAGACGGTTGAGGAAAAAATACAAAAATACCGCGATGACGCCGAGCACCACCGCAAAGGCGGCAATGAGCTGGATGATGGTGCGTTGGGCTTCTTCCTTCGCCTTGTCGACGCGCATGGCCAGACGCACCTGCCCCAACGTGACTCCGCCACGCGTCAAGTCCTGGGTGAAGACGAGCACATCTTGCGGAGGGATCGCCTTGGCCATGGCAAAACGAGTCACGCCGGGACGAACTTCCCCATCGTTGACGGGATTGCCGTTGGCATCCGTAATCAAGCAGTAGGCCACGGAAGGAGAAAACTCCGCCCGAGCCGCAACCTCCTCCAGGAGGTATGTCGCCCCGCGCTCCAAAGGCGGCACGCTGGCCTGCGCTACCAAGTTCACCTGCTCCTGTCCTTGGCGCTGCACCTCGCCCAAAAGGAATGCGAGCTGGGCCTGGTACATGAAGTACCCCAGGGCCACAAAGCTCGCCACCAGGATAATCTGGATGCCCAAATGAATCTTGAATTGGAGCAGGTTATAAAAAGCCCGTCTTCGTTCCATGACCTCGTCCTCTTTCGCTGCTGCCGGTTGTCCGGAGAATGCCCTAGGGCAGAGCCAACACTTCCGCCACCGCCTCGATCAATTCTTCACGCTTGATAGGCTTGCTGAGGCAGCGCTTGGCCCCCATCAATTTGGCCCACTTGAGATAATCCGTGGCCCCGCCCCGGCCGCCACCCGACATGGCGATGATGCGGATTTTGGGATCCAATTTCCGCAGCTCTCGAATAATCTGAATGCCTTCCTTGTCCGGCATGATCATGTCCGTGACCACCACATCGAAGGGGTTTTGGCGATACAGACGCAATCCTTCGTCTCCATCGCCAGCCTGCTCCACTTCATATCCTTCCGCCGCAAGCATCTTGGCCAGCGCCAAGCACATCAACTTGTCGTCATCAATCACCAAAATTCGCTTCTGCATGCCATTTTCTCCCATGCGCCATCAACTCGGTGATACCAGAAAACCAAAACGCTCCAGAATGCGCTTGCCTTCACTGGAAAATATGGTCTCCAACAATTGGGACGGAGGTGCGTCTTTGCGCCAGGCCACAAAGAGCGACCGCACCAAAGGATACGAACCATCCCGCACCGAGACCGGAGAAGGCAAGACCGGGGCTTGGCCTGCCTCGGTGCGGACAGCCACAAGCGCCGCGCGCTGCGTGAGCGGCAAGCTGGTGTACCCGATGGCGCCTGGATCGTCCGCCACCAGGGCATCCACCGCTGCCGGCGATGGCGCCCAACGGACCTTCGTCGTGAGAGGCAGGTACCCCAACACCAATTCCTGGAAGAGCTGTTGGGTCCCGAAATTGGGTTCCAAAGCGACCACCGTGATGGGCGCATCCGGGCCGCCCACCTCGCTCCACCGCTGGATGCGCCCACTGAAAATATCCCGCAGCGCATCCATATCCAGGGTCCGCACGGGATTTCCCGGAGCGACCACGACGGCCAAGGCATCTCGGCCCACCATACGGGCTTGCAGCCCCGAGGCTTCCTCCGTCACGGTAAGCGGCCGGGAGCTCAGCGCCATCATGCAGGCCCGGCTCATCAAGGCCGTGATCCCCGCTTCCGTGCCCACAGCGCGCACGTCAATGGACCGGCGGACCTTCGAGGCGAAAAACGCCCCTTCCACTTCCGTGGCGTCCGGAGTCAAACCAGACAGGCGCCGCACCTCGCCGGCACCGGAGCGCTCGAGCGCCAGGCGCGCCCACTCCACCGCCGCATCCGCCAAGACCACCGATCCCGCCACCTTGATGGGGGGTTCCCGAGTGAACGGGGCGGGCTGATATACCCCGCGCACATCCACGCCGCGCTCTGCCTGGGAGAGGAGCACCGGGGGGGGCGTTTCCCAGTCGGGCACGGGCTTGAACTCCACGGCCCACAAGGTTTCCTCGCCGTCCTGTTTGCCCGGAGAACGCCACTGGCCCGTCAGCCGCCAGGCAGCCCCGGCCTGGGCCGCCGCAGGCGGAAAAATGAACACCGAACGAACGCGCGGCTCCTGTCGGCCGATCACCAGTTCCGGCCGCCATGCCACCAACGCCGCTGCCGCGATGAGCACCAGCGCCCCGAGCGTGAAAAACATCGGAATCCAACGTCTGTGAACTCGTCCGAAGTCTATCGCCATACATCGTTCCTATTTCGCCGATACCCAAGCAAATACCGCGGGATCAAACCGGCGGTCCACAAAGCGCGCGCCCACGCGATCGCCGCGCACGGATTTGAGTTCCACGTCCTTGCGCATCTGTTCGCCCTCCGCCGTAGGAAATTGGAGCACCAACGTCTCCCCGGAGCTCAGGGTGCGCTCGGCGTCCTGCACTTCCAGGCCGACCCCCTCCATGGAGATGTCGCGCACGAGCACCCGAGCCACCGGCGCGTCGGCAGCCGCGGCGTCCAGGAGTTGCCCCTGCAAGGCCACCGCCTTCCGAAAATACTTGCGGAAATTAAGACTGATCCGAAAGACGTGGGCGCAGCGGGTACATTTGGCCTTGACCTCCCAATGCCCCTTGGTGCGCAGCGGCTCTACGGGCACGGTCTTGGCGAGCCCGCAGCTCGGACACACGATGGCAACCTCTTTTTTCTTGAAGACGTACAATTCAACGACTTCACTTGTGGACTGAGCCATGGTTTCCTCTCCCGGTTGCGGTCACCACGATGCTTGAGCGACCGCGCACGTGACACAAAAACCCCGCCTTTGGCAATGGGCAAGAAGCATCTCAACAAAAACCATCACAGAAAGTCCGAAAATGCCACAAGGCCTCCGCGTGCACCGCGAAGGCCTTGTGATGTCCGTCAAATTCTCGGGATTGCTCCATCAGCCGACCACGGACGCCACCAGCGCCGCATGGACCCCCACCAAACATGCAACCGCCACCAATCCCAGAACGATCTTTTTGCCAAGGTCTTTGACCACTGTTGCCTCCTCAACCATTTTCCGCCATACAAATTGCAGGAGGCCATACCCGCAACGAATGCCAACGTCTAGAGGTTTTGTGTCCCAAACACGCACGACGAGGAGGACCCATGGAGACCATTTCGTGGCAGGATTTCGAGGCCGTGGAGCTGCGCGTCGGCCGCATCGTGGAAGTCCTCGACTTTCCCGAGGCCCGCATCCCCGCCTACCGCATTCGCGCGGACTTCGGCCCGCCATGGGGCATCAAGACCACCAGCGCCCGGGTGACGGAGCTCTACACCAAAGAGGCGCTGCTCGGCCGACTCATCCTCGGAGTGCTCAACCTGCCGCCCAAACGCATCGGCCCAGTGCTCTCGGAATTCCTCCTCACCGGGTTCGCCCGGGAGGACGGCGCCGTGGTCTTGGCGGTCCCGGAGCAGGACGTCCCCGTGGGGGCGCGCCTCTTTTAAGAGTGAGGCCAAAGGCGCGGCGCCTGCGCGTACATACCCTCCAAATTGTAGCGCTGGCGAACCTCGTCCACGAACACATGCACCACCACGTCGCCCCCATCGAGGAGCACCCATTCGCCGAGGGCCATCCCTTCCACACCCAACACCGGCCACCCGTGCTGGCGGAAATAGAGCCCCAGGTCCTCGGCCATGGCCTGGGCGTGGCGGGCGGAAAGGGCGGTCACGAGGATCACGACGTCACAAAGACTCGTGTGGCCCGACACGTCCATGGCCACAATGTCCTGACCTTTTTTCCCATCAAGCCAGGCAGCGATTTCCAGTGTTTTGTTTTCCACACGCTCCTCCTGCATCTCACGGCGTCTGCCTACTGCAAACCTCGCACAAGGGCAAATCGCCTTGACGAACAATAATCGATTGTTCAAGGACAGGGCACCCCGGCTCAATACCTCAAGCGCCCCAAAAGGGCGCGTCCACTGCCTTCAAGG
>DPEO01000059.1:1365-8269 GCA_003530935.1 Desulfomicrobiaceae bacterium | reverse complement strand
CAAGGCCGAGCCTACCCCTGCTTTTGCTCCGAAGAGCGCCTGGCCGCCCAACGGACAGCCGCCCTCGAAGCTGGCGAAGCCCCGCGCTACGACGGCCGCTGCCGCCGTATCCCCCAGGCAGAGGCCCTCGCCCGCGTGGCGGCCGGCGAACCCCATACCCTGCGTCTGGCGGTGGAGCCGCAAGCCATCTCCTTCGACGACGCCATCAAGGGCCCTATGGAAGTCCCGTCCTCGGCCTTCGGCGACTTCGTCCTGCTGCGTTCCAACGGCTGGCCGAGCTACAACTTCGCCGTGGTGGTGGATGACATGGACATGGGCATCACCCTGGTCGTGCGCGGCGAAGACCACCTCACCAATACCGCCCGCCAAATCCTCCTCTACCAGGCCCTGGGCGCGCCCATCCCCCGCTTCGCCCACCACGGCCTCCTGGTGGACCGAGACGGCAAAAAGCTCTCCAAACGCAGCGGTGCCGCCACCGTGATGGAAGCCGCCCAGGCGGGGATTCCGGCCAGCGCACTGGCCCAGTATCTCGCCTCCATCTCCGGGGCCGTGGACAGCGCCGAGCCGGTCATAAACCTCGCCGAACTCGTAACACGCTTCGACCCCACGAGTCTTGGCCGCGGCAACGCCGTGTTTCTCCCCGAAGACTTGGAGCACCTGGCGGCCCGCACCTTCCGCGCCCTGCCGCCGGAAGAGATCTGTCGCAAGCTCGCCGCCATCCTTCCTCAGGACGCCCCGTGGCACCGGCGTTCCCCGGAAGACCAGGCCGCCCTCGTCCGCGCCGCCCTTCCCGCCTCGCGCCACATCCACGAACTTGAGCACACCATCCAGCTCTTCACCCAGCCTTTCCCGTGCTACAGCGCCGAAGCCATCGGCGCGGCCCGGGAAGGACGTGCGGTACTCGCAGCGCTCCTGGCCAAACTTGCTGCCTTTTCCGAAGGCACGCGACTGTCCTCCGCCGAGGCCGGGGCCCTTCTGCAGGCCGTAGGCAAAGAGTGCGCCGTCCGAGGCCGCGCCCTGTACCATCCGGTGCGCCTGGCCCTTACCGGCACCGACCGCGGCCCCGAGCTCACCGCCATGTTCGAACACGTTCCCGTGGAAATTCTTCGGGCCCGCCTGCGTCTTTTCCTCCATCCCGAATCTCA
The DNA here is from genome assembly GCA_003530935.1 of Desulfomicrobiaceae bacterium. GTDB lineage: Bacteria > Desulfobacterota > Desulfovibrionia > Desulfovibrionales > Desulfomicrobiaceae > Thermodesulfomicrobium. The sequence goes on along the minus strand of DPEO01000059.1, from coordinate 7,124 downwards.
GGAGACACCATGCAGCTCTACAACACCCTGACCCGCAAGAAAGAGCCCTTCCAACCCCTGCGCGACGGCCACGTCAGCATGTACGTCTGCGGCATCACCGCCTACGACTACTGCCACATCGGCCATGCACGCTCTGCGGTGGTTTTCGACGTTTTGGTGCGCTATCTGCGATCCATCGGCTATAAAGTCACGTTCGTCCGCAACTTCACCGATGTGGACGACAAAATCATCGCCAGGGCTGCGCGGGAGGGCGTTGATGAGCCTACCGTTGCAGCAACCTACATCGCCGCCTTTCACGAAGACATGGAGCGCCTCGGCGTTGTCCAAGCCGATGTGGAGCCCAAGGCCACGGAACATATCCCGGACATGATCGCGCTCTGCCAAAAGCTCATCCAAACGGGCCGCGCCTACGCCACAGCGGACGGCAGCGTCTATTTTCGGGTGCGATCCTTTCCGCCCTACGGTCAGCTCTCGGGACACAACCTCGACGATCTGCGCAGCGGCGCCCGCGTGGAGCCGGGAGAAGGCAAAGAAGACCCCCTCGACTTTGCCCTATGGAAAGGGGCCAAGCCCGGAGAGCCCAGTTGGGAGAGCCCCTGGGGGGCCGGGCGGCCGGGATGGCACATCGAGTGCTCGGCCATGAGCGAACGCTACCTGCCGCTGCCCCTGGACATCCACGGCGGCGGCCAGGACCTCGTCTTCCCGCACCACGAAAACGAAGCCGCGCAGACCGAAGCCGCAACCGGCAAGCCGCTGGCCCGCTTCTGGGTGCACAACGGCTTCGTGCAGATCGACGCGGAAAAAATGTCCAAGTCGCTTGGCAACTTCATCACCATCCGGGACATCCTCTCCCAACACCACCCAGAGACCCTGCGGCTCTTTCTCCTCACCAAGCATTACCGCAGCCCCTTGGACTACACCCTTGCCGCCATGGAGGAAGCCGAAACCGCCCTGCGCCGGGCGTATCTCGCCAAGGCCGCCATGGAAGACGCGCTCGGCGCCACCAAGTCCTGGACCGAAGCCCCGCTGCCGGCGGAACTCGTGGTGGAAGCCACGGCCATCGAGACCAAGTGGGACGAAGCCATGGACGACGACCTCAACACCGCCGCTGCCCTGGGACACACCTTTGCCTTTTTGCGTCTGGTCTCACGCGTCCTGGAAGACAAGGCCCTGCGCCGCACCACCGGAGCCCGGGATTTTCTACGCCACGCCATGGAACGCTTGGAGGGATGGGGGAATGTGCTCGGCATCCTTCTGCGCCCGGCCGCGCAATTCTTGAGTGAAGTGCGCACCGTGCGCATCCAGCGCCGCGGCATCGATACCGAGGCAGTGGACCGATTGGTGGCCGAGCGCCAGGAAGCCCGCAAAGCCAAGGACTTCGCCAAGGCAGACAGCCTGCGCGAAAAGCTCGCCGCCATGGGAGTGACGGTCCAGGACACGCCGAGCGGCCCGACCTGGGACGTGGACTAAACCACGGGCGCCCCAGCGGGCGCCCGCTTTTTTCGGCATCACGCCGGGCGCGGTCCAGGCAGGCGCCATAGCCATTGCCGGACCCAGGCGGCCTTGACCTCCTCCAAGGACACAGGGCGTCCACATTCTTGCGTGAGCGAGGTCATGCGCACCCCAAGGCCGCACGGATCGATGAGATCGAAAAAACGCAAATCCGGCGCCACGTTGAAGGCGATACCGTGGTAGGTCACCCCACGGCGCACCGCGACCCCCACCGAGGCGAGCTTGGCTCCCCCAACGGTCCACACCCCGGGATAGCCTGGCCGGCAGAGGGCCTCCACACCCATGGCTGCGGCCACAGCCACAGTGGCTTCTTCCAGAATGCCCACGTGCTGGCGCACGCCCATGCCGCGGCTCGGCAGGTGCACCACCGGATACGCGACGAGTTGTCCGGGACCATGATAGGTCACCAGACCGCCTCGCTCCGTACGGCGCACCGACACTCCAAGACGTGCCAATTCCTGCTCCGGAATCTTGATGAGGGAGGCGGCATCCCGCCGCCCCAAGGTGATGACATGCGGATGCTCCACCAGGAAGACCGCATCCTGCGCCGCGCCCGCGATGCGTGCCTCCACGCGCTCCACCATGCGGGCATGGGCCGTATCGAAATCGAGAAATCCCAAATCGAGAATTTCCATAAACCTCCCCTGCCGGCCGCGCCGGCTTTCGGGGCGGTGTGCGGCGCCTTCCTGGCCGCGTCAACCCACTATCCCGGGGCGGTTACCGGACAACAGTATCGCCCCCCTGGATGCAGCAATACAAATGGTGTCCTCTGAAGCGTCGGGATGACGGCTGACGGAACCGTCGGCGTCGAAGAGCTGGCATGCGTTCCCGTGGACGCAGGCGTATCGGGGAGGCAGAAGCGCCACGGGGGGCACAGGTGTAAGGGCCGGAACGCCCCCAGGTGCACAGGCAGCAAGGATGACGGGCCGGCACAATCGCAACAAGCGGGCGATCTTGCCTTCCGTTCTCCGTCGACGGTCACTTGCGCCGGGCAGTGGGCTTTCCCGGCAGGCGGGGATTGGGCGGGAAAAAGCCAAAGGACGAACCCGTTTTCAGAGCAGCATCCCCCGGGGCGGGGCGAGTGCGCCCGGACCGTCCGCGTGCAAGCGATGTTGGGCAGTACGCCACGCTCCACGCGGAACAACCACCGCCCTCCCCGCTGGTCCGCCTACGGGCGACCAGAGCCAATCTCCAACCCGCCCACCCGACCACAGCACACCAGCGGGCACGCGGACAACGACCACTGCCCAGGCGCTGAGACAAAAATAGGGGGCCATGGCCCCCCGAATCCGGTCTTTAGTGATGGCCGCCGCAGCCGCCACCACCCCCGCCGCAGGTGTTGTGCGGAGAAAATTGCGGAAGCCGCCCGGCCAGAAAGGCCTGCACCGCAGCGCCGACACTGGGGGCGCCGGCCCCATAAAACACCTGGATCCCCGCTTGCTGGAAGCCCAAAAGCGGCCGCATACCCATGCCACCGGCAATCAAGGCGCAAACCCCATGGGAAGCCAGATACTGCACCGGGGCCAAACACCCCCCTTCCTCGTGGGGGATATTGGGGAGAGCCTCCACCGCAACCACCGCACCGTCTTCCACATCCACCAGCGTATAGAGCTCGCAATGCCCGAAATGGGCGCTCACCCCGGCCTCCATGCCACCAGGCTGCTCCGAGGGAACAGCCACCCGCACTCGTGGTGCCATCATATACCTCCTTGAGAATCCATCTTCTGCAAAAGTAGCGGCCACATGGCGCGCACTGCCTGGGCCCATGGGCCATCGGTCTCCGTCACCGCCATCCCCTGGGCCATGGCCCAGGGGACCGCCGTATCGTGAGGCAGCCGCCCCAAAAACGTCCATCCCTGTTCGGCGCACACGGCCTCCACCGCAGCGGCCGTATCCGGGGCCAAGTCCCACTTGTTGAGCACCACCGCCATCGGTACCCGAAACCGGGCGCACACCGCGGCCACCCGCCTCAAATCATGGAGCCCGGACGGACTCGGCTCAGTGACCAAAACCGCCCAATGCGCCTGAGAAAGCGACGCAATGACCGGACACCCGATGCCCGGAGCGCCGTCGGCCAGGATGAGTTCCCGCCCCAACTGCGCCGCCCACAGTCGAGCCTGCTGCTTGACCACGGACACCAACCGGCCGGAGTTCTCGCCACCAGGCTCCAGACGGGCATGGACCATGGGCCCAAAGCGGGTGTGGCTGCGCATCCATACCCCGCAAAAGCGGGGATCGAAGCGCATGGCCCCTTCCGGACAGAGGGCCACGCAGGTCTTGCAGCCTTCGCACCGGCGCGGATCCACGATGGCCGTCCCGCCTTCTCCCATCCGCACCGCCCCAAACCGACACACCTGCGCGCAGAGCCCACAGGCACTGCACCGGGAAGTCTCCACGCGCGCCACGTGGCCGGAAACAAAATCTTCTTGGTCGTGCACGCGCGGATGGAGCACGAGATGGAGATTGGCAGCGTCCACGTCCAAATCCGCGAGCACGGCCTTCCCCCCGGCCAAGTGGGCCAAAGCCGCGGTGAGCGTGGTTTTGCCGGTGCCGCCCTTACCACTGAGAATGACAACCTCCCGCATTCCCATCCCCCCTTAGGCGCGCAGCGCCCCTGCGGCCGCTTCCATGGCGGCGCGCACCACAGGGTCTTCGGCCAAAGAGCCACCCCGGGCATAAATGCCTGCCAACTCTGAAGAATATGGGATGCGGGCAAGCACCGGCAGATGATGCGTACGGCAATACGCCCCCACCGGCGCATCCCCCAGTCCATCGCGATTGATCACCACAGCCATCGGCTTGCCCAAGGGCGCGAAGGCCTGGTGCGCCAGCTGGAAATCATGCAGTCCAAAAGGCGTGGGTTCGGTGACCAGAAGGATCGCATCCGCCTGTTCCACCGCGGTCATGGCCGGGCAACTCACTCCCGGAGGGGCATCCACGAGCAGATCCCGGCCTGCGGCCAAGGCGATGGCCCGCGCCAGGACCTCGCGCATCAGCGGCGGGGCCATGGCCTCGCCCAAACGCAAGCGGCCGGTGACCACGGTGTGCCTTCCCGCCCGGCCGGTGGTGATTTCCCCCACCACACGGCTGCCCCGCGCCAAGGCGTCTGCGGGACACACGCGAAAACACCCACCGCAGCTATGGCACATCTCCGAGAACACCTGCGCCCGTCCCCCAAGCAGGGCGATGGCCCCAAATTGGCACAAGTCGGCGCACGCCCCACAGGCGGTGCAGCGCTCCGCCCGCACCACCGGGGTCTCCACCCCGACCTCCTCCGACGACTCCGGCACAGGATGCACGAACAAGTGGAGGTTCGGGGCCTCGACGTCCACATCCGCCAGCACCGCGCCCGCAGGCCACACCGCAGCCAAGGCGGCGACGACGGAAGTCTTTCCCGTACCGCCCTTGCCGCTGGCCACGGCGAGGATCACCGTCCACCTCCAGAAGGCGCCGTCGCGGGCGTAAGCGCCCCGGCGCGAAACCGCTCCACGGCCTCGGCCACGGTGCCGCCCTGCACACCTTCGAAAATCTGGATCCCTGCCTGCTGCAGGGCGGCAAAGGCCTTGGGCCCCACCACCCCGGTGAGCACCGCGCCCACCCCCATGCGGGCCACACGGTCCGCAGCCTGGATGCCCGCCCCATGGGCGGCCACCTGAGAGGCCCCGTTGTCCAGATACTCCACGGCCATGGTGGCCAGATCCACCACCACAAAGCCCGCGGCCCGGCCAAAACGGGCGTCCACCCGACTCTCCCAACCTGGGCCCTGACTGCTGATGGCGATCTTCATCGACTCCTCCCCGGGGTTTTCCTGTTCTGCCACCACCCGCGTCACCGCGGCGTCGCCTTCCCACACCGTGAGCGCCAGCCCCTCCACCACGGCCCGGGCCACGGTGCGCCGCGCTTCGGCCAGCACCCGGCCCACCGTATGGCGGGAAACTCCCATGCGCCGGGCAGCGGACTCCAAATCCGCCCCCTCCACATCCACCAGACGCAAGGCCTCAAACCCATCCAGCGACAGGTAGATCTCCTCCAAATCCCGCATAGGGATGCCTTGGGGCTTGAACGAACGGGCGCGCGGAACCCCTTCCACGCGCCGGCATTTCTTCGGTCGCGGCATCGTCTTTATTTCGCTCAAAAGAGCATTATCTTTCGGCGGGAGGATTCGTCAATCCCCCAGCGGCCTGCGGCTCCCAGGCTCCTTGGCGGCCGCCACGGCCACTTCCTCGCCCGCTTCCGCCGCAGGATCC
>DPEO01000059.1:0-1055 GCA_003530935.1 Desulfomicrobiaceae bacterium | reverse complement strand
CAGCACCCGTTTTTTCTCCCCAACCGCAGAGGCGCTGCCATTTCCGCGGCCGGGACTTCGTCGGCATCTCCAATGCGGATGGCCATACCGCTGGTCAGCGCCCGCGCCACCTGAGAGCGGGCTGAACCCACCATACGGCACACCGTGGCCTTGGATACGCCCAGACGCCCCGCGGCCTCCTCCTGAGTGAGGCCCAAGCCATCGACCAAACGCATGGCCTCGAGCTCGTCGGCCGCCACCACCACCCCACGCAACTCCCCCACGGGGACTCCGCACGGGGCAAACAGCCGTACCGCAGGCACAAGCCCAGTCCTCCTGCACCGACGCCGACGACCCATACCACCTCCTTTTTTGAAACATGTTTCACATAGAGCGCAAAAACATCCCCGTCAAGCCCCCCGACGCCGTTCCCCCAAAACGCGACGAGCCGGAGAAACGTCTCCGGCTTGTCCAGGGCGGCGCGCAATCGCGAACGCGCTTTTAGTGACCGCAGCCCCCGCCGCAGGAAGAGCACCCCCCGCCTTCAGGAAACTGCATGCTCGACTTCACCACAAACCCCCACTGCTCATTGAAGTCGATCTCCACGGGTTTGGCCGCGTCAAACAGTCCCTGTTCCATCACAAAGGAGTACCCGCCCTGCTCGAAAGTCGCGTCCCCGGCTTTCGGTTCGTCCAAGGCCAGGCCCAGACGCGGCCCGCCACACCCCGCGGCAAGATACACCCGAATGGGCTCTTTGTCCTTTCCTTCAAAGTGCTGGTCCAGTTGCCGCTGGGCGGCGGAAGAAAGCGAAAACATAGAATCCTCCGATAATTTTGATTGACAATACCCTTGAATTAAAAACTCCCCCTGGAAAGTCAACGGCCGCGGTCTAGATTTTTTCCGCGGCCATGCCTAAAGGGGCCGGTTCGGAAATACTGCGTTCGGAGGTTTCCGGCATGATTGAAGCCCACCACCTTTCCATGGCGCACGGAGCGACCATGGCGCTCACCGACGCCTCTCTCGCCGTCAGCCCAGGCGAAATCGTCGCACTGCTCGGCCCCAACGGCGCGGGCAAG
>DPEO01000072.1 GCA_003530935.1 Desulfomicrobiaceae bacterium | reverse complement strand
AACTCGCCCGCCAAGGCATCCACGCCCATACCGACGACATCCAGGTGCTCCAGGCCGAAAGCTTCAACATGGTGGAAAACAACGTCACCATCGGCCGCAACATCCGCGTGCGCTGTCAGTTGCGTCCAGGTGTCCTGACCACCCTTGCCGCATAAGGAGACCATATGCTCCGCGCTTCCCATAGTCTCGGCGTCATCTTCTTTCCCGCCTATGATTGGTCCATCTCCCCCACCCACCCGGAGCGGGAAGAGCGCCTCCTCTACACCCAGGACCAATTCCGCGAGGAAGGGGTGTTCGATATCGAGGGCGTCGGCGAATACCGGCCGTTGGTCGCCAGCCCCGAGGACATCGCCCGGGTGCATTTCTGCTTCCCTTCCGTGGAGGCCGTCACCACCCACTCCCACCACATCTCCGCCGGCGGGGCCATCCGCGCCGCTGGCTTGGTGCTCGACAAGGAGCGGGAGCGGGCCTTTGCCATCGTGCGCCCCCCAGGGCACCACGCCATGCGCTGCGTCCACGGCAGCCGCGGGTTTTGTAATATCAACATCGAGGCCATCATGGTGGAATGGATCCGCGAACGCATGGGCAACGTGCGCGTGGCCATCGTGGACACCGACTGCCACCACGGCGACGGCACCCAAGACATCTACTGGCACGACCCGGACACGCTCTTCATCTCTCTGCACCAGGACGGCCGCACCCTGTACCCGGGCACCGGATTTCCCTCCGAATGCGGTGGCCCCAAGGCCCTGGGGCGCACCATCAACATCCCGCTGCCGCCGCGCACCTCGGACGCGGGCTATCTCCTGGCCGTGGAAGGCATCGTGAAGCCCATCCTCGACCATTTCAAACCCGACATCGTCATCAACTCCGCCGGCCAGGACAACCACTACTCCGACCCCATCACCAACATGAATTTCACGGCCCAAGGCTATGCGCGGCTCACAGAACTCTTGGGGCCGCACATCGCCGTGCTCGAAGGCGGCTACGCCATCAAAGGGGCGCTGCCCTACGTCAACCTGGGTATCGCCCTGGCACTGGCCGGGGTGGACTACTCGACGGTGCGCGAGCCCGACCTGGACCCCGAACGCATTCGAGAACACCAATCCACCCTCGACTACATCAAGGCCCTGTGCGACCATTTGCCGCAAGTGTACTTCGAGCCCACCCAGCGGGAAGAGGTGGAGCGCGAAGGCAGATTCTTCATCCGGCGGCGCTCCATTTACTACGATACCGACGGCATCACGGAAAACCAGATCGAACGCCTGCGTGACTGCCCGTATTGCCCAGGCTGGCTCCATGTGGAAAGCGCCTCGGACCGCGTGCCCAAAAGCCTCGGCATCCACGTGCCCATCCAAGGCTGCGACAATTGTGTGGACGAAGCCGACGCCCTGTTCCGCAAGGCCCAGGCCGACACCAGCTTCGCCCACGTGCAGCTCATCGACCGGGTCCGCAAGCGCATCCGCCAGGCGCGGTAGACGCCCCTACGCAGCGCACCGCCCCCGAAATACCCCACCATACGGGGCCGTCTCTCGACGTGCCCCGCTCTTGAGCTTTGCGCCACTTTGCCCTAGGAAGGCCCTTCCTTTTTCGGAGGAGTAGCCATGGATCTCCTGAAAGATCGATATTCCCGGGAATTTGTGGAGGTGGTCTGCCCCAAGTGCCGGCAGACCCGGATCATCTGCCTCCCCGAAGAGCCCATGCCCCAATGCGAAATCTGCAAGGTCACTCTGGTGATCAAAGAAGTATTGACCGAAGGCAAGTATTAAGCAGGATCACAGGGGCCTTGTCCACCCAGGCGGCCCTGGTGATCAAAGAAGTGTTGACCGAAGGCAAGCACTCCGTCCCGAAACCTCTAGCCCATTGGAGCTCGTCATGCGCCGTATTCTTCTCTCCCTGCTTGTGCTCGTCGTCTGGGGCGCACAGGCCCTGGCCGCAGACCACGAACTGGCCGAAAAATCCACGCTCAACGCCATCATCAAACGCGGTGAGCTGCGCGTGGGCCTCGACGCCGGCTACATGCCCTTCGAGATGACGACCAAGCAGGGTGAAATCGTCGGATTCGACGTAGACCTCGCCAAAGAGATGGCCAAAGCCATGGGGGTGAAGCTCACCATCGTGAACACCGACTTCGACGGCATCATCCCGGCGCTCATGGCCGACAAATTCGACATCATCATCAGTGGCATCACCGTCACCCAGGAACGCAATCTCAAGATCAACTTCGCCGATCCCTACATCGTCGTGGGCCAGACGGTGCTGGTGGCCAAGAAACATGCCGGCACCGTGAAGTCCTACAAAGACCTCAACGATCCCAAATATGTCGTGGCTTCGCGTATCGGCACCACCGGCGAGCAGGCGGTCAAACGCCTCATGCCCAAAGCCCAGTACAAGAGCTTTGAAAAGGAATCCGACGGCGCCATGGAAGTGATCAACGGCAATGCCGACGCCTTCGTGTACGATCTGCCTTTCTGTGCCGTGTTCATGGCCCAGCAGGGTGCGGACAAGCTCATCTTCCTGGACGAGCCGTTCACCTACGAGCCCCTGGGGTTTGGTATCAAGCCCGGCGATCCGGACTTTCTCAACTGGCTCAACAACTTCCTGCGCCAGATCAAGGCCGACGGCCGTTACGACCGTATTTACAACAAATGGATCAAAGGCACGGAGTGGCTGAAAGAAGTTCAGTAATCCCTAAAAAGTATCTTTTGTACCGCCACATCCGGTCTCTGAGGCCGGATGTGGCATTTTGATTCTCCGGAGGTCCCATGCATTTTTCTTCGGCCTTGGACCGTCCCAAAGGCAAAAGCTATTTTCTTCTGTGGCGCACGGTCTTTGCAGTAGGCCTTGTCCTCGTGCTGTGGGGGATGTACGCGGCGTCTACGTCCGTAGACTATATCTGGCGTTGGAATCGCGTTCCCCAATACTTTTGGTACACGGAAGTCAAAGACATCCGCGCTTCCCTGGAAGGAGAGGTCCGCGCCGTGGAGCGCAGCGGTGCCACCGCCACCGTGATCATCGAAGGCCCTGGAGGCGAAGAAGAACGCTATGACGTTCCCGCCGCTACTCTACGCGTCCGCAAAGGCGATTTCATCTCCCCGGGGGACAGCCTCGCCACCGAGTCCCACAGCCGTCCCGGCCTGCTCCTCGAAGGGCTCTGGATCACGCTCAAGGTAAGCGCGCTCGCCATTGTCGGCGGCATTGTCCTCGGACTCTTCACGGGGCTGGCGCGCATCAGCGTCAACCCGGCGCTGCGCTGGAGCGCAGTGACCTACATTGAGATCATCCGCGGCTCTCCTTTGCTGGTGCAGATCTTTCTGTGGTATTTCGTTGTCGGCACATTGGTAAACAAAATCCTCACCAAATGGGGGTTCAACCCCATTGATCCCCTGTGGTACGGGGTTGTGGCCCTGGCCATCTTCACCGGCGCCTACGTGGCGGAAATCGTGCGCGCCGGTATCCAGTCCGTGCACCGCGGCCAGATGGAAGCCGCCCGCTCCCTGGGTCTCACCTATGCCCAGGCCATGCGCCGCGTCATCCTCCCCCAGGCCATGCGCCGCATCCTGCCGCCTTTGGCCGGGCAGTTCATCAGCCTCATCAAAGACTCTTCGCTCCTCGGAGTCATCTCCATCCGCGAGCTCACCAAAGCGTCGCGAGAGGTGGTGTCGTCCTCCCTGCAGCCCTTTGAGATTTGGATCGTCTGCGCCGTACTCTATCTGGTGCTGACCTTTACTCTCTCCCTGTTTGTCCAACACCTGGAGCGCAAGGCCATCTGAGGAGAACCCATGCCCATCATCAGTGTCCGCAACATTTCCAAGACCTTCTATCTTCCCCATCCCGTGCACGCCGTACGGGAAGTCTCCCTGGACATCGAACCCGGGGAAACGGTGGTCGTCATCGGCCCGTCCGGCTCCGGCAAGTCTACTTTCCTGCGCTGCTTAAACCGCCTGGAATACGCCGACAGCGGCAGTATCATCGTGGACGGCGTGGACATCCTGGACCCGGACTGCGACATCAACGCCATCCGCGCTGAAGTGGGGATGGTGTTTCAGTCCTTCAACCTCTTTCCCCACATGACGGTGCTGGAAAACCTCAACCTCGCCCAACAGGTGGTGCGGAAGCGTTCCCGGACAGAGGCGGAAAAGCGCTCCATGGAGCTCCTGCACAAAGTGGGCATCGCCGACAAGCACGCCGTGCGGCCAGACCAGCTCTCCGGCGGCCAGCAGCAACGCGTGGCCATCGCCCGCGCGCTCGCCATGGACCCGAAAATCATGCTCTTCGACGAGCCCACCTCCGCCCTGGACCCGGAAATGGTGGGCGAAGTCCTGGATGTCATGAAGCAGCTCGCCCGCGAAGGCATGACCATGGTGGTGGTCACCCACGAGATGGGTTTTGCCCGCGAAGTGGCGGACCGGGTGCTGTTCATGGACCACGGTGTCGTGCTCGAGGAAGGCACGCCGGAGCATTTCTTCACCAATCCGCAGCACGAACGCACCCAGGAGTTTTTGAGCCAAATCCTCTGATTTGACATCCATCAAGGCACGCAGTCGGCGGACAGGGCAGGACGAAGGCACACCAACCAAGGAGGAACCTTATGCCCACCCGAACCATCATCCATATCGATGAAGCAAAATGCACCGGCTGCGGTGCCTGCATCGTCAACTGCGCCGAAGGGGCCTTGGCCATCGTGGACGGCAAGGCGCGTATCGTGCGCGATAGCTTTTGCGACGGCCTTGGCGCATGCCTGGGCCACTGCCCCGAAGGGGCGCTGACCCTCATCGAACGCGAGGCCGATCCCTTCGACGAAGAAGCGGCCCTGGCGCACGCGGCCAAGGCCAAGGCCGCTGCACCGCTTGCCTGCGGCTGCCCTGGATCCCATGCCATGACCCTGCGCGCCCCTGCGGCAGCGCCCGAGGCGTCCGCCCCCGCAGCGTCCAATACCGCACCTGCGGCCTCCGCCCTCGGCCACTGGCCGGTCAAACTCCGGCTCATCCCGGAAAGCGCTCCGTTTCTTCGCGGCGCCTCCCTACTGCTCCTTGCCGACTGCGCCGCGGCTGCCAGCCCGGTCCTGCACCGGCAATTTCTCCCCGGCCGCGTCGTGGCCCTGGCGTGCCCCAAGTTTGAAGAGCGCGGCGCCAACGCGGAAAAACTCGCCCGCATCCTCAGCGGGGCAGGCATCCGCGACCTCACGGTGCTGGAGATGGAAGTGCCCTGCTGCGCCGGACTTTCCAGTCTCGCAGCCCAGGCCATAGGCCAAGCGCAATGCTCCATCCCGGCCCGCCGCGTCATCCTTGCCCGGGACGGAAACGTCCTGCGCGAAGAACCCCTCGCCCGCGGCCTGTAGCCTCTGCCCACGCCCCCGACGCCGGGGGCTTTTTTCTCCTCCAAGGAACGATTCCTGCATAATTTCTCTGCAGCAGGCACCGCATCCTGGAGGTGGATCATGAACCTGTGGCGTGTCACCCAAACCCCTGGCGCGGTCCGTTTCGGCTCCATCACCGCCGTAGCCCTCAATCCCGCGGGCTGCAACCAACCGGTTTGTGGTCGATT
>DPEO01000076.1 GCA_003530935.1 Desulfomicrobiaceae bacterium | reverse complement strand
AGTTGCTCGTCAACCGCGTTCTCGGCCGGGCGAGAACGTATTTTCGCATCGCCGCCATCCGTATCCTGGATTCACTCTTCACCGAAGACGGCGAGCCCTTTACCGAAGCCACGGTGATGTTGCGTGTGGGCGGCCTTTTGGAGCACACCGCCGCCACCGGGCGCGGCCCGGTCAACGCCATGGACAACGCCCTGCGCAAGGGCCTGGAAAAGTTCTACCCAGCCTTGGCGGAAATGCAGCTTCTCGATTTCAAGGTACGGGTCCTTTCCCGCCCCAAAAACGGAAGCGACACCAGCGGCACGGCATCCTTCGTGCGCGTGCTCATCGAGTCCGGTGACCGCAAGGCGCGCTGGACCACGGTGGGCGTCTCTTACAATATTATCGAGGCCAGCCGCCAGGCCCTGGAAGACTCCATCAACTACAAGCTGTTCAAGGACGACCAGCGCAAACTCACCCAGGCCATCCGAGAGATCTAAACCACCCCCTGAAGGAAGTCTCCAGGGGGGCAATGCATTCCTTAGGCTTCCTGCACCTCCAAGGCATCCTCGAAAAAGGCCGTGAGCTTGAGCTTCAACCCACCCGCATCGAGGACCGTGTCCTGGCCCGGAAAGAGCTCCAAGGCGGGCTCAAAGCTGTCACCCAAGAACACGGCTTTGGCCTCGCCACTACTTTCCCAGCGGATTTCCGTTCCATCGTCCAAAACCAAAAGTTCCCCGTCACGGAGCCGCACCGGCAAATCGCTCTGCGAGTAGGACATCTTTCCCCCTCCTGGTTCCGGTTTTTCCCGCCGTATTGCGGATTTTTTTCTTTCCTAGCATGCGCCGGCCCCTGGTCAAGGGGCAAGATCCTCCTCAAACTTGACGCAGCCGCACCCGAGACCTACGTGCGGCCCGCACCTTTTTTCTGGAGAACCTCGATGTCCCTTGCCCGCGAAATCCAGCAACAGACCGCTCGCCGACGCACCTTTGCCATCATCAGCCATCCGGACGCCGGCAAAACCACCCTCACGGAAAAGCTCCTCCTCTACGGCGGCGCCATCCAAATGGCCGGGGCAGTGAAGTCCCGCAAGGCCTCGCGCCACGCCACCTCCGACTGGATGGCCATGGAGCGGGAACGCGGCATCTCCATCACCACCTCGGTGATGCAGTTCCACTACGCGGACATGGTGATCAACCTCCTCGACACCCCAGGGCACGACGACTTCTCCGAGGACACCTACCGCGTACTCACCGCGGTGGACGCGGCCCTGCTCGTCATCGACAGCGCCAAGGGCGTGGAGGCGCAGACAAAAAAACTCATGGAGGTGTGCCGTCTCCAACGCACCCCGGTCATCACCTTCATCAATAAATTGGATCGCGACGGCCTGCCGCCCCTCGACCTCCTGGCCGACGTGGAGACCCACCTGGGAGTGGAGACCGCGCCGCTTTCCTGGCCCATCGGCATGGGCAAGCTCTTTCGCGGCACCTACAGCATCGCCGAAAAACGTCTGCACCTCTACTCCCCCACCCATGGCGGCCGCATCCAGCAGGGAGAGGTGTTTGAAGACATCCACGATCCGCGCCTGGACGCCATCCTCGGCCCCCAGGCGGACGAATTGCGCGACGACCTGGAGCTCCTCGCCGGAGCAGGCAACCCCTTCGACCCGGATCGCTATCTCGCAGGCCAGCAGACGCCGGTATTTTTCGGCAGCGCCCTCAACAACTTCGGCGTGCAGGAACTCCTGGACACCTTCGTGCGCATCGCCCCGCCCCCGCAGCCGCGCCGCACCCTCACCCGGGAAGTGGTCCCCACCGAAGAGGCCTTCTCCGGGTTCGTCTTTAAGATTCAGGCCAATATGGACCCCGCCCACCGGGACCGCATCGCCTTTGTACGCATCTGCTCGGGGAAATTCACCCGAGGCATGAAGCTGCGCCACCTGCGCCTCGGCAAAGACATCGCCGTCAATAACGCCCTCATCTTCCTCGCCCAAGATCGCAGCGGCGTGGATGCGGCCTATCCTGGCGATATCATTGGACTCCACAACCACGGCACCATCAAGATCGGCGACACCTTCACCCAGGGAGAAGAGCTCAAGTTCGTCGGGATTCCCAGCTTCGCGCCCGAGCACTTCCGCAAGGTGGTGCTCCAAAGTCCCCTCAAGGCCAAACAGCTCCACAAGGGGCTCCTCCAATTGGCCGAAGAAGGGGCGGTGCAGGTCTTCCGCCCCTTGTCCTCCAACGACTACATTCTGGGCGCAGTGGGGCTGCTCCAGTTCGAGGTCATCACTGCCCGGCTGGCGGACGAATACGGCGTGGACGCCACCTATCAGCCGACTTCCTGGAACGTCGCCCGCTGGGTGCATAGTGACGATGCCGCCGAGCTTGCGCGCTTCCGACGGGAGATGCAGCACTCGCTCGCCATGGATGCCGAAGACAACCTCGCCATATTGGTGGACAGCGCCTGGCGACTGGACTACATTGCCGAAAAGTGGCCCGGCATCGTCTTTGCCGCCACTCAGGAAAAACGCTGACTATGATTTTCTTTGCCTTCGTCCTTGTGGCCGCCGCGGCCCTATTCCCCTCAGACGCCCTGGCCTGGGGGCCGGCCGCCCACCTTGCCATCGGCAACCATATCCTGTCCTCCTTGGAGCTGCTCCCCACGCACGTGGCCGCGGCCCTGGCCGCCCATCCCCGGGCCTTTTTGTACGGATCCCTGGCGGCGGACATCCTGGTGGGCAAGGGCAGCCGCCCGACACCCCACCACTCCCACAACTGGGACGTGGCGCGACGGCTCCTCAGTCAAGCGACGACCCCACGCCTCACGGCCCACGCCTACGGGTACCTGGCCCATTTGGCGGCCGATGTCATTGCCCACAATTATTTCGTGCCCAATATGCTGGGATATTCGGCAGGCCGCGGCAAACTCGCCCACTCCTATGCCGAGATGCTGGCAGACGCCCACATCCGCATCCCCCGCCGCCAAGGCAGCGCCATCGCCTCCCTCATGTTTCCCGAGGCGGACACGCTGCTGCGCCAGGCCACCTGCCAGCGGCCGGCCACCTTCCGTTTGAAAAAGGGCATCTTCCAGCACGGGGTGCGCACCTTGGAACACCTTTCCCTCGCCCCTTTGGCACGGCGCCCCCGTACGGCCGACCTCGCCCGGCACAGCCTTGACCTTGCCCTGCGCCTGGTATGGACAACCCTCGCGGACCCACGGCATGGCGCGGCCATGGGACATGACCCCATCGGCTCCGGACGCCTTTTCGCCATCCGCCATTTCCACCGCCGCCAGCGCCGCTTCTACGACCTGCACGAGCGGGGCATCATCTTTCCCCTTGCCGCAGACCTCGCCGCCCTGGAGGGCCGCCATGAAACCCTTGATCGATTTTTTGCAGAACACCGCCCAAACCATTCGCACCCTTGAGGCCGAGGCCGAGACCGCCCTGCATCACGCCAAGGACACTCCCCGCTACCACGAGTGCATGCGCCGTAAGGCTCAAATCTTGGCGGACCTTGCCCAAAACGCCGCACCGTTTCTCCAGGACGTTCCGGGGCCACGCCGACAGGCCATCCAGGGGCGTCTCGAAGCCATGAGCCAAAGCGCCCAGCGCAGTTTGGACATCGGGAGCATCTTTTACATGTCCGCGCTCCTCTACCCCGAAGACCACACGCCCGGCACGCCCAATGATCTGGAAAAATGGGTTGCCGAGCTTGCGCGCCGCGGGTAGGCTCGCGCCATATTCATTCACCCCAAACCCCAAGGAGCTTTCATGGCATTGGCAGACGGCACCACCGTGGTGGTCCATTACACCGGCACTCTGGACGACGGCACCCAATTCGATTCTTCCCGCGGACGCGAACCCCTTTCGGTCACGCTCGGTCAAGGCATGGTCATCCCCGGCTTTGAAAAAGCCCTGCGTTCCATGAACGCCGTGGGCGACACCTGCACCACCACCATCCCCTGCGCCGAGGCCTACGGCCCACACCACGACGAAATGGTGCTTACCGTGCCCCGCGAATCCTTCCCGGATCACATCCCCGCCCAGGTGGGCGAACAGATCATTCTGCGCTCCCCCGAAGGGCACGAGATCCCCGCAGCCATCGTGGAGGTGAGTGAAGAATCCGTCACCATCGACGCCAACCATCCCCTGGCTGGCCAGGACTTGACCTTTGAAATCGAAGTGGTGCGTATCGACGCCTAGCGGACGCACCCCCTTCCGACGCCCGGGCCCGAGGGATCCTCCTCGGGCTTTTTTTGCGCCTAGCCTGTGGTCAGACGCACCACTTCCCGCACCGATGCCAGACGCCGCAGCTTGTCCATGGCGGTATAGAGGTGCGAGGCGTTTTTCACCTCCACCACGAACTCCATTTCCGTCAGGCCATCCGGGGTGGAGCTGAACTGGCCGGAGTCGATATTCACTCCTTCCTTGGCGAGCAAAGCGCTCACTTCCGCCAAGACGCCACGCTGATTGCGACACAAAATGCGCATGCGCGCCGGATACGGCCGTTCCTCTTCACCTTCCCAGCGCACGTCCAAAAGCCGCTCGGGTTCCATGTTGGCCACATTGGGACAGTCCTGGGAATGGATGGTCACCCCGCGACCGCGGCTGATGTACCCGATGATGGGATCGCCCGGCACGGGCGTACAGCACTGGGCAAAGCGCACGAGCACGTCGTCCACGCCCTTGATGGCCACACCCTCGGTGGCCTTTTTCGGACCCGGCGCCGGACGCTCTTGGGCCTTGCGCTCGGCCTCCAGGACCTCCTTGGGCAGGAGCTTGGTGAGCACCTGACGCGGTGTGATCCGGGCATAGCCCACCGCGGAAAGCAGATCGTCCACGGTTTTCAAGGAAAACTCCCGGGCCACGGGCTCCAGGTCGCCATTTTTCAGGGCGCGGGCAAAGTTGACCCCCATCCTGCGCCCTTCCTTTTCGAGGAGCTCCTTGGCCAAGGTGATGCTGCGCGCCCGCTCTTCGGTATTGATCCACTGCTTGATACGCGAACGCGCCCGGGCGGATTTGACGAATTGGAGCCAGTCCCGACTGGGGTGGCGGCTGGGATCGGTAAGGATCTCGACGGTATCGCCGTTTTTGAGCGGCGTATTGAGGGGCGCGATACGGCCGTTGACCTTGGCGCCGGCGCAGTGGTGCCCCACCTCGGTGTGGATGGCGTAGGCAAAATCTACAGGAGTGGCTCCTTCAGGGAGCTCCTTCACCTGGCCTTTGGGGGTGAAGACGTAGACCTCGTCCTGAAAGAGATCGAGACGCAAAGTGGAGAGAAAATCCCGGGAATCCTTGAGATCGCCCTGCCAATCGAGGATTTGGCGCAGCCACGAGAAGCGATCCGCATCCTGGACTTGACCGCCTTCCTTGTACAACCAATGGGCCGCCACGCCGAATTCCGCCAAGCGGTGCATCTCTTCGGTGCGGATCTGGATCTCGATGCGCTCGCCTTCGGGCCCCACCACTGTGGTGTGGAGGCTCTGGTACATATTGGCCTTGGGCATGGAGATGTAATCCTTGAACTTCCCTGGAATAGGTTTCCAAAGGGAATGGACAAGGCCAAGAACCGTATAGCAATCCTTGACGGTATCGACGATGACGCGAAAGGCGATGAGATCGAAAATTTGATCAAGACTGAGCCCACGATGCTCCATCTTGTGAAATATGGAATAGATGTGTTTGATGCGTCCCTTGACTCTTCCGGAGATGCCATTCTCTTGGAGTACATTTTCGATGATGGTACAGACTTTCTGAATGTATGTCTCGCCCTTGCCGCGGTAATTGTGGATCCCGTCCAAGATCTGTTGGTACACATCAGGACGTAGATAACGGAGACTCTCATCCTCCAATTGTACCTTGATGCGGTAGAGTCCTAAGCGATTGGCAAGGGGGGCGTAAATGGTAAGGGTTTCCTGGGCGATGGCTTTTTTACGTTCCTCGCGCTGAAAATCCAACGTGCGGATATTATGCAATCGGTCGGCGAGCTTGACCAAAATGACGCGGATATCTTCGGCCATGGCCAGGATCATCTTGCGGATGTTCTCGGCCTGGGCCTGCTCCCGGGACTCGAAGTGCATCTTGCCGATCTTGGTCACCCCGTCCACGATGAGGGCGGTCTCCGGACCGAACTCCTCGGCGATGCGGTCCACGGTGACGCCCGAGTCCTCCACGGTATCGTGGAGCAGGCCTGCGGCGATGGTCACGGCATCGAGTTTGAGATCCGCGAGGATGCTCGCTACTTCCAAGGGATGGGAAAGATATGGTTCGCCGGAGAGCCGCATCTGGCCAGCATGGGCGGCGGCGGAAAAGACGTACGCTTTCTGGATGAGGGCGGTATCGGCGCTGGAAAGATAGGCGCCTGCCTTCTCGAGAATTTCAGAGATACGAATCATGGGGACGTCCTTGGGGGAAAAACCATGCCAAACGCATGGCCATACTGGAGGCCTAGCCCCAGCCCCGTCCGTTGGCAAGGGCCTTGCCGCCGAAGTCACCCCCGGCCCCACGACGCGACGACCCGGCGCCAGTCTTCCGCGCCCAGGAGCACGCCCCGCAGAATGCCTCCCAGCACCGCCAAGGCCCGCTGCATGGCCACCTCGCTGCCCTGGCCGATCCAGGCATCGAGTACCATGCCCTGCCGGGTCACCGTAAACCCTCGCTCCCCAAGGATCACAGCAGCCGCAGCCAACTCTTCCTGAAGCGCCCGCGGCGCCTTCCAGCGCACCACGACCTGGCGCCTGGGAGAAGTCAGCGCGTCCCCCTCCACGAAAAGAATATGTCGTCCTGGGTAGAGACAGACATGCATGGCGTCCGCGTCCACGATGCCATGCCCCACCACACCCCAAGATTTTGCCGGCCCCATCGCAGAACCCGCTACGGTCAACCACCCCGTCAGCATGGCCCACAAAGGAAGGGAGCGCACATCCTCCGCGCCCACAAGAATCTTTCCAGCGGCAGAAGGAAAGACCGCTCCGGGCGTGCAGTAGAGCCGCACTTCCCCCAGAGGGTTCAACGCCAAGGACTTCACTCCCGCGACGCCGGTGCCGGGGAGGCCGAGGCGGGCAAATACCGCCTCCCAGCAGGCCCCCAGGACCAAGACGGTCATGTCTTCCAGGTTGCGGCAATGCTCCGGCCGCGCCGGGGGATCTCCCTCTCCCACAATCCGGGCGAGCACATCTTCCAAACGTTGCCGCCAAGGCGCACCCGCCGGCACTCTCGAGGGCGAAGCCACCGGCACCCATGTTCCACCTTCCTGCAGCACCCATACGCCAGGGCCGGGAGCAACCGCGCCTTCGGGAGGCGCGCCGCCGTCCAGCCCGCGCACGCTTCCCTCCCACGCCACGGCCGTGGGCTCGGCAACCGCCACCACCCGACAGCCCACTTCCTCATCGCAGCGGCCCAAAAACCGGCGCCACGCCACGGCGTCCGGAGTGAACCGCTGCGCCCAGGCACGGCGCACCCCGGACCAAAACTCCCGCACCGGCGCCACCACAGGCGCCAGGACCCGTTGCCCTTCCGGAGCCTCAAGGACAGCCACGGCAGCAAAGTCCCGCGCCTGCCAGTCGAAGGCCTGGATCTCCCCTTCCCGCTCCACCACCTCGGGCAGAGGCATATCCTGCACCAGACGCGCGGCGCGCTGCCAACCGGGATCATCCACCGCGGACAAACGCCGCAGGACCCCATCCACACGGCGCTGCAAGTCCGCCACATCCATAGCGTAGCGCCATAAGTGGTTTTCCACCACCATCCCCCGTCCCTGCGCGAGGGGAGAAAAAAAGCTGGGCGAGATCTCGGGCTCCGGGTGTCCGGCCATCAGCCGGGCATAAAAAGTGAGCTTCACGGCCCATTCTTCCACATCGAGCCAGCGGGTGGGCTCCAAGGCTTGCAGAAGGCGCACCGAACGCATGGTCGCCGTGGCCAGGCGCTCCACGTCCTGCTCCACCACGGTCCAATCCACAGGACTTTCGGCGACGGCTGCGGCGCTGAGCCTCCCCAAGAGACGCAGCCATGCATGCACCGCGGCAAAAAAAAGGCGAACGCGGCGAAAACGCCGCGCCCCCAAGGTCCCTGCGGGAAAAGCGGAAAGAGGCAGCCGGGCCAGGCCCCGGAACTCCATGTGCCTACTCCTTGCCGATGTCCTCAAAATGCCGCGGGGTAATACCACCGCGGTGCTCCGCCCAAGCGCACAAGCGGCGGTACGGCCCCAAAAACGTCAACCGAGGCCCGACCACCAAGCGCACGCCGATATAGACCACGAGAAACACCACAAAATATGAGATGTTCCAGTCGAGTATCTCCAACGGCGCGTCGCGGAAGCGAAGATCCATCCAAGCCAAAATCACCGGCACCGGCCACAACGACACGGTGAACACCCCGGCTTGACTGAAAAAATACTTCCCAAAAGCCTCCATGGCCTCTTTATTGGCCGCCAAGTACGCCTCTTTGCTGCCATGGGCAACGGCATCCACGGAAAGATTGTGCATGCGGATCATCTCTTCATATTGGCGCTGATACCAGCCGCGATTGAGGCCCTTCACCAGCACCGAAGCAACGTTCCCCAGCACCACAGCCCCCACGGCGAGCACAGCACAGCCCGCCACAAAGGCAAACGCCCCCGCCGGAAAGAGACGGAAAGGCCAAATGAAGATCGGATCCAGATTCCACAGAAGTGCCATGTGCGTCATCGTGGCCCAGGGTCCCGGCGCGCAGCCGGGGCCCTGGAACCCATTTCACAACTAGATGTTGATTCCAAAGAATCCCCGCAAGGAGTAGCGGATGCCCACGTACAGGGCAAGGACGATGAAGAGGCGCTTGAGCCAAATATCCGAGAGGTATTTAGAGGTCCGAGGACCGATCACCGAGCCGATGGCGATACCGACCAACTCCGCCCCGATGAGCGCCCAATCCATGGGCGTGCCCTTGGAAATCAAGGTAGCGATGCTGGTGATCATACTGATGAGCACTGCCAAGGCCGAAGTACCGGCCGCCAGATACATGGGCAACTGGGTGATGCTGGTGAGGAAGGGAACCAGCAAAAAGCCGCCGCCGACACCCAAGAAGGCCGCCACGGCCGAAATCGCGACACCGCCGAAGATAGGAAGCAAGGGATTGAACGTGAATTCGACGCCGCAGAAGGTAAACTGCACTTTCGTCACACTGGCGCTCACGATCTTCACCTTGGTGTCGATCTCGCACCCAGCACCCTTTTCTTTCACCGCCCGCTCAAAGGCCTGCGCAGCCTCTTTGGCCTTCTTCTTACTGGCCTGGCCGGCGGGAGAGGTCTCCCAGAAAAGATAGCACCCCAAGGCCAGCACAAAGAGACCAAACCAGCCCTGGTACTGAGAGAAACTGATCTTGCCTGCCGTCAGGGTCACCGACCCCCAGGCACCAAGGAGCGATCCCAGCCCCAAGGCGATGGCCAGGGGCATGACCAACCGGCCCATCTTCCAGTAATTGAAGCTAGAGATCAGCGCCGAAAGACCCACCAAAAACTGGTTGGAGCCACGGATGGAGTCAGTGAGCGTTTTGTTGAGCTCAGGAGCCGTACCCTTGAAGCTCTTGGCGTAGCCCCCCAAACCAAAGATGGTCATATGCCCCACACCCGCCATAACGCCACCAAAGGCGCCCACGGTGGAGAAGATCCAGCCCACCCAGATCGCCCACAGCAAGGCAAGGAACGGATTCACCTGCGGAGCGCCCGGTATTCCCAAAAAGCCCGGGGCCTTGCTGGAATCAATATGCCCAGGCTCGCTGCCCACCGGAGCGGCCTGGATGGCGCGCTCCAATTTGCTCCCCCCTGCCGCCGGGGCAACGGGACCAGCCGGGGCAGATGGAGCGGCGGTTTCGGCCTTGACTTCCGCTGACTGTGGGGTCGCGGTGTCTTGCTGGGCCCAGGCCTGCCCCACACCGATCATCAGAATGACGCTCAAAACTCCAAGCAACCACAACCGACGCATGATATTTCTCCTCCACCTTTTAGGCTTTTTTGAAGACAATGAGCGGACAGTTCTTGCACACATCCGCACCCGGGAAGCCGTCGCCAGGCCGAGTAATGGAACTGCTGCCAAGCTTCTCCATACGCTCCACCAAGCGATCGCACACCGCACCAATGGCTTCACCCGGGATAATGACGTTGATCTCGCCCCGTTCGGTCTTCCCGGCATTGTACGACCCGGAACACGCCGGAAGCATGTTGAATTCCTTGTTCACATAGGTCCATACATTGCCGCCACATGCAGAAGAATTCATAGTGATCGCCGGACGCAAGGGGTGGGCGTCCATAGCCGCCATATAATCCACCGCCAAATGGTAGGCCTGCATGTTGTCGCAATAGAAGTGCACGGTATCCGGACCACCGAAAAGATCGGCCTTGGCAAGCGGCGCCACGGCGATACCGATCATCCCTTCCGGCATACGCGCCTTGGAACGGACAAAACGCTCTGCCTGCTCCAAATCCCGAGTATACTTGGCGTGGCTTTTCACCTCACCTTCGTCAAAAGGCTTCCAGCCAAAGCTGTAGTGGGCATTGGAGCATCCAAGCCCCTCTTTTTCTGAGTACACTACCTGCCCTTTCATGCGCGCGGCAATCTCCCATTGACAAAACGTCATGGGCTTGACCGGAACCACATACTCCTCCGCTGCGGCCTTGAAGGCATCTACTTCCTGCTGATCGTAGAAAAACTTCACCGCGATGGGGTAATGGTACAAGCGTAGCTCACGCATGAGCAGATCTTGCATTTCCGAATACGTCATTGCTGCCTCCTTGGAATGAGATTTTCCCTGCGCCCCTTGTGGGCAACATCTCCTCCCGCCTCAAGCCTTTTTTGCTTCGTGCGGCATGTCACGTAATTCACGGAGTATTCCCGCTATACACCACCTTTTTGGAGAAAATTTTGATATTTTTTTCACTATACTGAAATTACTAAAAAAGCCGCCCCTCGGAAGAGGGGCGGCCCAAACATCTCTTTAAGAAAACGGGTTAACGCTTTTTATACACTCCATCCAACACCGCCTCGATGCGGCGGTTCTTGGCCCGGCCTTCCTCGGTGTCGTTGCTGGCAATGGGCTTGGACTCCCCAAAGCCCACGGCGGTCAACATGGGGGGGCGCATTCCCAACTTCTGCACCGGGGACATACGCACCGCCTCGGCCCGACGCTGGGAGAGTTTTTGATTGGACTCATCAGAACCAGTGGCATCGGTATGGCCCTAGAACGGAAGGGCGTCGTGTAGGGAGAGGGGGGAGAGGAGGGGGGAGCCGGGAGCACGTGAATATAATAA
>DPEO01000048.1 GCA_003530935.1 Desulfomicrobiaceae bacterium | reverse complement strand
ATCTTCCAGCCTTTCTTTCTCTGCCCTCTGTGCCCAGAATCGCTTGCGAGCTGCCTTCGTCTCCCCGGTTCCAGTCGGCCTGCGGCCTCCCTCCACCGGGGAGACGGCCGACATTCCCTTGTCGTTTTGTTTGCTCATGAATCACCTCGTGGGGAGTCTCTCTAATCCCAATTCGGTGTCCCAAAAAAACCTATACCAGAGGAGCCCCCCGAAGGAAGACCGCATACTCATAGGGAAAAGGTTCCAATGCCCGGGGGAGCAGGCCGTTGGCCCAGGCCAGAAAGAGTCCATAGTTGAGCGTGTGCACGCCCAAGCGCTGCATGGTATGCAGCCGGTGCATGATCTTCAGGCGACTCGCCATGCACCCCGCGCAATTGATCACCATGAAAAACCCCTTGAGTTCCTCGTCAGGCGGCAGCTCCCGAGCGAAGGAAAAGTGCGCGTCCTGCTGCACCAACTGCTTGAAGAGCCGGGGGATCTTCACCGTGCCGATGTCATCGGCCTGCCGATGATGGCTGCATGACTCCAGCACCAAAATCCGCGCCCCCGGCGGCACCTGCCCAAGGGCCCGCACGCCCCGCACGTAGGCCGCCAGATCCCCCTTCTTCCGCCCGAAAAGAATCGAAAAGCTCGTGAGCGGCTGATCCGCATCAACGTCCGCCGCCACCTTGCTGAACACCTGGCTGTCGCAGATCACGAGCTTCGGCCGCCTCGGGAGGGCTCGATAAAATTCGTAAAGCTCCCGCTCCTTCACCATCAGCACCCCGCAATCCCGGTCCAACAGGTCACGGATCGTCTCGACCTGCGGCAGAATCAGCCGGCCTTTGGGCGCCGCGAGATCAATGGGGATCACCAGCAGCACCAGATCCCCCTCCTGCACCAACCCCTCCACTGGCGTCATCTCAGGGTCGATCCCCTCAGCCACCCGGATGAGCAATTTACGCAGTTCCATCACCCCGCGCCCCGAGAGATTGTCCACCGTCGCATGGGGCAGATCCCGTAATGCCTCGACCTTCGATGCGTCCGTCGGCCGATCGGCGAAGGTGAGCGCCGCCACCACGGGTCGTCCCGAGCTTCGAATCGCCTCCAGCAACGCCTTCTCCGAAAGCGACAGAGGGCGATTCCCCGGCGTCACCAAGAGCACCAGATGTGCTTCGCGCAAGAGTTCCTCGGTGCGGCGGCGACGGTGTGCGCCGATCTCGCCATCGCGCTCGTCGTCGTCGAGCCCCGCCGTGTCCGAGAAGGCTACAGGGCCCAGCGGCCCCAGCTCAAAGCTCTTGGTCACCGGATCCGTGGTCGTGCCCGGCCGGTCGGTGACGATGGAGATTTCCTTGCCGAAGAGGTTGTTCATCAGCGACGACTTGCCGCTGTTTCGGTCTCCGGCCAGCACGATGCGCACCTGTTCCGCCAACGGCGTATTGATCATGCGTTGCCTCCGTTCATGCCCGCCAGGCGCCCGGGCGAAAGCCACGAGCGCACCTCCTCGAGGGGCGTGCCCGTTTCCCGCGCCACCAGGGCGGCCAATTCCTCCAGCGACGCAGGAGGCGACGGCGCCTTCTCGTAGAGCTCCTTGACCCGGTGATAGCCCAGCTTGGGGGTGAGAGCGTTCATCATGGCGAGCGAGCCTGCCAGATTACGCTCCATGCGCGCCGCGTTCACCCGCAGACCGTCCAGAAAGCGCGTGCGGAAGGCCGCTATGGCCCACTGGAGCGCCTCGCCTGCCGAGAGCAACGCGGCGCAGGTGTGCGGGAGAAAAGGGTTCAACTGCAACTGTCCCGCGGCCGCGTACTGCCCCACCTTCCAGGCCTCGCCCTGCACGTGCACGGCCAGCCCTCGGACATGCTCCAGTATCACCGGGTTGGTCTTCGCCGCCATGATCGACGACCCCGCCTGCAGGCGCGGATGCTCCATTTCCCCCACCATCGACGAGGTGTAGAGCAGCAGATCACCGCACATCTTGAACAGGTTTACCGCGCACAGGGCGAAGCCGTTCGCCAGTTCCGCCCAGGCATCGAGGTTCGAGATCTCGTCGGGGAGATTCTGGCTCCGGCAAAGGGGAAGCCCCGTGATACTTCGCAATGCCCGTTCCGCCGCGTAGATGTAGCGCTGAGGCGCGGAAAAACAGGTGCCGATGGCCGTGCCGCCCAGAGGAATGGTGCGGATGCGCTCCTTGAGCTTGTTCAGCCGCCAGCGGTCGCGCTCCGTCGCCCCTGCCCAGGCCCCGAAAACCTGCCCCAAAGTCATGGGCAGCGCGGACTGCATCTCCGTGCGCCCTTCCATCAACAGGTTCTCGGATTGCCGCTCCCAGGCCACCAGCGCCTCCTGCAGCTCGATGACCTCGCGTTCCACCTCCGTGAGCAAGCGATAGAGCGAGATGGTGACCGCGGTGGGCACCACGTCGTTGGTTGACTGGTAGCGGTTGATATCTTCAATGGGATCGAGCCCCCCCACCAGCGACGCCAACACCTCGTTCATGTTCATGTTGAGGCTTGTGCCCGCTCCCCCCTGCATGAGGGGCAGGCGGAAGCGTTCCGGGTATTTCCCCGCCGCCACCTCGAGGCAAGCCGCTTCCAGCGCGGCGAAGACCTCGTCAGGCCAGCGCCGTTCCGTCTCCTGCACCGCCCGCAGACAGGCCAGCTTCACCTCCGCCAATGCCCGCACGAAAGGCGCCGGGGTCGAGCCCTCACCGAAGTTTCGCAGCGCAGCGGCGGTTTCCGGGCCCCAAAAGGCTTCAGCATGCACGGCGCAACTCCACGCTTTTGGAGTCGCCGCGCTCGAAGGAAAGCACCTTCCCAACGGAGGCGACGCGTTTTCGTGCATCTTCCAGACAGACCGCGCTGCTTTCGTCGATGCAGATCTTGCCCGGGTAGATCCGATAGCGCTGCTTCGCCGCGGTGGGCGATAGGTTCGGCATGAGCACATTGGCCCCCGAGGTCAGCATCTTCTCACGCCCCAGCGGGTCCATAGACCCCGCCGCCGTGGTGGCGGGTATGTTGGCGTAGGGGAGCAGCAGGCGCACGAGCGCTACCGCCTGAAGCGTTGGCTCCAGTGACGGAGCGGGGGCGTTGCGCAAGGGGGTGTCCGGGTGAGGGATGAAAGGACCCACGCCCACCATGTCCAGTTCCAGCTCCCGACAGAGCAGGATATTGTTGTAGAACGTGGCCTCGCTCTCGCCAGGAAGCCCCGTCATGAAGCCCGATCCCACCTCGAAACCCAGTTCCTTGAGATCGAACAGGGCTTGCAGTCGCCGGGCGTAGGGCACGCCGCCGCGCAAATGCGTGTGCAACGCCTCGTCGCTAGTCTCGAAGCGAAGCAGGTAGCGATCGGCCCCCGCATTTTTGAACGCCGCGTAGTGGCTTCGGGGGCGGATGCCGAGACTCAAGGCCACCGCCGCCTCGCCGCCTGTGGCTTTTCGGACACCCTCCACCATGCGGCAATAGTCATCCGTGGAGAAGGCGGGATCTTCGCCTCCCTGCAGCACGAAGGTGCGGATACCCCGGGCATACCCCTCACGGGCCAGCGCAACGATCTCCTCAGGAAAGAGGCGGTAGCGGGCGATGCGCTGGTTGGAGCATCGAATGCCGCAGTACAGGCAGTCCATGGCGCAGTGGTTCGAAATCTCCACCAATCCCCGCACGAAGACGCGATTTCCCCAAACCGCCTCGCACGCGGCATTGGCCTCAGCGCGCAAATCGTCCAGCGACCGGCGTGCTGCATAGTCCCGCAAGTCGGCGGGTGTTAGGGGCCCATGGGTGTTCCCAAGAGACATAGCCCTCCCTCTCGACGAAGAGGCGGTGCTCCGCCACGGTACGCAACAGTCTCTCATCAGCCCGTTTCCTCAACAAAATATTCGATGGGCGCCTTACCGCGCGCCTGCACCTCATAAGGAAATGCAATTCCCAATATTCATTATGAAGCGAAAAAACGACCATTTCAAGATGGTGGTCCGGATTTTCCTACCGCAATCAATGAATGCGATTCGTTGAACTGGTTGATATGGAGGATATCCGGAGCTGTTGTACACGGAGGTAAAAATCCCATTCCCCAACCCTCGAACGCAGAAAATTTCCTGATCTCAGGCCATGGGGAAGGAACGCACATCATCCGTTATTCATACGGATAGGTATTTCCTTGGAATTCCTTGGCACGCGGATTCGGATACTTGCCATCAGCGATAAGACGCTTCACACCTTTCGAGCGATCAGTGAAATGCATGTGGAGGAACTGATGGGCCTTATGACTATTGGGGTGTTCCAGCCAATCTTTGTACAGTTTGATGACCTGAGGATTTTCTTGAGATGCACGGAATTTGAAACCGGCATCCGCTCCGTATACCCCATTGATACGGTC
Source organism: Desulfomicrobiaceae bacterium (assembly GCA_003530935.1). Classification (GTDB taxonomy): domain Bacteria; phylum Desulfobacterota; class Desulfovibrionia; order Desulfovibrionales; family Desulfomicrobiaceae; genus Thermodesulfomicrobium. The sequence goes on along the minus strand of DPEO01000048.1, from coordinate 5,096 downwards.
GAGCATATAGTCTTTGAGGGTTTTGGCGGCAGCGACTGCCCGCGCCGTCCACCGCAAGCTCACCAATGTAGCGCCGCAGGCAATGCACCCCACCTTCAGAAACTGACGACGAGTAAACTCCATCATACGCATGGTCTTCTCTCCTTAGGCCTTATTTTCTGCCATCATGCGCAGCCGCTTCTTGAGCCCAGCATAAAACTTGGTCGTGGTGCGGTCCATGGATTCGAGGACACCCGGCATAATGGGCTGACCACCGCCACAAACACAGCCGCCCGGGCAGGCCATGAATTCTACAAAATGCCATGGCGCCTTACCGGACTTGATGGTTTCGCACACGTCGCGGAAACGCTTGGCCCCGTGGACCACTGCCACATTGACCTTCACGTCACCCACGGTAACGGTGCCTTCTTTGAGGCCACCGAGCCCACGCACCAGTTTAAAGTCCCAGGTCTCCGGTTTCTTGCCGGTGACGGCTTGATAGGCATAGCGCAAGGCCGCTTCCATGACGCCCCCGGTCACTCCAAAGATGGTGGCGCCGCCCGTGGACTCGCCCATTAGCGTATCCCGAGAGCCATCGGGAAGGTTCGCGAAGTCAATCCCCGCCTTCTTGATCATATACGCCAATTCACGGGTGTCGATGGTCGCGTCGATGTCGTGGTAACCACTGGACCACAAATCCGGACGCATCCCTTCGTACTTCTTGGCCGTGCACGGCATGATAGAGACCGTATAAACTTTGGCGCGATCATACTTCATGGTATCAGCGCCGTAGGTCTTGGCCAAAGCCCCCATCATGCCAATGGGCGACTTGGCCGTCGAGAGATGCGGAAGAAGTTCTGGATAGAACGACTCCACATACTTGTGCCAGCCCGGACAGCACGACGTAAACTGCGGCAAGGGGGCGTCGATCTTTTTGGTGAGCCGACCAATGAACTCCGTACCTTCCTCCCAGATGGTCACATCGGCCGTGAACTCATTGTCCCACACATGATCAAAGCCAAGCTTCTGCAATGCACTGAGCATCTTTCCTGTGGAAACTGATCCAACAGGCATCCCAAAACAATCACCCAAAGCATACCGAACAGCAGGCGCAGGCATTGCTATAACTTTGATGTTTGGATCTTTGAGCTTCTTTTCAATTTCAGAAACCCAAGACTGAGCCTCATAAATTGCTCCAACAGGACAATGCGTCAGACATTGGCCGCAATTAATACATAGTTCAATATGAGGAATACTATGCGGCTCTCCTGTCTCACCATATACGGCATTGGTAGGACAGTACTGCTGGCAAGTGTCACAACCAATACATTTTTCTGGGTCAATCTTGATGAAGTACAGTTCATCCGGATTCGCCTTGGGATCCGGAGCGTGGTCTTCATACTCCACTTTTTCCATGATAATCCGTTCCATACGCCTTTACCTCCTTGTTTTTTCAACGAGTTGGTGACGGCACTGCCGCCAGTTCCGAGGGCATGCTCACCTCCTTACTTGGAAATTTTCCCGCAAGCAGCACCGTGCACCCATTGGCCCCACAGAAATGTGTTACCATTTAGAATTGAGTATTCATTAGTGTCAACATTCTTTCTGCAAAGAAAAAAAGCTTTTCAAAAAGATAAAAAATTTCAAATATTTTTTTATTATAGTAACACTAATTTCTATTTTATACTCTTTTTTTGTAAAAAAATATTGACTCCTCCCCCAGCCCAAGGCATGATGCCTCCGCACATAGCCATTGGCGGAGAACATGCCTGCGGGAAGGGGTCCCCTGAACCTCAGGGCGAGAACACACTTGCCCGAGAGGCATGTTCTGTTCGCGCCCCCACCGCCGCCGCGTTCTCCTCCGCAGCTCAAAGGAGTCTTGATGATGGAGAAACGCATCGGTATCATTGGCATTTTTATCCGGGAGCGCAAAAATGCCGCTCCTGAAGTCAACGCCCTCCTCAGCGAATACGCAGAACTCATCGCCGGCCGCATTGGTCTGCCTTTTCGGGAAAAAGGCATCCATGTCATCGGCCTCATCGTCGAGGCGACCACCGATGAGGTAGGCGCCCTCACGGGAAAACTGGGCATGGTCGAAGGCGTTCGCGTCAAATCATTTGTAGCGTAGAGGAGGATGACGCCATGAAAAAGAGCACACCCAATTTCATCGACGAACACCAAATCTGGCAGGACATAGAGGCGGCAAAAACAGCATCATCTGAACAGGCTCTCGATATCATTGAAAAAGCAAAGACATGCACGGGGCTTCTTCCCAAAGAGGCGGCTATTCTGCTCCAAAATACAGACCGAGATATCGATGCGGCAATCTTCGACGCTGCGCTCCATGTCAAAAAACGTATCTATGGGAACAGGCTCGTTCTTTTTGCTCCGCTCTACATCACCAACGAATGTTCCAATCAGTGCAGGTACTGTGGATTCAATGCCAAAAACAAAGAACTTATCCGCAAGACGCTTTCCAAGGAAAAGATTCGGCGAGAAGTCGAGGTATTGGAAAACATCGGGCATAAGCGTCTGCTTCTGGTATACGGTGAGCATCCCAAATTCGGTGCCCAATGGATCGCCGAGACCGTCCATACCGTCTATGCAGTAACATCACAAAAGAGCGGAGAGATCCGAAGGGTCAACATCAATTGCGCCCCCCTCGATGTCGAAGGCTTTCGCCTGCTCCACGAGGCAGGCATTGGCACCTATCAATGCTTCCAAGAAACCTACCATCAAGAAACCTATGCCGCCATGCATCCAGCGGGTCGCAAACAAGACTACCTCTGGCGTCTTTATGCCTTGCACCGGGCCCAAGAGGCCGGTATTGACGACGTAGCCCTTGGAGCGCTCTTTGGGCTTTTCGACTCCACCTTCGAAGTCCTCGGTCTGCTGTATCATGCGGCACAGTTGGAGAAAGATTTCGGCGTGGGGCCGCACACCATCTCCTTCCCTCGATTGGAGCCGGCGTTGGGCTCGGAAGTCGCCTTCCATCCGCCGCATCCCGTGTCGGACCACCAATTCAAGAAAATCGTGGCAGTACTACGACTGGCCGTACCGTACACCGGCCTTATCCTCACCACGCGGGAGCGACCGGAGTTGCGCAAGGAACTCCTGGAAGTAGGGGTATCCCAACTTTCTGCAGGCTCACGTACCTATCCTGGTGCCTACTCCGACCCCGAGTACAACCGGCCTGAAGTGCAGCAGTTCTGCATTGGCGACAACCGCTCCCTCGACGAGGTCATCGGCGCCATCGTTCGGGAACATGGCTACATCCCCTCCTGGTGCACCGCCTGCTATCGTTTGGGTCGCACCGGAGAGCACTTCATGGCTCTGGCCAAAAAAGGCTTCATTCAAGACTTCTGCCGCCCCAACGCCATGCTCACTTTCAAAGAATACCTTCTCGATTACGCATCCCCTGCCACCCGCCAGGCAGGTGAGACCCTCTTAGCCCAAGAATTGGAAAATTACCCCGATAGCCACCGCAAGGCCGTTCTCCTCCAGCGGTTTACCCGACTCGAGGCAGGAGAGCGTGACCTCTATTTCTAGCCGCATCCACGGAGGAATCCAGGGCTCCCCTGGGGGAGCCCCCAGCTCATGCTCTGGGTGGGGAACAGTTCGCGCCGAGAACATAGGGGGCCTTTCAACAATCATCGCACGGCCGTGCCTGGCTTTCTTCCATGCCCCACCCCGGCAATGATGACCGTCCACGAAACGAAAAAGCTCCCCTCTGGTACCGGGGGCACTGAACTGAAGGCAGCGGACCATCCCTGCCCGCTGGGTGCTGGAAAGCCTGCCGCAACTGATTCCCGGGGGCGCTCTCGACCTAAAGTTTTCCTCCTCCATGCCGATACACCGAGAAAGCGCACCTTCCCGGCGCACAGGAGGTCCCATGCGTTCTGCCCCCATCCTTGCCCTTGCCCTGCTTACCGCATGCGCGGGCCGCATCCTGCCCTTTGGCCCCGAAACCGATCTGCAAACCGCCCGGGTGCCGGCGCCGGTAGGCTTTGCCTTCACCACCCAGCACACCCTGGAGAGCGCCCAGCATTGGCAGGAGGCTGCCCGCCGCGTAGGACTCGTCATGGCCGAAGCCTATCTACGCGCCTATCCGGACGGCAGCCTCCCTGTTTTTCTCGCCCCTATGGGGACCACCCCCTTTGCCCAAAACTTCCGCCAATTTCTTCTGGAATCCCTCAGCAAACAGGGCATTCCCCTGGCCACGACGCCAGATGGAGCGCTCACCCTGGAGATAACCACCCAAATGGTTCAACATCATTGGCGCACGGAAGGCGGACGCGTCCGCACAGTGCCCAACCCGGGCTTTGTCCAAGGCAAAGACGAACGCGGCCGCTACCTCGATCTCCCCGTGGTGCGTGAAGACCGAGGGGAGTACACCCGCTACGCGCCAACCACGGAAATGGTGCTCACTGCAGGGCTCTACCTCGGCCCCCGCGTCCTTGCCCACACGAGCACGGTTTTCTACATCCCGCCGGAGGAGCAGCGCCTCTACCAGCCCGGACCCGCCATCCCCGCTTCTCCGCTCAAACACTACATCCTTGTGGAGTAAGCCATGCGTGCCCTGCTCTTCTTCCTACTCCTCCTGGCGATGACCGCTCCCTTGGCCACGGCGTCTTCCTGCCGCACCACTTCGGAGACCGAGGCCGCCAACTCTTTGGCGGAGCAACTGGCCGCCAACCTCACCTTGCGTCTGGACCGCAGCCAACCTGTGGTCCCTACGGTGTTCGTGCCCTTGGATGACGTCGAGGCCACCTCGCCGCTGGGACGCCTGCTCGCGGAACGCACCGCCGACGCCCTGGCCCGGTGGGGATTTTCCCTGTCTGAAGTGCGCTTGCGCGCCCAATCCTTGCGCATCACCCCCATGCAAGGGGAGTTCGCCCTCACCCGCAACGAGCGCGCACTGGCAAGCCCTGTCTCCGCCCAAGCGGTGCTCACCGGCACTTACGCACAAAGCGGCCACATCCTCCACGTATCGGCACGCCTCATCCACGCCATCAGCCGCACGGTGCTCAGCACCGCAGACTGCGAACTCGTGCTCACCCCGGCCACCCGCGCCAGCATGACGCCAGACTCTGTCGGCGCGCACCAAAACGCCGCGC
>DPEO01000021.1 GCA_003530935.1 Desulfomicrobiaceae bacterium | reverse complement strand
CGAAGCCAATGCGCACCGGAGGGAAATCACAGGCGGCAACAAGGACACCGAAAAGCAACGCGACGCAAACGGTCTGCACAATGCGTACGCCCCTTCGTTCTTCCACCGCCCCCTCCGTCATCATCCTTTTTCTCCACCGTTTATCCTTCGGACGTTTCCGTGCCGTGTGCCCTCTGCGCCCGGGCCACAGCGCGGGCCAGCTTGGCGGCCTCCCCGTGCGCGGGATTGAGGGAGAGACAGATGCGGGCGGCGTTGGCCGCGTGCTCCAGCTTTCCTGCTTCGTACAAGGCCCGGCCCAGGTTGAAGTACAGGTTTTCGTCGTCAGGGCAAATCTCTAAGGCCCGCGTATAGTAGCGCTCCGCTTCCTCGTAGAGCTTTTGCTTGCGCAGCGCGATGCCAAACTCGTTGAACAGATGCTTGTGGGCCGGGTCCATGAACCCATCCAAGGTCACCAGGTGCTCGAACACGGTCTGGGCCTTTTCGGGCTGCCCGTACTGCAGATAGGTAAGACCCAAGCCAAAGAGGGCGCGCACGTTGTCCTCGTCCATGGCCAGGGCGCGGTTATATTCCAACTCCGCAGAATACGGCTGGCCGTTTCTGCGGTGCCGATCGCCACGGGCGATGGTCTTGCGCAGCTCCACCATGGCTGGCCGGATCTTCTTCAAGAAGACATCCACTTCTGGCTGGTACTGCGTCACCAATTCGGCGAGGGTGATCTCCCGCGCCTCGCCCACTGGCAGCCAGTGCTCGTTGAGGGTCTGCAGCGCCAACAGGTCGTCATCCACCTGCCGGGCATAGTAGTACACGGTGCTTTCTTCTTTGCGGGTCGTCGTGCCCGTGCCAATCTTGATTTCCTGGCGTTTGGAGCAGGCGCACTCCAACCCCAGGTCCGAGGCAGTGCAGTACTGGGAGAGCTGCTCCAGCGTATAGGCCCCGGAGGCCGCCTCATCGGCACCCTGCTGCGGCGCAGAACAGATATTTTCCATATGGCCCTATTGAGGTTCGGTTTTCCTGTGCCGGCAGCCAAAGCACGCCACGACCTCAACCACGGCGTCCCACGCAACCGGCTTGGCAAGGTACGCGTCCATACCCGCTTGGAGGATGCGCTCCGCATCGCCCGCCATGGCATGGGCGGTAAGCGCCACGAGCGGCAAGGGAGAAGGTTGGTCCGCGTGCAGGGGGACGCTTTCTCCCAGGCGCCGCGCCGTCTCCCAGGCGCGGATACGTCGAGCGACCTCCATGCCGTCCATACCGGGCATCTGTACGTCCAGCAACACCACATCCACCGGGGTGCGCGCTACAACATCCAGGGCCTGCGCACCATCACCCGCCACCAACACCCGGTGCCCTGCGCGCTCAAGCAGGGTCCGCACCGCCATCTGACTCACGGCGTCGTCCTCCACCACAAGCACGGTTTGCGGGGCTGCATCCGTCTCCGTCCCTTCCTTCGCGGGCTCGGACTTCGGGGCCGGCTCCTGACCAATGCCCATGGGGAGCACTACTTCGAACACCGACCCCTGGCCCACGGCGCTGTCCACAGCGATGGTTCCTCCCATGGCCGCCACCAGACGCTGGACCACAGCGAGCCCCAGGCCCGCCCCTTGCTGCTTGCGGGTATAGGATCCATCCACCTGAGAAAAGGGAAGGAAAATTTCCGCAATATGCTCCTCGGCAATGCCTATGCCCGAGTCGGCCACCTGAAGCAGCACGTTGGAACGACCGTCCGGGCGGCGCGAAATCACGTCCCAACGCACCCGCACCGTGCCTGCATCGGAATACTTGACGGCATTGCCCACAAGATTGAACAGGATCTGACGCACCCGCAGGGGGTCGGTCTCCACCAAGGCATCCAACTCGGGGACGTGCGTCCACTCCAAGGTCATACCCTTGGCCGCCAGGGAGGCATGGTACAGGACCCGCAAATCCCGCTCCACGGCATCCAGCGAAAGCGGGGCCTCGCGCAACACCAGATGTCCCGCCTCGATGCGGGCCAGATCGAGAATATCGGCAAGCAGTTGGGTGAGCCGGTCCGCCGAGCCCAAGGCCAGCCGGACCCACTCCTGCTGTTCGGCATCCAAAGGAGAGGTCTCCAAAAGCTGCAGCAACCCCATGATGCCATTGAGCGGAGTGCGGATCTCGTGGCTCATATTGGCCAAAAACTGGCTTTTTGCCTGATTTGCCGCCTCGGCGGCGCGGCGGGCGCGGTCCATTTCTTCCATATAGCGCTTCTGATCGGTAATATCCGTCATGACGTGCACGTAGCGCGGCCCTTCCCCATTCAGGTCAGACACCACGCTCACCGTCACCTGAAATATCCGTCCCCAGGCACGGATCTCCGCCTGTCCGCTCTGCTGGTTTTCCCGCAATCGCCGTAAGGGACAATTTTCGATAAAATCCACGGAGTCGTGGATAACTTCGTAACACTGCCGCCCCAAAATCGCGGAAACCGGCTGGCCGCACATCTCCGCCAAGGCCTGATTGGCCCGGAGCACCCGCCCATTCTTATCCATCAGGCAGATCGGGTTGCGCA
>DPEO01000139.1 GCA_003530935.1 Desulfomicrobiaceae bacterium | reverse complement strand
ATGATCAAGTTTACCCTCCAGGCCCTCAAGAAATTGGGCTTCGAGGACGAACAGATCATCACCACCTTGGAAAAGCGTATGAAGTGTGGGGTGGGGCTGTGTGGCCGCTGTAACATCGGCACCAAATACGTGTGCGTGGACGGTCCGGTGTTCACGTATGCCCAGCTCAAGGAACTTCCTTCGGAACTCTAGCCGGGGTCAGACCCTGGAGGAATTATGGCAGGTATCTTTTCCGCTTCCGACGTGCTGACCGCAGCACAAGAGATCGAACAGCGCGGTCAGGTGTTTTACACCCGCCTGGCCGAAACCGCCACGGATCCTTCCTTGGCGCAGACCTTCCGCTTCTTGGCTCAGGAGGAGGAGAAGCATTGGCAGATCTTCCACGACCTTGCCTGCCGCCTCGGCGAGGTGGAGCTTCCGGCCTGGGCCACGGAAGAGGAATACGTGGAGTACCTTACGGCCCTCATCGATTCCCATACCCTCTTTCGTCTGGGGGATATGGACGCCTTGCGGCAATTCGTGGGCAGCCGCGAAGAGGCCATCCATGCGGCCATGGGCTTTGAGAAGGACACCATCGTATTCTTCAAAGAAATGCAGGAATTCGTTCCCGAGGGCGACCGAGACGCGGTGCAGGCCTGTGTGGAGGAAGAACGCCGGCATTTGCGCATGCTGGCGGGGCTGTTGCGCTGACTCGCCTTCGGTTTCCCCAAGATACAACGCGGCGCTCCACTCGGGGCGCCGCGTTGTTTGGAGCTAGAGCCTGCGGAGGGCGGCCACGACCTCGTCGATGATCCACGCGGGGGTGGAGGCCCCGGCGGTCACTCCGATGGTGGTGCAGGACGCCATCTCGGCCGGCAGTTCGGCCGCGGTCTCCACATGCCAGGTGGGTCGGCCGCATTCCGTACCGATTTGCGCCAGGCGTCGGGTATTGCCGCTGTTTTTTCCCCCCACCACCACGAGGCCCTCCACGTGGCGGCACAGGGCGCGCACCTCGTCTTGGCGCAGCTTGGTGGCGTCGCAAATGGTGTCCAGGACGGTGAGCTCCGGGATCCGGGCATGGAGCAGGGTCGCGATGCGGCGAAATTCCGTGCGATCCTGGGTGGTCTGGGCGGCAAGCACCGCAGGGCCGAAGGGATGCGGGATGCCGTCGAGTTCCTCGGCGCTTTGAAAGACCACGGCCCGTTCTGCACGGCTTTTGAGCCCCTGCACTTCGGGATGGTCGGGCTCGCCGAAGAGGAGCAGCGGCGTCCCCTTCCGGCAATGGCGTTCGATGAGTACTTGGGCCTTTTTCACCTTGGGACAGGTGGCGTCCACCACGGTAAGCGGGCGTTGGGCCAGGGCGTGCGTGGTGTTCATCGGGATGCCGTGGGCGCGCACCAGGACCACGGCATGGTCGGGGATTTCTTCAAGGCTGTGCGCCACGCGCACCCCACGTTCGTGGTAGCGGGCAAGCACCTGGGGGTTGTGGATGATGGGACCCAAGGTGACGATGGTGCAGTCTGGGTGTTCGGCCATGGCCTGGTCCAATTGACGCAGGGCCCGGGCGACACCCATGCAAAAGCCCGCGGTCTTGGCGAGGGTGATGTTCATGACTCCTCCGATGGATCGGCGATACAGCCCAGGGCCTCCTCCCAGGTGGAGCAGTGGATGAGGCGGGTGCGGATGGCGCGGGCTTGGGGCATGCCCCGGAAAAAACGAGGGGCGAGGGTGCGCAACTGCAAGAGTCCTTGGCGCGGGGAGCCCCATCGGTGGTGGAGGGCTGCGAGGCGGGTGATGCACGCGCGAATGGAGGCGAGATCCCGGGTCGGCGGCGGGGTGCCGCGCATGAGGGCGGTGAAGCGCTCAAAAATGGCCGGGTCCCCCATGGCGCCGCGGGCGAACATCACTCCGTCCACACCGGTGGTCTCAAGGCAGCGCACCGCGTCTTCAGCGGTGAAGAGGTCGCCGCTGGCAAGTACCGGCAGGGGCACGGCCGCTTTGAGGCGGCGCAGGTGTTCGGTGCGGGCGGTTCCGGAAAATCCTTGGCTGGCGGTGCGCGGGTGCAGCGTGATCCAGCCGACGCCCACGGCTTCCAGGCGGCGGGCGATGTCCAGGTAGGTGTGCTGGGTTTCGTTCCAGCCAAGGCGCAGCTTGACGCCTACCGCATTGCGTCCCGCGGCGGCCACCATGGCTTCGACCACGGCGCTGATGCGGCCGGGGTCGCGGAGCAGAGCCGCCCCTGCCCCGGTTTTGGTCACCTTGGGCACCGCGCATCCGGCATTGAGGTCGAACCAGCCAAAGCCTTGTTGACGCAACCGCGCCGTGGCTTCGCCGAGGACTTCCGGTTCCGCGCCAAAGAGCTGCACCACGAGCGGGTGGTCTTCCGGGCAGGTGGCAAGGAGATCCGCTGTGCCGGAAGATCCCAGGAGCAGGCCCTTGGCGCTCACCATTTCCGTGACCGCCACAGCGCAGCCGTGCTCCCGGCAAAGCAGCCGAAACGGCAGGTTGGAGTAGCCTGCCAGCGGCGCAAGCCACGGTTGCAGTGGAGAGATTGGAGGGGAGTGCACCATGCCCCAAGCCTACAAGGAGGGCCAGGAAAGTCAAAGATTGGAGAGACAGCTACCGCCCTTCGCTCTCCAAGATGAGCTCCACTTCGTCCACGGTCAGGCCCGTGGCTTGGGCCAGGGCTTGGGGGGATTGGCCGCGGCGTCGGCCGCTGACGATGATATGACGCAAGAATTCCGGTGATTTGGTGTAGCGTTCTGCTTCTTGGAGCAGCCGACGGAGATGGGTGGCGGTTTGGGCGAGCTGGGCATCGAGCTGGGTGAGCTCTTCTTGACGTTCAGCGAAGCTGGCCACCAGTTCTTGCTCCAAGCGGGTGTTCCAGGCGAGTTTTTCCATGAATTCGCCCTGGCGCTCTTGCAGGGCCCGAATGAGGGCTTCGGATTGGCGCAGACGCAGATAGAAGAAGATGGCTACTGCGGCCAAAAGGACTTCCACAGCGGAAGAAGCCAGCAGGATCCACACGGGCCAGTCCATGCTCATACCTCGGTATCCAGGATGCGGCCGCGCTGGGGTTCGTCCTCTTCTGCCTCGAAAGAGGACGCGCGCCCTTGCGGGGTCGACGATCCCGTGGGGGATTCTTGCCGCCGTGCTGCGCTCTGTTTGGCGCCTTTGTGCATTTTTTGGACGCGGTCTTTTTGGAGCTCCGTCTGTTTTTGTACGATATCACCAGCAAGAGACTGGAATATTTCTGGATGCGCCTGCATCAGGTGGTGGATCTGCTGGGCATTGGGGATTTGTGCCAGTAGCGTGGCGATATCGATGGAGTGGACCATGGGTCACCGAATGACGTATTCGTCGATCAATAGGGTTTCGATCTGACCGTTTCCGAGGTACTGATTCATGACCGCAAGGATGTCTTCTTTGAGTTTCTCGGCGTTCTTGGTGTCACTGAGAAAGGAGAGCCCTTTGTTTCGGAGATAGTAGTACACTGCATCGCGCAGGATGATTCTTTTGCGCCGTATTTCCCATTCTAGGATATCCGGGATTCCGCTGATGGAAAATTTGCAATTGAGAAAGCGTGTGGTCCCGTTTTGGTCGTATTCGATCATAAACGGTTCAAAGGTGATGGTGTGCAGCGTGATGGGCTTTTCTTCAGGTGGTTTCTGGGGCTTTTTTTCTTCTTTGGGCGGCGGCGGTGGCGGTGGCGGCGCGGCTTCTTGAGTGGGGAGGAGAAAATAGACCGCCAGTCCCCCGAGCAGAAAAAGCAGGACCCCTGCTGCGGCAAGCACCAGGGGACGTTTCCACAATGGGGTCTTGGCGGGTTCTGGGGCTGATTCCGGTTGGGGCGCTGCGGGCGGTGTTTCTGGCTCCGGGGCCTTGGGCTTGGGCTCTTCTTCCTCCACGTCGAGGAAGAGGGCGTCGTCCAGATCCAGTTCAACCTTTTGCAGGCCCCGCGGGACGTCCTCCGTGAGTTTTTCGGTATCCAAGGTGGCCTTGTCATCGGCCTCTGGGGGCACCATCAGGCTCAGGAGGACGCGCATGGGTCAGGTCATTCGAAAATCTTGTTGATTTTTTGCTGGAGGGTTTCCGCGGTGAAGGGTTTGACGATGTAGTTGGAAACCTTGGCCTGCACCGCTTCGATGATGTTTTCCTGCTGGGCTTCTGCCGTGACCATGAGGAAGGGCAGGTCGGCGAACTCTTCGCTGCCCCGGACTTTGCGCAAAAGCTCGATGCCCGTCATGTTGGGCATGTTCCAGTCGGAAATGATGAAATCGATTTGATCCTTGTTGAGGATTTCCCATGCAGTGGTGCCGTCATCGGCCTCGACGATATTGTTGAAGCCCAACTGGCGGAGGATGTTTTTGATGATGCGGCGCATGGTGGAAAAATCATCGACGATGAGCACCCGCATGTTGGTGTTGACCGGCATGAACGCCTCCGTAGTGTGTCAGAAGTTGCCGTAGGTTTCGCAAAACCACGATCTGAGTTTCCGGGTGGCCTGGGAGTGGAGCTGGGAAACCCGGCCCTCGGTGATGTCGAGTACCTGGGCGATTTCCTTCATATTGAGCTCCTCGATATAATAGAGCCCCAGGACCATCTTTTCCTTGAGCGTCAGCTTATCGACGAGCCCTGCCACCTTGTCAATGAGCTCCTGGTGGGCCACTTGTGCTTCCGGGGAGGTTGCATCTTCGGGCGTGCCGCATGTTTCCTGAATCGCCTCCAGGCTGAGGACCACCTGGGCGTTGAGTGCCTCCAGGGCACTCTCCAGGTCTTCTTCAGGGATGTCGCAGAGTTCCTGCAGTGTCTCGCGGTTTGGGGCGTGTCCGTGGCGGCGCTCATACTCCAGCATGATGGTTTGGAGCTTCTTGATGCGGCCCCGCAGCCCCCGGGAGTACCAATCCATGCCGCGCAAGGCGTCCAGCATGGCGCCGCGGATGCGCGCCTCGGCAAAGGTCTCGAAGCGGATGCCGCGTTCCGGAGTGAATTTTTCCATGGCCTCCATGAGTCCGACCGCGCCGCTGGAGATGAGCTCCTGCAGGTCCACGTGGCCGGGCAGGCGCGCCTTGAAATGCAGGGCGATAGCCTTGATGCGTGGCGCCATCTGGCGGGCCAAACGGTCTTTGTCCGCTGGGGAAAGCGCTTCTCGGGGCTTAGGCGCCGGCAAAGAGGAGTCGTTTCCAGAAGAACTTGATGTTGCCATCGGCGTGCTCCTGAGGTCTCCACGCAGCCATGGTTTGGGCAATGCGCGTGACCGCCGCGGCTGCCGGGCTGTCGGAGGCGTGGACGCATACCGGAACCTGGTGGGTGACGGCCCGGCGTACGGCGGCATCTTGCGGAACCACGCCCAGAAAGTCCAGG
>DPEO01000122.1 GCA_003530935.1 Desulfomicrobiaceae bacterium | reverse complement strand
GCTGGACCGTGGCGCGGATGCTCGCGGGCTTGCTGGCCGTGGTGCTGCTGGCCACTGTAGGCCTGTACCTTCTGGAAGGCCCGTCGCGGCTTTCTTTGGCCGATGCCTTGTGGTGGGCCATCGTGACGTTGTCCACGGTAGGGTATGGCGATGTGGTCCCGACCACGGTGGGCGGCCGCGTCATGGCTGCCGTGGTGATGGTCGGCGGTGTGGGCGTGCTGAGCGTGGTGACCGGGCAGCTCGCGTCTTCTTTCATGGACTACCGCTCTCGGAAGCGGAAGGGGTTGCTTGCTGTGGATGTGAATCAGCATGTGGTGCTGATGGGGTGGAACGCCTTTGGTTTGGATCTCCTCGGGGCCTTGCAGGCAAGCCATGTGGTGGGACGGGGGAGATCCGAGGTGGTTATCGTCACCTCCCTGCCGCAAGAGGAGCGTGAGGCCATTGCCTTCCAAATGGGCTTGGGCGAGGGCCTCCATTTCGTCTATGGCAACCCGGTGCATGAAGGGATCGTGCATAAGGCCCGGCCTGCGTGGGCCAAGCTGGTGTATCTCCTTGCCCGGGACGATATCCCCGCGGCGGAGGCCGACCAGCAGACGCTCTGCGCGGCCTTGGCCGTGCGGGAGCTGGCGCCGTCCGTTCCCCTGTATGCCGAGGCCATGACCCCCGAGGGCCGGAAAAATTTGATGCGTGCCGGTGTGGATCATGTGTTGGTGCGTGGGGAACTGGAGACCCGCATCCTGGGCATCATGGGGGCTCATGCCGCCATGGGCACGGTCTTGGAGCAGATGATCGGGGTGGGTGGGGATTCCTTGCTCGCCTGCCGGAGGCTGAGCGCGGAAGAAAAGACCATGACCTGGGGCGAGTTTTTCGCTTCGGCCCGGCGCCGCGGGGAGCTCCCGGTGGCGCTGTGCCGCGTGGGGCGCTCGCTCTGTTTGGAAAATATCCTGGACGAGACTTCGGCCCTGGATCAATTCATCCTCGAGCTCTTTCATTCTTCCGGCCAAAAGACGGCCCTGGGGATGGCCGGTCCGCAAGTGCTGACCAACCCTGAAGACGCCCTGTTCCTCGACAGCTTTGACGCAGTGGTGTTCTTGCATCCCCCGAACTAGCGGGAAACCCTATGGACGATTGGAGTCGCATTCCCCTCTTTCGGGACCTCGCTGCATCGGAGCTTCTGGAACTCCAGGAGGTTTTCTGGCCGGTGGAAGTGCCGGCAGGCAGAAACCTCGTCACCGAAGGGGAGGTGGGCACGGAGATGTATATCCTGACCCAAGGTCGGGTGCGCATCAGTAAATCCATGCTCGTGGGAAGTGTCGCCTTGCCGGCTCTGGCTGTGGAAAATCCGCGTAAGGTCTTGGCCGTGCTCGATGGATCGCAGTTTCCTCTCATCGGCGAGATCGCCCTCATCGATCGTGACGTGCGCTCCGCCACGGTGTTCGTGGAAGAGGATGCACGATTTTTGGCTACAGACCGAGAGCATTTTTTGGACCTTGGTCGACGCAGTCCCGCCGTCGCCTTTCGTCTGCTCTTGGCCGTGGCCGAACGTCTTGCAGGCACGGTGCGGCGGACCAACCGTGAGGTGATCAAGCTGACGACCGCCCTCGCCCTCGCTTTGGATCGTCTCGCGCGCTAGATGCTGCCTTCTCCCCCTGGAATCAGTACAATCCCGCAAGCATGGCTTGGATGTGGGAGGTGACGTGGCGCTGGAATGTTGGCTCCAGCACGATGCGGGAGAGCTGCTCTTGGGGCAGCACTGTGTGACAAGAATCGTGGAATGTCTCTAATTTTTCTGCAGTATAATTCCATGTTCCATTGCGTTGAATGCAATGCGCCATCTGATTTGCGGCAAAAATGATGGAAAGGCATTGAATGAGTTCTTCTTTCCATTTGAATTCGCTTGCATGCGCCCATCCAGGATGGTGGTGGAAGAGGATGAGATTTATTAAATCGCTGTCGAGCTGGATGTTTTCATTCAAAATTTTTGCCGCGTGGATGTGGGTTGCCGCGAAAATCTGTGCTTCTTCAGAGGGAGTTCTGGGATAATCGGGGGCGGTTTTCGCCTGGCACAGCGGGATGAGGAGGAGTTTTCCGATATCATGCATGAGCGCTGCGGTGGAGAGCATGCCTCCGTCCAAGCGCGGTAGTGCCTTGGCAATGGCCGCAGTGATGGCGGCGGTGGTCGCCATGTGTTTCCAGACTGATTGGAAGAGGCGCTGGTGGTGCTCGCTCCGGTAGAGATCCTGGGGCAGGAGGCCGTAGGCCACGAGGTTTTTGATATTGGCGAGCCCTAGGATGGTCACTGCGGTGTGCACGGATTTAATGGTGGAAATGGTGCGAAAAAGCGGGGAGTTGGCGGTATGGAGCACGCGCGCGGAAAGGGCAGGGTCGTGGGCGACCATGCCAGCGATGTCCTGCATGCGGACGTTGGGGTCGTGGAAGGGTGCAAGCGAGGTTTGGAGCCCGGAGAGACGCTGGAAATGCTGTGCGAGGTGCTGGATGGCGGTGTGTGCGGTGGTTGAGAGCGGTTCGTGGGTCGCGTCGCGGTCGAGGTGCGCCGCAGGCCGCTTCCCGCTGTAGAGGTGGTGAATGATCCGGGCGAGGGTTTCGTGAGCCGGGTCGACAGAAGTCGGGGCGATTTGGGGAAATGGGGCCTCTTCTGAGGAAAAGGATGGCCGAGTCCTCATGGCGGGCCGGAATATCCACCAGAAGAGAAGTCCGGCGACAAGGGTGCCTGTGGTCAGGAGGAAGATGCCCATGGCGGCTCCTTGAGCAAGGGATTTCGAGGATATCTTGAGCTACGTTGGGGTCGCGGAGGTGTCAATAGCATCAAAATGAAGCGGCCCCGAAGGGCCGCATGGTGTTCATTCTGCTGCGGGGTCGAATCCACATTGTCGGAGGAGCCCCATGCCTCCGGGCACGTCGAGGGTGTCCCTACGTCCTGCCGCGTGGAGGATGCGCTGCGCTTCGTAGGAACGTCCACCCGTGTTGCAGATGAGGAGTACTTTCTTGTCCTGAGGCACCTCGGCAAGGCGGTCGCGTAACTGCCCCTGGGGGATGTTTTTCCAGAACTCAGGGTGCTTGGTCACATATGGTTCGGCGTTCCCCCATTCCCGGCAGTCGATGCAGAGGATGTTCTCTTGTTCGCGATTCTGCCAAAGCTGCATGAAGTCCTCTGGCGAGATGGGATCGCAGCGGCCATGGAGAATGTTGTCTGCGGCGTTGGCTGCCATATTGAGAACGTCCATGGCTGCGGCGTAGGGGGGCGCGTAGGTGACTTCCAGGTTGCTGATGTCCGCCAGGGTGGGGCGGAATTTGAGGAT
The DNA here is from genome assembly GCA_003530935.1 of Desulfomicrobiaceae bacterium. Classification (GTDB taxonomy): domain Bacteria; phylum Desulfobacterota; class Desulfovibrionia; order Desulfovibrionales; family Desulfomicrobiaceae; genus Thermodesulfomicrobium. The sequence goes on along the minus strand of DPEO01000122.1, from coordinate 5,066 downwards.
GGCGGCCACGGCGTCGATGCGGGCCTTGAGGGAGTCGCCGTTGGCGCAGGCCCCTTGGATTCCCAAAACCCGGCCCGTGCCGCGTTCGAAGACGATCTCCAGGGTCACCAGGTCCTTTTTGGGGAAGAAGTGGGCGTGGTCGAATTGCGCCACCTGGGTGCTTTGGGCGTCGAAGCCTTCGCGTCGAGCCATAGGGAGGGACAAGCCGGTGCCGGCAAAGGCGTAGTCGAAGAGCTTGAGGATGAAGGAGCCGACCGCGCCGTCGAAGGTCTCCCGGCCTCCGGCCACATTGGTGCCGATGACCCGACCCTGGCGGTTGGCGAGGGAGCCCAGCGGATAGTATCCAGGTTTGCCGGTGACGAGGTTTTCCACCACCACGCAGTCGCCGCCGGCGTAGATGTCCGGATCCGAGGTTTGCATGGTCTTGGACACGATGATGCCGCCGCGCTCATGGCAGGTGAGCCCCGCTTGGCGGGCCAACTCGTCATTGGGCACGACCCCTACGGCAAGGATCACCAGGTCTGCGGCCAGTTCGCGCTTGTCGGTGCGCACCCGCGTCACCCGGCCGTCGCCTTCCATGGCCAGAACCTTTTCGCTCGTGTAGACGGCAACCCCTTTTTCTTCCATGTGGTGCTGCGCGATGCGCGCCAAGGTGGGGCTGATGAATCCAGGGAGCACCTGGTCCATGACTTCCACCACCGCGGTCTCGATGCCCCACATGTCCGCCAAGGCCTCGGCCATTTCCAGGCCGATGAAGCCCGCGCCGACGATGACGGCGGAACTCACGTTGCCGCTGGCCACGGCCTCTTTGATCTGGACGGCGGCCTCTAGATTGGAGACCGTGTACACGCCCGGAAGATTCCGGCCGGGGATGGGCAGGACGCGGGGGGTGCTGCCCGTGGCGAGGACGAGCTTGTCATAGGGCAAGTCTTCTTCGCGTCCGTCAGGGCCTTGGATGCGCACGGTCTTGGCCTTGCGATCGATGGCCAGGGCTCGGGTTTGGGTGCGGACGGTAACGTCCTTGCAGGTGCGGAAGAACTCCACGTCCCGGACCATGTGGAAGCTGGTTTCTTGCAGTTGGGTGTGGTCGGAGACGTCGCCGGAGACGTAGTACGGGATCCCGCAGCCTCCGTAAGAAATCAATGCGTTTGCATCCACGAGGGTGACGTTGGCTTCGGGGGTTACGCGTTTGACGCGGCAGGCCACTTTGGGGCCGAGGGCCACGCCGCCGATGACCACGACGTTCATGAGGTTCTTCTCCTTGTGGTTTGATTGCCGACAACGAACGCCCCGCCGTGTACCCGAAAAGTGCGGCCAAGGGTAGTGTCTGGCGAGAATATTTTATGCGGACTGGATGTGTCCGGATTTTTCGCGGCTTTTCCCTTTGACCGTAGGGGGCATCGTTCTTATGTTTTGACCGCATTGTGGAAAAATAAGGAGTATCCCATGGCAGAAACCATTGATGCCATTACCCTCGATTGGTGGGACGAGCACGGCGTGCAGCGGGTGCGCCAGCTACGCAAAGAGGTGCTCTCCCGCGGGGCGTGGACCACCATTGTGTTTGCTTTTCAGGAGTTGGCGCGGGACGGAGAAACCTGGGGGCCGGTGAAATTTCGGCTGGCGCGCTACCAGAAGCGGGGCGGACGGTTTTTGCCCCAATCCAAGTTCACCTTTTCGTCTTCAAAGCAGGCGCGTCAGGTCATCGTTGCGCTCGGCCAATGGCTCGAGGAATTCGACGGGGAGGAGTAAACCGTGATCGATCCGGTGACGCTGCCCACTCAGGACACCCAGCAGGAAGAAGATCTCCAAGAACCCCGCTGGTATCGAGTGCTGCTCCACAACGACGACTACACCACGATGGAATTCGTAGTGCATGTGTTGCAGTCCGTGTTTGGCAAGACCGAGGCAGAGGCCTATGCCATCATGATGCGTGTCCATAAGGAAGGCATCGGGGAATGTGGCGTCTATACTGCAGAGATAGCGGAAACCAAAGTGCAGCTTGTGCACTCTTTGGCGCGCAAGAATTCTTTTCCTCTTCGAGCCTCCATGGAGGAGGTGTGACATGATGCTGAGTCCGGAATTGGAACGTATCGTTGCCAAGGCGGTTCGTGAAGTCAAGATACGGCAGCATGAATTTTTGACTCTAGAGCATCTTTTATATGGATACATCAAAGACGAATACGGAAAAAGTATCCTCGAAGGGTGTGGAATCGACATCACTCGGCTTGAGGAGCAGCTGCATCGATTCTTTTTGGAGCACATGGAAATCGCGCTGCGTCCGGAATATGAGATCGTCCAGACAGCCAGTGTGCAGCGGACCATGCAGCGCGCCGTGCTCCATATTCAATCTGCAGGAAAGCAGCATATTCGTCCAGGAGATTTTCTCGCCTCCATGCTGGAGGAAGAAGATACCTTTGCGGTGTATTTTCTCAAATCCCAGGGGCTGACCCGGCTTGCCGTGCTGGAATACATTTCCCACGTGCAGCCGGAAGAAGAAACCGCCACGCGGGGAAGCGACGCCCCGCAGCCGACGTTTTTGGAAAAATACACGGTGGATCTGGTGCGTAGGGCCCGGGAGGGCCGCATCGACCCCCTGATCGGTCGGGACGTCGAGATCGAGCGGACCCTGCGCATCCTTGCCCGGCGCAAGAAGAACAATCCGGTGTTCGTGGGCGATCCCGGGGTCGGGAAGACGGCGGTGGTGGAAGGCCTTGCCCTGCGCATCGCCCAGGGCGAGGTGCCGGCCATGTTTCGGGAGGTGCGCCTTTTTGCCCTGGACATGGGGGCGCTGGTGGCGGGCACCAAGTATCGGGGAGATTTCGAGGCCCGGCTCAAGGGCGTGGTGGCAGAGCTGCAGAACATCCCGGGCGCCATTTTGTGCGTGGACGAGATCCACACCATCGTCGGCGCAGGCGCCACCAGCAGCGGGACGCTGGACGCCTCCAACATCTTGAAGCCGGTGCTCGCCTCGGGTGAGATCCGCTGCATCGGCACCACCACCTACGAGGAGTACAAGAACCACTTCGAAAAGGACCGGGCCCTTTCGCGGCGGTTTCAGAAAGTGGAGATTCTCGAGCCCAGCGTGGCGGACACCGAAAAGATCCTGCTGGGCCTGCGGGAGCGCTACGAGGCCCATCATGGGGTGCGTTACCAGCCCTCCGCCATCCGCGCCGCGGCGGAGCTTTCCGCCCGGCACATCACGGAGCGGTTTTTGCCGGACAAGGCCATCGATGTCCTCGATGAAGCGGGCGCGGCCTTTGCCCTTTCCGGAGGCAGACGGCGAACGGTCACTCGGGCGGATGTGGAGCGGATCGTGGCGCGCATGGCGCGCATCCCCAGCGAGCGCCTGGAGTCTTCGGACCGCGAGCGGCTGGCGCGCCTGGACGCCCGGCTGCGACAGCAGGTCTTTGGGCAGGACGAGGCCGTGGATGTCGTGGTGCAGGCCATCAAACGTTCCCGCGCCGGGCTCGGTCCTCAGGAGCGGCCCGTGGGCTCGTTTTTGTGCATCGGCCCCACCGGCGTAGGCAAAACCGAGCTCGCCCGCCGGCTGGCAGAGGCCTTGGGCGTGCCGCTTCTGCGCTTCGACATGAGCGAATACATGGAAAAGCACGCCGTGGCCCGGCTCATCGGCGCCCCTCCGGGCTATGTGGGGTTTGAACAGGGCGGCCTTCTCATCGATGCGGTGCGCAAGAATCCCCATTGCGTGCTCCTCCTCGACGAGATCGAAAAGGCGCATGAGGATATGTTCAACATCCTCTTGCAGGTCATGGACCACGCCACCCTCACGGACACCTCCGGTCGCAAGGCGGATTTCCGCAACGTGGTGCTGCTCATGACCTCCAACGCCGGCGCCCGGGAGATGCAAAGCGCGGTCATCGGGTTCGCCTCGGCAGGGGAGGACGAGCGCACCCACCGGGGTATGCAGGCCGTGGAGCGGCTCTTTAGTCCGGAGTTCCGCAACCGTTTGGATGCCGTTGTCCCGTTCCATGGGCTCTCGCAGGAGGTCATGGAGCGCATCGTGGACAAGCTCATGGCCGAGCTCGCCGCCCAACTCGCCCCCAAAAAGGTTCGCGTGGCGCTGACCGATGCTGCTCGCGCCTGGCTTGCCCAGCGTGGCTTCGATCCCGCGTTTGGAGCCCGGCCCCTGGGGCGGCTGCTGCAAAAGGAGATCAAAGATCCCTTGGCCGATGCCATCCTCTTTGGTCCCTTGGCCGGGGGTGGGGTCGTGACTGTGGATGTGGACGGCGACCGCCTCTCGTTTCAGTACGATCGGTGATATGGCCGTCGCGTTTCTCCTGCCGGGAGCACCGTTCCCATCTCCTGCCAGTGCCGAGGACGACGGGCTTCTTGCCGTGGGGGGCGACCTCTCCCCGGCGCGGCTTTTGGCCGCGTACCGGCAGGGGATCTTTCCGTGGTATGGTGATGGGCTCCCGATTTTGTGGTGGAGTCCCCATCCGCGGCTCATCATCGAGCCGGGTCGCGTCCACGTGCCTCGGCGCCTTGCCCGGGTACTGCGTCAAGGCCGTTTTACCGTCACCCTGGATACGGATTTTCCCGCAGTGATTGGCTGGTGCGCCTCCGTCCCCCGGCCTGGAGGGCTGGGGACTTGGATTGTGCCGGCCATGGAGGCGGCCTATCGGCGTTTGCACGAGCTCGGGTTTGCCCATAGTGTGGAGGTGTGGCGCCATGGGCGCCTGGTGGGCGGACTGTACGGCGTGGCCTTGGGCGCGGTCTTTTTCGGGGAGTCTATGTTTCACGTGGAACCCGAGGCATCCAAGGTCGGCTTTGTCACCCTGGCCTGGGCCTTGGCCCGCTCGGGCTACCAACTCATCGATTGCCAGCAGACCACGCCGCACATGGTGCGTCTGGGCGGGTTTGAGGTGTCGCGGGAAGAGTTCGCCCGCCGCCTGGAGGCCGCAGTGCATCTGCCGACCCAGCAGGGGCGGTGGCGGCTGGAAGGAGGTACGATTGTCTGTGCATCATGACGCGCCGCGTCCGAGCCGCACGCAGCGCAAACGGGCGGTGGAGGCCCTGCAGCGCTTGGGAGAACGCCTGGTGGCGCTCTC
>DPEO01000028.1:30306-40193 GCA_003530935.1 Desulfomicrobiaceae bacterium | reverse complement strand
GTCGATTACCCGCACGCGGATGGCGTCGCCTTCGCGCACCACGTCCGTGACCGTTTGGACCCGGGCGCGGTCCAACTGAGAGATATGGCACAGGCCCTCCAGGCCGGGCAAAATCTCTACAAAGGCGCCGAAGTCCATGACCTTTTTGACGATGCCGTCGTAGTCGCGGCCCAGTTCCGCCTTCTGATCGTAGAAGAGCACCATTTCTCGGGCCTTGGCCAAGGTTGCTTGGTCCGGGGCGAAGATGCTCACCTTGCCGCAGTCGTCGATGTCGATGTCCGCCTGGGTGGCCTCGCAGATGGCCTTGATGTTCTTGCCGCCCGGGCCGATGAGCTCGCGGATCTTGTCCGGAGAGATGTGGACCGTATCCGTCTGGGGCGCAAAGCGGGAGAGTTCGCCCCGCGGGGCGGGCAGGACTTTGGCCATGGCATCGAGGATGAAAATGCGGGCCTCGCGCGCCTGGGCCAGGGCCTTACGCATGACCTCCGCCGGGATGCCGGCGATCTTGATGTCCATCTGGATGGCGGTGACGCCGTCGCGGCTGCCGGCCACCTTGAAGTCCATGTCGCCGAGGTGGTCCTCATCCCCGAGGATATCGGTGAGCACCAGATAGCGGTCGCCTTCCTTGATGAGTCCCATGGCGATGCCCGCCACCGGGGTCGCAATGGGCACGCCTGCATCCATGAGGGCGAGACAGCCGCCGCACACCGAGGCCATGGACGAGGAGCCGTTGGACTCCATGATGTCCGACACCAGGCGGATAGTGAAGGGAAAGGACTGCGGATCCGGCAGGATGGGCGTGAGTGCGCGCTCCGAGAGGGCGCCGTGCCCCACCTCGCGGCGGGAGGGGGCGCGCAGCGGCCGGGCCTCGCCCACGCAGTAGGGCGGGAAATTGTAGTGCATGAGGAAGCGCTTGGCCACATCGCCGCCCAGGGTTTCCAGCCGTTGCTCGTCCCGGGAGCTTCCCAGGGTGCAGGTGCACAGCGCCTTGGTCTCGCCGCGGGCAAAGATGGCGGAGCCGTGGGTGCGGGGCAGGAAGCCTACTTCCATGGTCAGGGGCCGTACGGAGGTCAGGTCCCGGCCGTCGATGCGTCGGCCTTCTTCGAGGATGCGGCGGCGCACCAATTCCTTCTCCAGGGCCTCCAAAACTTCGCCAACCCGCGCCAGTCGCTCCGGCGCTTCGGCAAAGCGTTCCCGCAGGGCGGCGAGGACCGCTTCTTTGACCGCGGCCTTGGCCTCCTTGCGGGCGAGTTTGGCCGGCACGCGCAGGGCTTCGTCCAGGGGGGCGACGGCCACTTCCCGTACTGCGGCCTCCAGCTCGGCGTCGTGGACCGGTTCCGGAACCACAAACTTGGTCCGGCCGCGTTCCTCGCGCAGGGACTCCTGGGCATCGAGAAAGGGGGCAAGCTGGCTGTGTCCCCAGGCGATAGCCTCGGCGAGCACGTCTTCGGGGATGAACTGCGCCCCGCCCTCCACCATGACCACGGCGTCCCGCGTGCCGGCCAGCACCAGGTTGAGAGGACTCGATTCCATCTCCTTGGTGGTGGGGTTGAGGATGAAGGCGCCGTCTTTTTGGCCGATGCGCACCGCAGCCATGGGGCCGGCAAAGGGAATGTCCGAGATGTGCAGCGCCGCCGAGGCCCCCAGCATGGCAAGGATGTCCGCCGGGTGTTCGCGATCCGACGAGATGACCGTGGCGATGACCTGAATCTCGTGATTGATGGTTTTGGGGAAAAGCGGCCGGATGGGGCGGTCCACCAGGCGGGAGATGAGGGTCTCGTGATCGCTGGGACGGCCGATCTCCCGGCGGAAATAGCTGCCCGGGATGCGGCCTGCAGCGTAGAGCATTTCCTGGTAGTTGCAGGTGAGCGGCAGGAAGTCCACGGTGCGGTCCATGGCCTGGTGGGTGGCGGTGACGAGCACGATGGTGTCGCCCCAGCGCACGGTGACTGCGCCGCTGGCCTGCAGGGCCAGGCGGCCGTGTTCGATGGTGATGGCTCCATCTGCCCACGAAATGGTGCGGGTGGTCGTGGAAAATCCAGACATGGGTATACTCCTCAAGGGGTTGGCCCTCCCCTTGCGGGTTTGGTGATGCGTGCAGAAAACGAACTTCGCTTCCTGGACAGCAACACGAAACCCTGGGGCGGGAGGGCAAAGGGCGGGGGAAGCCCCCGCCCGTGGTGGTTTACTTACGCAGGCCGAGCTTGGCGATGATGTCGCGGTAGCGCTGCACATCCTTGGAGCGCAGGTAGGAGAGCAGTTGCTTGCGCTGGCCGACCAGTTTCAAGAGGCCCACCCGGGAGTGATGGTCTTTGGGGTGGCTCTTGAAATGTTCGGTGAGGTACTCGATGCGCGCCGAAAGCAGGGCGATCTGGACCTCAGGGCTGCCGGTATCGGCTTCCGACTTTCCGAATTCCTTGACAATTTCCGCTTTTCGTTCCGGTGTCAGGACCACAGCGATCTCCTTATATTGGGTTAGGGTGATGGACCATGGAACTGGACCTACCATAGGCCGCGAAGCACGCGCCATACCACGGTCTTCCCGTGGATCTTGGCCTGCATGAGGGCCAGGGCCGCGCCGCTGGAGTCCAGCATGAGGGCCTTGTCCCCCGGGGCTGCGGTGACGCCGGGAAACATTCCGGCAGGCAGCATTTGCCCTTGGCGCACCATGGATGCTTGCGCCTCGGTGGCGATGAGGCGCGGCCAATGGGGCAATGCCTCGGCCAACGGGATGACCAGGCGGCCGAGGTCATCCCCTGCAGCGAGGATTTCCTCCAGGCTCAAGGCCTGATCCAGGGTGAAGGGATGGCATGCCTCGCGTTCCAGTTCCTCGAGCACGGCGCCGCACCCAAGCCGCATCCCCAGGCTGTGGGCCAGGGACCGAACATAGGTGCCGGTAGAGCACGTGACTCGAAATTCCACCCGCGGCAGGTCCACGCGCAGGACCTGGGCGGAAAAAACGGTAATGGGTTTCGTCTTGGCTGGCGGGGTAATGCCTTGGCGTACCAAGAGGTATCCTGGCTTGCCGCCGTGTTTGGCCGCGGATACGGGCGGCACCTCCTGCTCGGTGAGTTCGGTCCAGGAGAGGATGAGGCGGCGCACGCTATCGGGTTCGATGTGTTGCCACGGCGCCTCGGACGTCACCGAGCCCTCGCGGTCGTAGGTATCGGTGGTCAGACCAAGGCGCAAGACCCCGCGGTAGACCTTGGTGCCGGTGTTGAGGTGTTCGGCGAGCTTCGTCCCATGGCCGAGGAGCACCACCAGGACGCCGGTGGCCATGGGATCGAGAGTGCCCGCATGGCCGATTTTGCGTTGTCCCAGGCGCTTGATGCGGTTGGTGACCTGGGCCGACGTGAGCCCTGGGGGTTTGGCTACGATCAGGATGCCGTGCTGCTGCATGCCTCCTCCAATTCCGCGGTGATTGCGGGGATGAGGGTGCCGATGGCCTCCTCCATGTCCGTGGTGATGAGATTGCCGCCGGCAGCGTTGCGATGGCCGCCGCCGCCAAAGCGTGTGGCCACGGTTTGCACGTTGATCTCGCCCTTGGAGCGCAGGGAAAATTTGATCCGGTCCCGTTCTTCCCGCAGACTCACGGACACCAGGACGCCGCGGATGGCGAGCCCTTCGTTGACGAGTCCTTCGGTGTCTTCCGGCCCGGTGCCGGTGCGGGAAAAAAGCTCTTGGGTGAACTGGAAGAGGCAGATACGGCCGTCGGCGAAGAGCTGGGCTTTTTGCATCACCTCCCCGCGCATCTGGATTTGCGCCAAGGAGCCGGTGGAGTGTTTGCGCTCGTAGAACGGACCGGGTTTGAGGCCTTGACGCAGGATTTCCGCAGCCATTTCCAGCGTTTGGGGGCGGGTATTGTTGTAGCAAAAATCCCCGGTGTCGGCGGTCAGCGCCAAATACAGGGCCTCACCCAAGGGGCCGGCAAGGGGGATACCAAAGACCCGGGCGAGCATGCCCACCATCTCGCCGGTGGCGGCCATGCGCTGGTCCACCCAATTATAGGTGCCGAAATGGGAATTGCCCAGATGATGGTCCAGATTGATGATGGGCAGCGTGGTGAGCCAGGGCTGGATGGTCTCTCCCGGACGGCGGACGTCGCCGCAGTCGAGGATGATGATGACCTCCGGCTTGCGGTCCGGCAAGGCGGCGACAATGGCTTCGCCTCCACGCACCCAGTCGAAACGCCGTGGCAACCCGGATTCGTTGTAGATGACGACCTCTTTGTGCAATGTCCGCAAGATACCGGCCATGGCGAGCATGGAGCCGATGGCGTCCCCGTCGGGGTTCACGTGGGAAGTGACGAGGAAACGGTGGTACTGCCGGATGGCGTCAGCGATGGGGTGCAGTGGGGGGATCATACACCATTTCCTCCAGGAAGGTATCCCAGGTGAAGCGCAGGTCAGGGACCGCGCGCAGCCGCAACTCCTGGCCGAGGCGCAGGCGCAAGAAGCCTTTGGCCCGGTAGAGCCCTTGGGTCGTGCGGGTCTCCACCTCGCGGCCTTCCACGTGGGTGAAGAGCACTTCCGCGATGCTGAAGTCCCGGTTGAGGCGCACGCCGGTGACCGTCACCAAGCGCACGGCAGGATCTTCCACCTCTTCCACGAGGATGCGGGCAAGAACCTGCATGATTTGATCGGCCATCTGCATGGCCCGACGGCTTGTGGCGCGGTGCATATCAGTCTCCAAAAATTTCGATGTCTGCGGCGATGAGCTCTTCGCTGGTGGCCGCTTCGACCATGGCCACGGCCTTGTGGAGCAGCCCTTGGGCGTGGCCGGCGTCACCGCTGACGGTGACGACTCCGAGCACCAAGGAACCATGGTTGTCCTGGGACTCTGTCTCCGCCACAGCGACATTGAACTTGTTGCGCAGCTTCTGTTTGAGGCTGGCGGCAATGCGGCGCTTCTCCTTGAGGGAGAAGACGCCGTGCAGCCGGAATTCCAAACGCAGCGCCCCAATGTACATGGCCTATTCGATGGCGCGGGCCTCTTCCACGTGCTCGAAAGCCTCGATGACATCGCCCACTTTGATGTCGTTGAAGTTCTCCAGGCCGATGCCGCATTCGTAGCCTTTGGTCACCTCCCGGGCGTCTTCCTTGAACCGTTTGAGGGAGGCGATACGGCCCGTGTACACCACCACGCCGTCGCGCAGCAAGCGGGCGCCGGCGTTGCGTTTCATCTTGCCGTCGCTCACCATGCAACCGGCAACCATGCCCACCTTGGGGACGGAGAAGGTCTGCTGCACGTCGGCCTGACCCAGGTAGACCTCTTTGATCTCCGGCGAGAGCATGCCGGACATGGCCGCTTTGATGTCGTCCACCAGCTTGTAGATGATGTCGTAGAAGCGGATGTCCACCTGTTCCTGCTCGGCGATCTCCTTGATTTTGGCCGTGGGGCGCACATTGAAGCCGATGACGATGGCATTGGACGCCGAGGCCAAGAGGATGTCGGACTCGGAAATGGCGCCGGTGCCGGCGTGGACGATGCCGATCTTGATTTCGTCGGTGGAGAGCTTGCGCAGGGCTTCGGCAATGGCTTCTTGGGAACCCTGGACGTCGGCCTTGAGCACGATGTTGAGGCTTTGAGTCTCACCGCCAGCCTTGGCCGCCAAAAAGCTCTCCAGGGTGACCTTGGATTCTTTGGCCAGCTCACGCTCGCGCTGCTTCATGCGCCGTTCTTCGGCGATGCGGCGGGCGACTTTCTCGTCCTGCACCACCACGAACTCGTCACCCGCCTCGGGCACGCCTTCCAGGCCTTGGAGTTCCGCCGGCATGGATGGCCCGGCCACCTTGATGGCGCGGCCTTGGTCGTTGAACATGGCCCGCACCTTGCCGCTGAAAAGTCCGCATACAAAGGCGTCGCCTTGGCGGATTTGGCCTTCCTTGACCAGGATGGTGGCCACCGGGCCACGGCCTTTGTCCAGGCGCGCCTCGATCACGTGACCGCGCCCGGGCTTGTCCGGGTTGGCCTTGAGCTCCAGGACTTCGGCCTGCAGCAGGATGAGCTCCAGGAGCTCGTCCAGGCCGATACGCTTTTTGGCCGATACCGGGGCGAAAATGGTATCTCCGCCCCAGTCTTCCGCCAAAAGTCCCAGGTCGGCGAGCTCGCGTTTGACCCGGTCAGGATCCGCACCGGGTTTGTCGATCTTGTTGACCGCTACCACGATGGGCACGCCGGCGGCCCGGGCATGGTTGATGGCCTCACGGGTCTGCTCCATGACGCCGTCGTCCGCGGCCACCACGAGCACCACGATGTCCGTGACCTGCGCGCCGCGGGCGCGCATGGTGGTGAACGCCTCATGACCCGGGGTGTCCAGGAATACCACTTCGCCACGGGGGGTACGCACATGGTAGGCGCCGATGTGCTGGGTGATGCCGCCGGCCTCTCCCGAGGCCACGTTGGTCTGACGGATGGCGTCCAGAAGCGACGTCTTGCCATGGTCCACGTGCCCCATGATGGTCACCACAGGCGGCCGCGGCTTGAGGGATTCTGGGGCGTCGGCTTCTTGAGGGATAAGAAAGGATTCCTCGGAGAAGCCCACCTTTTCCACGTCGTAGTGGAATTCCGCCGCCACCAGTGCTGCGGTCTCGAAATCCAGGGATTGGTTGATGGTGGCCAGCACGCCCATGCCAAAGAGGGTCTTGATGAGCTCTTGGGCCTTGATACCCATTTGATGGGCGAGGTCGCTCAAACGGATGCTTTCCTCGATGCGGATCTTGCGTTTGGCTGCCTTGATGGGCTGGGAGACCGGACGGCGTTCCGATTGCCGTCTGGCTTCCGCCCGCTGCGCCTTTTTGCTCTTGGAGAGGATGGCGGCTTCCTGCTTGTCGTAAATATCGCGTGCCTCCACGGTGCGGCGGCCTTTTTTCTTCTTCCCGCGGCTATCACGGCTGGGGGCGTCGCTGGGCGGGGCCACTGGCGCAGGGGCTGGACGAGGCTCGGGCCGGGGTGAGGCCTGGGGAAATTCCACCACCTTGGGCCGGGAGATGACTTTGACGGCCACCGTGGGGGCTGCGGGCTTGCGGCTGCGGTCTTTGGAGCGCTTGCGACTGTCTTTGGGAGAAGCGTCTTCCCGCTCCTCGGGCTGCGGTGCTTCCGCAGGGCGGCCGTCGGCCGATGCTTCGGGCGCGGCAACCATGGCGTCTTCCGGCGTGTCTTGGACCGGGACAGATGCCTCGGGCGTGGCTTCTTCCTGGGGAAGAGTGGCTTCCGGCGCGGCAGGTGCCGTTTCCGACGCAGGCTGCGGCTCCGGCTGTACCTCTGGCTGGGGTGTTTCGATGATTCGAGCTCGGGGCGCCTCGGGACGGCGGGCCTTACGGACGGATTTTTGCGGCGTGGTCTCCGAGTCTTCGGACGCTTGCGGGGCCTCTTTGGCGGCCGGAGCGCTCGCTTCCCCTTCGCGGTCGTCTTTTGGTGCGCTGCTGCGCGTCGTACGCCGGCGGCGGCGTACGACCACTTCCCCTGCCACGCGGGTCTCCACCGGGGCGTTTTGGGATGCTTCGTAGCGTTTGCGTACGGCCTCCACCTGTTCTTCCGTGAGGCCGCTCATTTGGGTTTTGGCCTCAATGCCCAGCTCATGGACAATGCGCATGATCTCCCGACCTTGTGCGCCGAGCTCGGCCACCAAATCCCGAATCCGCATTTTCGTGCTCATGCCCTCTCTCCCTTACATTTCATGCGCCAGCCGCGGTACGAGGCCACACGCTCCTGACATTTCGCGTTGCCGCAGACGTAAAAACCGCGGCCTGGCTGCCGGCCGCTTGGGTCCGGCACCAATGCGGCGCCCCCTGGCGGCGGGCAGAGATATCTCTGCATACAATCTTTCTCAAACCGCTGCCGGCAGATGACACAGGTACGAACCGGGCGGTGTTTCTGGGGAAAATCATTCCTGGAGGGTGCTTCCACTCTCGGCCTCATCGTCGCGGGGCTGGACCTTGGGCGAAAGGAGGTTGATGGCGGTGCGCAAAATCCCCACCGTGTCTTCATCCACCCCGCGGATGCGCATCAAATCTTCATTGTCGGCCGCAGCCAGGGCTTCCAAGGAGTCGAATCCCGCGTCCAGGATGTCGGCCAGGGACACTTGTGCCGCGTTTGCCACCTGCTCCAATTGCTGGCGGTTTTTGTACATCTGGTTGAAGCGGGTGAGCGAATGGATGTCGATCTTCCAGCCGAGGAGCTTGGCCGCCAGCTTTACGTTTTGGCCTTTTTTGCCAATGGCGGGCGTCAGCTGGTCATCGGGGACGACCACCTCGAGGGTTTTTTCCTCATCGTCCACGATGATTTTGGCGATGCGCGCCGGAGACAGGGCATTGGCCGCGTAGGTGGCGATGTCCGGGCTCCAGAGGACGATGTCGATGCGCTCGCCGCGCAGTTCCTGCACGATGTTGTGGATGCGCGAGCCCCGTACGCCCACGCAGGCTCCCACGGGATCCACGTTGGAATCCTGGGACAATACCGCCACCTTGGCCCGCAGTCCCGGATCCCGGGCGACACTCATGATGTTCACCGTGCCGTCGGCCACCTCGGGCACTTCGCGGCGGAACAAGGCCACCATGTAGTCCGGATGGGAGCGGGAAATAATGATCTGCGGGCCGCGGCCTTCCTTGCGCACGTCGATGATGAGGCCTTCCACCCGGTCCCCCTGGCGGAAGTGCTCGCGGGGGATTTGCTGCTCCTTGGGCAGCAGGGCCTCGGTGCGCCCCAGGTTGACGATCCAGCCGGCGCGGTCGCGGCGCTGGATGATGCCGCTGACGATCTCGTTTTTCCGGTTTTTGTATTCCTCGTAGATGATTTCCTGTTCGGCGTCGCGCATGCGCTGGATGAGCACCTGCTTGGCGCTTTGCGCGGCAATGCGGCCGAGATCCTCCACGTGGAGACGAAAACCCATTTCGTCGTCCAACTCCACGTTGGGGTCGTGCTGGCGCGCCTCTTCCAAGGAGATTTCGTTGTCCGGGTCGTGGACTTTGTCCACCACGATCTTGAATTGGAAGACTTCGATGTCCCCGGTTTCGTCGTTGAAGGTGACTTCGATATCGAGGCCATCCCCATATTTTTTGATGACCGAGGCCCGGATGGCTTCTTCCAAGGTATCGATGAGGAGATCCCGGTCGATCCCTTTGTCTTTGCTGATTTGGTCGATGACTTTCTTCAGTTCGAGATTCATGCGGTAGTCTCCGTGGAAAAGGAGGGCGAGAGATCGTACACCAGCTGGACCTTGGCGCAGGCCGGCCAGGGCAGGCGGAAGACATGGCCGTTTTCCGCCAGGACAAGGGTATCATCCTCCAGCGCTTGGAGAACTCCCTGGAAATTTTTGCGACCGTCCATGGCTTCGCGCAGACGCACCCGGATGGTGGCCCCCACATAGGAAGCGAGCTGCTCGGGGTGAAAAAAGAGCCGATCAAGGCCCGGAGAAGACACTTCCAAGGTATAGGCCCCGGGAATGGGGTCTTCCACGTCCAGGGCGAGGCCCAGGTGTCTGCTTACGGCTTCGCAATGTTCGATGGTCGCCCCGCCTGGGGCGTCCACGTACACGCGAACGAGGAGGCGTCGTGAGCCGCCGCCGAATTCGATCCCCCACAGGGAGACCCCGTGGGCGAGGCAGGCGGTTTCGGCCAAAGAGGTGATATGGGCGCGTAGGGCGGTGGTGTCCATGGTCATGGGGTGGTCGAGAAAAAAAGAAGGTGGACCGAAACCGGGCCCACCCTCATCGGTTCTCCGCGCAGTCGCGGACGGATACATGAGGTGTGGAGCGGGTGACGAGAATCGAACTCGCGACACCAAGCTTGGGAAGCTTGTACTCTACCAATTGAGCTACACCCGCTCGGAAGCGGAAGCTTCTTTGCCTCAAAGAGTCCGCAGCCGTCAAGATGTTTCCTGCCGCTGTT
>DPEO01000028.1:0-30095 GCA_003530935.1 Desulfomicrobiaceae bacterium | reverse complement strand
TGTTTCCTGCCGCTGTTGCCGGACAATGATATTGTCACCCCTGAATTGGCCAATAAAAATGGCATCCCGGGAAGACACGGGGTGACCTATCCTTGCCGGCGAAGGAAGCGCGGCGGTTTGTGGAGATCGAGCGGAGGCCCTCTGAAGCGCTTCCGGCCCGAGAGGCGGGCGAGCGTCTGGGCGCGTGAGGTTCCTGGGCCACAGGGCGATTTTTGTGGTGGAGAAGCGCCAGGGCGAGCGCGATGTCGGGCGTAGCGGCCCTCTTCGGGAATATGAGCCCTCAAAGGGAAATCGCTGGGGACAGCGACCACGAGACAAGGGACCATCACGCCCGCCGCCGCTATTTCCTCGCGCGGGGTATTTCCGCCCAGAGCCCGCTGCGCGGGCGGCGCGTAGCGGCCCGGAGACAACCTTGAGGTGTTGGGAGAGGAGTTGTCCTTGGTGGAGACGGTCTCACGCAGGGCGCCGGTGGCGCCGTCCCCACTCGTCCACAAAGGGCGGTATTTTTAGTGGTTGCCTCTACCCGGGCTGGAGAGTCGCGTTGCCGACGTCGCATTGCAACAAGATCGTCAAGAAAGCACCGTAGAGCTTGCGTGTATTGGGGAGGTTGGGGTATCCCTCCAATGGGGCGGTTGCATGAGCACGCGTGAGGCAAGGTCCTGATACAGGACACGAGCGCGCGACCCGCCGTGAAATCCGTTTCCAATTTTTCGTTCGAGTGGTACTGATTTGGCTGGATTGTCGGTTTGATTTTTTAACGATGGAGTTTGATCATGAAAAAGAAGTTGGTTTTCGCACTGCTGGCACTGTTTTGCCTGGCGGGCGTCGCCCAGGCGCAGGAAACCCTGAAACTGCTGACCTGGAAAGGCTACGCCCCCCAGAACCTGGTCGACAAGTTCGAGAAGGAGACCGGTATCAAGGTGGAAGTCACCTACTCCAACAACGAAGAGATGATCGCCAAGCTGCGCGCCACCCGCGGGGCGGGCTTCGATCTGGCCCAGCCCAGCCAGGACCGCATCGCCTCGGTGCAGGAGCAGTTCGGCATCTATCAGCCCATCGACTATACCAAGATTCAGTCCGACCTGTTCATCCCTTCCATGCTCGAAGCCGTGAAGAAGAACACCCAGGTGGGCGGCAAGTCCTATGCCGTGCCGTTCTGCTGGGGAACCTCGGGGCTGGTGGTCAACACCGCCCAGGCGGGGGGCACCACGTCCTGGAAGGCGCTCATCGATCCGCAGTACAAGGGCCGCATTAGTTATCGTCTCAAGAGGCCCGTGCTCATCGGGTTGGGATTCGCCCTGGGCTATGACCCCTTTGCCCTGTACGGCGATGAGAAGGCCTACGGCGAGATGCTGGACAAGATTGAAGCCGAGCTGATCAAGGCCAAACCTCTGGTCAAGAACTACTGGGCCAACGGCGACCAATTGTTGGAATCCGTTCGTTCGGGCGAGGTGACCGTGGCCGAGGGATGGGACAACGGCGGCTGGAAGCTGCATGAGGAAAACAAGGATATCGACTTCGTGGCCCCGAGCGAAGGCGCCTTGGGCTGGATCGACACCTTCGCCATCCCGGCCAAGGCCAAGAACGTCGACGCCGCCTACAAGTGGATCAACTTCATGCTCCGGCCCGAAAACAGTGGCGCCTTCACCTCCGCCGAAAAGATCCCCACGGCCTCCAAGGGTGCCGGCCCCTTCATCGACCCGGCCTTCCAGGCCAACTTTGACCGTTCCTTTCCCCAGGCGGTCATCGACAATATCAAGTGGTACCCGCCCGTTCCCGCCAAGCTCGAAGCCATGGAAGGCAAGGTGCTGGACAGGATCAAGGCCGCCAACTAACCGTTGCACGGTCCGGAGCGTTTGCGCCCCGGACCTTCATTTTTTTTGATAAGGCAAGCGCATGCAATACGATCTGGTCATTTCCCGTCTGGTCAAGGAGTTCGGAACGTTCCGGGCCGTGGACGACGTGTCCTTCGAGGTGCCCAAGGGCTCCTTCTTTTCCATTCTCGGTCCCTCGGGCTGCGGCAAGACGACGTTGCTGCGCATGATCGCGGGCTTCGAGGAACAGACGAGCGGGCGTATCGAGATCAGCGGCCAGGATATGCGTGGGGTTACGCCCAACAGGCGGCCCGTGAACCTTGTCTTCCAGCACCTTGCGCTTTTCCCCATGATGAACGTGGCCGAGAACATTGCCTTTGGCCTGCGGCGCCGCAAGGTGCCCGCGGCCGAAATCCGCAGGCGCACGGAGGAGATGCTGGAACGGGTCGGCCTGCCCGGTTACGGCGCCAAGCGCATCCACCAGCTCTCTGGCGGCCAGAAGCAGCGTGTGGCCATTGCCCGCTGCTTGGTGCTCGATCCCAAGCTGTTGCTTTTGGATGAACCCTTGGGCGCCCTGGACCTGAAACTGAGGGAGCAGATGAAGGTCGAGCTCAAGAAACTCCAGGCCAAGGTCGGCACGACCTTCATCTACATCACCCACGATCAGTCCGAGGCCCTGGTCATGTCCGACACTGTGGCGGTCATGAACCGCGGGCGCTTCGAGCAGGTCGGCTCCCCGCAGGAACTCTACATGGATCCGCAGACGCCCTTCGTGGCGGGGTTCGTCGGGGACAACAATCGTTGGGAAGGGACGGTGGAGGAAGTGGAGGGTGAGACCGTCCTGATCCGCACCGACGAGGCCCTGGTTTTTCGTGCGCGCCGCAAGGCCGATGCACACAAGGGCCCGGCGACCCTGTTTTTGCGGCCCGAAGCCATGGTCATCGATCCGGTCGGAACGGACGGGCTCAATACGTTTCCGGCTGTGGTCAAGGCGATCCTGTTCGACGGCGCCAACAGCCGCCTGTTGACGGTGACCCCGTCGGGGCACGAGCTCCTCGCGGCCCTTCCCCAGAATCGCGCTTTCGACCACATCCGTCCCGGCGCAGAGATCACCCTGGGCTGGCACCCCCACTCGGGCATCGTTTTTGCTCGCAGGGAGGAACGTCCATGAACCGATCCGGCCTATTTTGGCTCTTTCTGACACCGGTCCTGCTGTGGCTCTTCCTGCTCATCGTGCTTCCGCACGTGGATCTGTTCATCCTGAGCTTCCGGACCGACGAGGGCTGGAGCCTTGAGAACTACGCGAACTTCTTCACCGAACCCATCTACTGGCTGACTTTCGTGCGCACGGCAGTCTATTCCATCATCACCACGTTGCTCACGCTGGTCGTGTCCCTGCCCGTGGCCTTCTACATCACCAAGCTCTCCCGGCCGAGGGTGCGCGGTTTCCTGATGATCCTCCTGCTTCTGCCGTTTTGGGTCAGCGAGTTGGTCCGGGTCTACGGGTGGATGATCCTGCTGCGCGAGTCCGGCGTGTTGAACTACCTTTTCCTGCAGCTCGGGCTTCTGGAGCGTCCCGTGGAGATGCTCTACAACGACGCGACCATGATCATGGGCCTGGTCTACACGTCCATGCTCTTCATGGTGGTGCCCCTGGTCTCGGTCATGGAGAGCCTCGACGACAGCCTGGTGGAGGCCGCCTACGACCTCGGCGCGAGCAAGATCTGCATCTGGCGTACGATCATCATCCCGCACTGCAAGCCGGGCATCACCTCCGGCGCCATCGTGGTCTTCATGCTGGTGCTCGGCAACTACCTCACCCCCAACCTCATGGGCGGCAAGAACTCCCTGTGGTTCACGGAGCAGATCTACAACCAGTTCATCGCCAGCTTCAACTGGAACCAGGGGGCGGCCTTCGGCTTCCTGCTGCTGGCGCTCAGCTCGTGCATCGTCTGGGTCGGGCTCAAGCTCACGGGCCAGAAGCTCGGGGAGGTGGCGTCGTGATCCGCTCTCTGCCGCGCAGCAAGGCCTATGACTGGTCCTTCCGCTGCTTCATCCTTCTCTACTTCGCCTTCCTGTTCGCGCCGCTGCTCGTCACCTGCGTGCTGGCCTTCAACGATTCGAACTTTCCGTCCCTGCCTTGGCAGGGATTCACCCTGGACTGGTTTTTGGCCAGCGGACCGGACCGCATTGGTCTGTTTCACGACGACCAGAACCTGCGCGCCATCGTGACCAGCTTCAAGACGGCCTTGTGTGTCTCCATCCTCAGTACGGTGGTGGGCACCTGCGCCAGTTTCCTGTTCGAGAAGGAGGAGTTCCGCTTCAAGGGCGTACTCTACTTCCTGATGCTCGCGCCCCTGGTCATTCCCGGCGTCATCCTGGGTATCTCCCAGTTGCTGGCCGCCAATACGGCGGGCGCCTTTTTTGATGAGACGTTCGGGATAGATATCGAAGTGTTTCGTCCCAGTTTCTGGCTCGTGGTGCTGGGCCAGTTCTCGTTCATCACCACCTTCGTGACGCTGGTGGTGTCGGCCCGGCTGCGCAAATTCGACCACTCGCTGGAAGAGGCCGCCCTGAATCTTGGGGCCACCCCGCTCGGCGTCATCTGGCACATCACCCTGAAATTTCTGCGCCCTGCCATCGTGGGCGCCGGGGCCGTCGCCTTCCTCATGAGCTTCGAGAACTTCAATACGACCCTGTTTCTCGTCGGTTCCGAACCGACACTGCCCATCAACCTCTATCTGCAGGTGCGTGATGGTTCCACGCCGGTCATCAACGCGGTGTCCCTGATGCTCATCGTGGGGACGTCACTGTTGGCTTTGGTCAACGTCTATTTCACCAAAAAGGCTGATTAAATGTTTTTCGATCGCCTCCCCGGCTCGGGGTATGTTTGCGCCCATCGAGGCGCGCGCGCTTTGGCTCCCGAAAACACCATGATGGCGGCCGAACTCGGCCTTGCCCTCGGTGCGGACTATTGGGAAACGGATGTCCACAAGATCGCCGACGGCTCGCTGGTGATTTTTCACGATGACGTGTTGAGCCGTACGACGGACGTGCGCGACCACGACGAGTTCGCGGCCCGCGCGCCCTGGATTACGTCCGGCTTCTCCTTCGAGGAGCTGCGCCGGCTCGACGCAGGCGCATGGTTCGCCGAGCAGGACCCCTTCGGCACCATAGCCTCGGGCGAGGTGTCTCCGGTCGATGTCGACCGGATGCGCGGCCAGCGGATTCCCTCCCTGCGCGCGGTGCTGGAGTTCACCCGTAGGCACGACTTCCCCTTGAATATCGAGATCAAGGACCAGACCCAGTCTCCCGGTGATCTGTCCATCGTCGGCGACGTGCTGGAAATGGTGCGCTCCACCGGTGTCGAGGACCTCGTGCTGGTCTCATCGTTCAATCACGACTACCTGGCCGAGATGCGCAGGCTGGCCCCGGAAATCCCGATAGCCGTCCTGGTTGAGGGCGCCCACCCCGCCAACCTGGTGCAGTACCTCCATGATCTCGGCGCAGAAACCTATCATCCCGATCATGCGCTGGTCGACGCTGGTCTCGTGCGAGAGCTGACCGCTGCGGGCATCCGCGTGGCGCCCTGGACGGTCAATGACATGGACCGGGCCATGGCGCTGATCGACGCCGGGTGTTTCGGCATCATCACCGATTTTGTCCACTCCCTGCGCAAGAGGCTCGTGCACCGGCAGAAGTGATGGCCCCCGGTGGGGCAGCCGTTGCTCTCCGGCGAGCTTGTGTATCTCCCCAACCTCCTGGGTGACTTCGCACACGCCGAGACAGGCGCCGACATCGCCGAACACGGGGAAGGGGCGGAAGGCCCGCCCATGTTGATCCAGGATTCCGCAAGACACGGGACCATCACGCCCGCCGCCGCTATTTCCTCGCGCGGGTATTTCCGTCCAGGGCCCGCTGCGCGGGCGGCCCATGACACAACCTTGAGGCGTTGGGGCGGTGCGGCGTCTGGCTCACGCAGGCTGCCGCTGGCGCCGTCCCAACTCGCCCACACAGGGGATATTTTTATTGCCTGGTTCCAGACGGTTCCTGCCGCTGGGCGATGCGGGTTTCCACGATTTGGGCCAAGGCGGACAAAATGGCGGTGAGGAGGAAGTAGATGACTGCCACGGTGATCCAGACCTCGAAGGTGCGGTAGGTGGTGGCCATGAGCTGCATGCCTTGAAAGGTGAGCTCCTGGATGGAAATGACGGCCATGATGGCGGAGTCCTTGACTGTGGAGATGCCTTGGCCTGCCAGCGGGGGCACCATGACCCGCAGCGCCTGAGGCAGGATCACGTGGCGCAGGATTTGGCCTTGGGAGAGCCCGAGGGCAGAGCCGGCGTCCCATTGCCCGCGGCCAATGGATTGGATGCCGGCGCGCACGATTTCGGCCACGTAGGCCCCTTCCATGAGGCCCAGGATGCACGCTGCGGACCACAGGGCGTGCATCTGACTCACGGGGCCGAAGGCAAATTCCAACAGGCTCCGAACATTGCCGGTGGTGGTGCGGGCGGCGCTGTGCAGGTGGCTGAGAAACGGGATCTGGTCTGCGAGGAAGAAATAGCCGAGAAAGACGAGCACCAGCGGCGGGATATTGCGGATGCCGTGGATGAGGCACGCCGAGAGGGCGCGCAGATACGGCCAGTGGCTCACCCGGCACAGCCCGCCCACGGCGCCAAGGACTATGGCGATCAGTCCGCCCCAGAAGGAAAGGCGCAGGGTTTGGGCGACCCCTTGAAGAAGCAGCCCCGGGGCAAGCGCGGGCTCGGTGCGTACGAGATAGGGCGCAAGGGCCTTCCAATCCCAATCGTAGGGCACCTGGTGTCGGGCGCGCAGCGCGATCCCTGCCCCGGCGGCGGCAAGGACGAGGAGGAGGAGAAAGTCAGGCCACAGCCGTCGCCGTGGCCTGGGCGTCTTTTTCATTGGAGGCGCGACTGCCAATCCAGGGTGCGGAACCAGTAGGTGTAGCGTTCTTCCAACCAGCCTTGGGTTTGCTGGATGGTGATCCAGTTGTTGAGGAAATTGAGGAAGTCGTGGTCGCCTTTGGGCACGGCGAAGCCGATGGGTTCGCGGGTGAAGGTCTGGCCCGCAAGGGGCAGGTAGAGGCGGTCCTTGTGGCGTACTGCCTGATGCTCGGGGAAGGGCGCTGAAGCCACCATGGCGTGGGCGCGGCCGGTGAGCACCTCTTGGAGGGCCTGAGCTTCGTCGTCGAACATGCGCATGGTGGCTTTGGGCATGAACTTCTGCACCGCGGCCACGGAGGTGGCGCCGGTTTTCACTGCAATGACGGTTTCCGGGGTGTTGAAAGCGTCGATGCTCGTTTTGCGCGGTGCGGTTTGGGCATTGGCCACGATGGACATGCCGGAGAACTCGTAAGGGGCACTGAAGTTGACTTTGAGGTTGCGTGCCGGGGTGATGCCCATGCCGCCGATGATGATGTCGAACTTGCCGGCCAGCAGCGCCGGGATGATGCCCGACCACTTGGTGGGTACGAATTCCACCTGCACCCCCATGTCTTCGGCCAGCTTGCGGGCCACGTCGATCTCAAAGCCCATGTACTCGCCGTTTTTGTCCTTCATGGCCCAGGGCACGAAGGTATCGAATCCGACCCGAAGCACCCCGCGGCGGACGACCTCATCCAGGGTGTTTTGCGCCAGGCCTGGCGCGGCGAAACCCAAAAGGACCATGGCAAGAAGCAGCAAGGGGAGCACACGGTGGCGCATGACAACCTCCAGGAAGCGGGTTGAGGGATGAGGAGCCGTGCATGCGGGAGGCGACCCACGAGAGGGTTCCCGTGAGCACCAGGTACATGCCGGCGACGAAAAACCAGGTTTCGAAGACGAGAAACGTCTCCGCCACCACGGCCCCGGCGCGCATGGTGAGGTCGTAGACCGCGATGGTGGACACCAGGGCGGAGTCCTTGATGAGGGAGACCCCTTGGTTCACCAAGGCCGGAAGCACCGTGCGCACGGCTTGGGGCAGGATGATCCGGGCCCACAGGTGCCACGAGGACAGGCCCAGGCTGCGCCCGGCTTCCCATTGCCCTTGAGGCACGGCCAGGATGCCGGCGCGTAGGATTTCCGAGGCGTACGCTCCCTCGAACAGGGCCAGGGCCGTGACCGCAGTGGCCAGGCGGTCGATACCAAGGATCGGGGCGGCGACGAAGTAGAGAAAGAAGATTTGGACGATGAGCGGGGTGTTGCGCACCGCTTCCAACACCACCCGGGAGACGGCACGGGCAACGGGCGAGGCCGAAAGCCGCATGATCGCGAGGCTCGGGGCCACCAGGGCCATGCCGCCAAGTCCCCACAGGCTTACCTGGATGGTTTGGGCAAGGCCGAGGAGGAGGGGGCCCGGGGCGAGGCCGTCTTGGGTACGAAGCACGTACGGCCAGAGCCGACTCCATTGCCAAGTGTAGCCTACGTGTTCCGCCCCGCGCACCAGAATCCACGCGAGGCCGACCAGGGTGAGGAGCACCCGCGTCCACACCCATCCCGGATGGTGCCTCCAGATCCTCCAGCACAGAGGAATGCGCACGCCAAACAGCATGTGCGGGTATTACGCCACCAGACGAGAAAAGTCCATCATGCGAAGACGAGGCACGGCACCATGGCAGATACGCGTGGCGGTGATTGGTGCCCGGGGCGGGATTTGAACCCGCACGGCCCGAAAGCCAAGGGATTTTAAGTCCCTGGTGTCTACCGTTCCACCACCCGGGCAGGAAAGGCAACTGTAGGCGCAGTGTCTGTCCGGGTCAATCGCCGTGGGAACGCGGCAGTCCTGCAGCTTTCTCAGGGCGCAGGAATACTCGGGCCAATCCTCCTTGCGCAGTCTCCCGGTACAGGGAAGGAAGGTCGTGGCCGGTCTGCTGCATGGCCTCCACCACCTGATCAAAGCTGATGAGATGGCGGCCGTCGGTGAGCAGGGCATACTCCGCGGCGGACAGGGCGCGGATGGCGGCAAAGGCGTTCCGTTCGATGCAGGGGACCTGCACCAAACCCAGAATAGGATCGCAGGTGAGGCCCAAATGGTGCTCCAGGCCCATTTCCGCAGCGTATTCCACCTGGGCGGGAGAGCCGCCGAGGATCTGCGCCGCTGCTGCGGCCGCCATGGCGCAGGCCACGCCCACTTCCCCCTGGCAGCCCACCTCCGCCCCGGCGATGGAGGCGTTGGTCTTGACGATATTGCCCACCAGTCCTGCCGTGGCCAAGGCCCGGAGGATGTCGGTTTCGTCCAAGTCCATGTCTTTGTGGAGGTAGGTGAGCACGGCGGGCATCACCCCGCAGGACCCGCAAGTGGGGGCGGTGGCCACCATGCCGCCTGCGGCGTTGTGCTCCGCCACCGCCAGGGCGTAGGCGGTGAGCAGGGCCGTGCGTCGCATGCTTCCCCGCAGGCTTTTGGTGCGGGCGAGCACGGACCTGGCCTTGCGCTGCAGCTTGAGCCCTCCGGGGAGCACGCCTTCGGCCTTGCTGCCTTCGCTGATGGCGGCGCGCATGGTGCGCCACACTGCGGCAAGGTGATCCCAGACGTCCGGTTCCACCTCATCCACCAGGGCCCACAATGGTCGGCCGGAGTCCTGCGCCCAGGCCAGGATCGTGGCCATGTGGCGCATGGGATAGATGGACGGCGCAGACGCCGCGTTGCCGCCAGGCTCGCGGAGTTCTCCGCCGCCGATGCTGAACACCGTCCAGGTTGCCGTGGGGGCGTTCTGCGCCGAGAGGGCTTCGAAGGTCATGCCGTTGGGATGAAAGGGCAGCGGCTCGGGATCCCAGAGGATTTCCGCCTGCAGCGGCGTAAGGCCTTGGAGGATGGCCTGGTCCGTCAAGTGGCCTTTGCCGGTGGCGGCGAGGCTTCCATGCAGGGTGACGCGTACGCGGACGGCGTCGGGGTGTTTTTGCCGAAAAATTTCCGCTGCCCGGCGTGGGCCCATGGTGTGGCTGCTGGATGGGCCCATGCCGATACGGTAGAGTTCTCGCAGAGATTGCATCGTGTGCTCCTACCACCGGGCTTCGACGGTGTACCGCACCACCACCGGGGCATCGGTTGGGGTGGGCGCAAGGGTGAGGTCAAGGAGGGCCGTGCGGCTGTCTTGTTGGACAAAGGGATGGGACGGGCCTTGGATGGTCCAGTCTCCATGGAAGCGTTCGGAAAGCTCCAGCCGCTGCGGGGTGCTTTTGGCGTTGTGGATGCGAAGTTCCCAGGTGCAGCGGGCGGCGTTGCGGCCGAGCTCTTGGTAGTCGAGCATACGCCGCTCGATGACGACGTCGAAAGACTCTCCCAGGCGCAGTCGGGCCTCGGTGTCCACAGGAGTGTGGCCGATGGTGTTTTCGCCAAGGAGTACGGGACCGCTTTCCGTCTTTCCGTATACGCGCACCGTCCCTTGCGGTAGGGGGATGCCGAGGCCGCTTGCGGCACGGTTGTGCAGACGGAGCATGGTCCGGGGGTGGGTGGTCGTGGTGGCGCCGGACCAGCGTTGGGGCATGGCGTCGCTCGCCGCGGCGAGATACGGCTCCACCTGGATGGTGCGCGCGGCGATGAGCGGGACCTGCACGGTCTCGTTGGCGGCGATGTCCACGGGCTGCGGCAGGGTGTACATGTGGCCGCTGGAAATCTCTTCCCGTTGGATTCGTGGTGCATCTTCCCGGGCCATCATAGGGGCGGCGAGGTAGTTGCGAGGAGCGCCTTCGTCGAAGTCCACATCGCCGGCCACCAGGCGCAGCTGCGCCCCGGTGAGGTCCAGTCCCGCATTGTTGGTGATGGTGGCCTGCCCCGTGAGCTCTCCGGTAGTGCCGTCGTGGTGGAGATAGAGGCTGTAGTCCATGGCCCAGCGCATGCCGCTCGCCAGGTAGAGAACCTCTATGTCGTGGTGGTTGGGGCCGAGGTTTTTGGCCTGCCAGGTGAGGGTGGGGGCGAGGACGAGGGAGTTTTCCTGCGGGATGTGGATGCCGCGGTGCTCGCCGATGGAGATGCCGTCTTCCATCTGGAAGATGGGCGGGATGGTGGCGGCAAGCAGCACCGCTTCCCGGGAGACGGTGCGCTCCGGAGTGGTGGGGTCGGGCAGGAGTACGCGTAGGGTATGGCCTTTGAGGGCGTTGAGAAGATTTGCCGGGGTGGTGATCCCGGGGTGGAAACGGGTGTCGGTGGCGGTTACGGTGCTCGGATCGGTACTCGAGCGCACGGTGACGGAGGAAAGGTCAAGGGTGGCCGCCACCCCGGGGAAGGTGACCGTGCTTTCGCCTTGGGGGAGTTCCACGCGGCGTAGGTGGCGGATGAGGGCGTGGTCGGCGCCGTACACCGTGACCTGGGTGGAAAGGTCGTGGGCCTCGGCGGACAGGGCGGTGAGCGCAAGGCCAAGGAGGGTGACGACGAGGAACATGGTCGGCTCCGCAGGTTTAGGAGGTGCTGTGGGGGTGGAGGGCAAGTTCCGTGGCGCGGAGGTATTTGTGGAAGGCGTAGAAAAAGCCGTTGACCGCCAGCACGAAACCCGCGCGGCCGTCGAGAAAGCCCGCACGCAGCACATATATCTTGGCAAAGCGGGCAAGTCCATGGGCCAGTGCCGTGAGCACCGAGGGGCGTTTTCCCTGGCGCACCAGGTCTTGGGCCGCGATTTGGGTGTAGGCGTTCATTTTTTCCACGTGCTGGGCCAGGTTGGCATAGGGGTAGTGGAGGATGTCGCCTGCAAGACGCCGGGTGGGGCCGTGGGGGCGGAATCCATAGTGCGGTGGGCAGACGTGGACCTCGGTCTTTTCCAGGAGAAAGACCCGGGGCAGGAGGTCCGGGTACCAGCCGCTATGGCGCAAGAATCGGTCGAAATAGAAGGACGCCCGCGGACAGAGAAAGGCCACGGCGTCGCCCGGGTCGGCGAGGGCCGCCTGGATGGACGCTTGCAGCGCAGGCGAGAGGATCTCGTCCTGATCTAGGGATACCACCCACGGGGTGTGGATCTGGGCAAAGGCAAAGCGGAATTGGTCCGCCGGGCCTGTCCAGGGGCGCACCAGCACCCGCGCCCCGCAGGTCGCGGCGATGTCCCGGGTGCGGTCGGTGCTCTCGGAGTCCACCACCAGGATTTCGTCGCAGAACGCCAGGGAGCGCAGGCAGGCTTCCAGGTGGCGCTCGCCGTCTTTGGTGAGCACAAGTCCCGTGACCGGAGGGCGGCTAGACATGGCCGCGCTCTTCCAGCACGCGCAGGATGGCGTCGAATACCGTTTCCGGCGTCCCTGTGGCGTCCACCACGGCGATGCGCGCACGGTTGAGGGCCGCCCAAGTGAGGTACCCCTCCCGCACGCGGGCGTGGAAGGCGAGGGCCTCGGCCTCGAATCGGCCTTCGTCCGTAGCTCCGGTGGTGAGGTTGCGGGCCAGCGCCCGGCGCAGCCCGGTTTCGGGGTCCACGTCGAGGACGATGGTCACATCGGGCCAGAGGCCGCCCACAGCCAGGTCGCAGAGTTCCGCCAGCCGGGCCGGAGTCATGCCGCGGCCGTAGCCCTGGTAGACGATGGTGGAGTCCGCGAACCGGTCGCAGAGCACCAGTCGGCCCGCATCCAGGGCCGGACGGATGACGGTGGCCACATGCTGGGCGCGGTCGGCAAGGTAGAGAAAGAGTTCGGCCTCGCGGGTGATGTCCGTGGCCGCAGGGTCCAGCAACAGCCGCCGCAGTTCCGTGCCCAGGCGGCTTCCTCCGGGCTCACGGGTGGTGAGCACGTCGTGGCCGTGACGGATGAAATACTCGGCCAGCAGCCGCTGTTGGGTGGTTTTTCCGCAGCCTTCCATGCCTTCGAGGGTAAGAAACATGGGGGATCTCCTGGGGTGATGAGGCGGGGTGATCGCAGAAGCCTCACGCCTGCGCCGTGTCGTTCGCAGGCGCGGTAGCGGCGGATGCGGGGCGCGGGGTGCGCAGGGGTTCGAACACGGCCCGGCCCAGCGCCGGGATGCGCTCCGACCAGGACAACGGGGGGCAGCCTGCCAGGGCCGCCCGGGTGGTGGCGATCTTGGCGTCCAGGTTGTCGGCGAAGTGGAGGATGAAGGCCTCCACGGTCATGGGCTCTCGGGGGGTGCCGAATTCCGGCTGCCCGTGGTGGCTCACCACCAGGTGCCGCAGATGCAGGGCAAGTCCCTCGGGGAGTTCGGGGACCTGGGCGAGGAATCGGTCGAGGATCTCCATGCCCAACACCAAATGGCCGATGAGTCGGCCGGCATCGGTGTACTCTCGGTCCAGGCCCGCGCTGATCTCAAAGGCCTTGCCCAGGTCATGGAAGAGGGTGGCCACCAGCAGGATCTCCTGGTCCGCCTCAGGGTAGAGGGCGGCGATGGATTGCGTCAGACGCATGACCGCCAGGGTGTGCTCCAAGAGCCCCCCGACGTAGGCGTGGTGTACTTTTTTGGCTCCTGGGGCCTGGATCAGCGCCGTGCGGATTTCCGGGTCCGTGAGTACCATGGCGCAGAGTGTGCGCCACGGGGCGTAGGTGAGGCCGGATTCCAAGAGCGCTTCTACCTGGGCAAGGAGTTCTGCGGCCGGGGTGGCGCTCACGGCCATGAAGTCCGCAAGGTCCACGGAGGCCGGGTCCACGAGGCGGAATGTAGTAATATTGATTTGCGCCTGGCCGTTGTACGACGTGACTGCGCCCTCTACCTTGGCGATGGCTCCGCGGGGTATGTCCGCGACGCTGAGGCTGGTGGGCGCCCAGATGCGGGCCTCCATCTGGCCGGTTTTGTCCATGAGGGTGATCTGCCAATAGCGGCCGTTTTTGGCCTCCCGGCGCTGGGCCGCGGTCACGGCGAAGAGGTCCGCCACGAGGTCGCCTGGGGCAAGGTCGCTGAGATAGGTTTGCTTGATAGTCATGGAAGTTGCCAATCCTCGGTGTCTGGCATAGGTGAGAGTGAATCCGCATGGGCTGGTAACAGCGCAACGAATCGTGTGTTTTTTTGCCCAAAACTTTGCAACTGGCAAGCCGCAATGGCGAGCCGAACTGGCCGCGGGAGGCGTGGATGGCTGGCAAGCGAGGACGGGGGCGGACCCGGGTGCGCATCTATCCGGACTGGTGCAAGGGCTGCGGCATTTGCGTGGCCTTTTGTCCGGCCGGGGTGTTCGCCATGGGGCCTCAGGGCAAGGCCGTGGTGGCCAAGGAAGCATTGTGTATGGATTGTGGATTTTGTGAACTCCATTGTCCGGATTTCGCGGTGTCCGTGACGCCTCGCCCGGAGGGGGCCCCAAAGGGGGCTGAGGCGTCCAAGGAAACCGAGCACGCAGGACACGAGGCGCACAAGGAGCCCGAGCATGGCGAGCAAGAAACGCAGTCGTAAGGAACTCTTCGCCCAGGGCAACGACGCCGTGGTGGAAGGGGCGCTGTTGTCGGGGTGTACGTTCTACGCCGGCTATCCCATCACCCCGTCCACGGAGATCGCCGAGGGCATGGCCGCCCGGTTGCCATACGTCCCGGATGGGGTCTTCATCCAGATGGAAGACGAGATCGCGAGCCTGGGCGCGGCCATTGGCGCGTCTTTGGCCGGGCGCAAGGCCATGACCGCCACCTCGGGGCCGGGGTTTTCCCTTATGCAGGAGCATATCGGCTACGCCTGCATGGTGGAGGCGCCGCTGGTCATCGTCAATGTCATGCGCGGGGGGCCCAGTACGGGGCTCCCGACGAGCCCGGCCCAAGGGGACGTGCAGCAGGCCCGCTGGGGGACGCACGGGGATCACTCCATCATCGTGCTCTCGGCAAGTAACGTTCAGGAATGCTTGGAAATGACTGTAACGGCCTTCAACTTCGCCGAAAAGTACCGCACTCCGGTGATCCTGCTCCTCGACGAGGTGACGGCCCATACCCGCGAGCGGCTGGTGATACCGGAAGCAGGAGAGGTGGAGATCCTTTCCCGGGTGGCGCCGTCCATGCCGCCGGAATGGTATGTCCCCTACGAAGACGGCCTGCGCGGGGTGCCGCCCATGCCGGCCATGGGCTCCGGATACCGGTACCACGTCACGGGGCTTACCCATGACCGCAACGGGTTCCCCACCTCGCGCCCCGACGAAGTCCAGGCCCTCATTTCCCGGCAGTTCCGCAAGATCGACCAGTTCTTCTACGACATCCAGCTTACGGAGTCCTACTTGTGCGACGACGCCGAGGTGGCGGTGGTGGCTTACGGGTGTGTGGCCCGCTCGGCGCGTTTGGCCGTGGATCTGGCCCGGGAACAGGGCGTGCGGGCGGGGCTCCTCCATCTGAAGACCCTGTTTCCTTTTCCGCGCCCTGCGGTGGAGGCGGTGCTGCGCACCTGTCCTCGGGTGGTGGTCCCGGAGATGAACATGGGGCAGATTTCACGCGAAGTAAAACGGGTGAACAACGGTCTGGCCGCCGTCCGTACCGTGAACCGCATCGATGGCCAGATCATCACCCCCCAGGAAATCCTCAAACCTCTGCTGCGAGGCTGACATGGCGGCCATTACCGAGCTCATTCACGATTACTTGCGCCACAACAAGAAGTTTCCGCACGTGCTCTGCGCCGGCTGCGGGCATGGTATCGTGCTCGGCGCCTTGATCCGCAGCATCCACTCCCTGGGACTCTCCAAGGACGACGTGGTCCTGGTGGCGGGCATCGGCTGCTCGGGCCGGGTGGCGGTGTACGTGGATTTCAACACGGTGCACACCTGCCATGGCCGGGCCCTCACCGTGGCCACAGGCATCAAGATGGCCAACCCGAAGCTCAAGGTCATCGCCCTCATGGGCGATGGCGATGCCTTGGCCATCGGCGGCAACCATTTCATCCATGCCGCCCGCCGCAACATCGGTATCACCGCTTTGGTGCTCAATAACTCCATCTATGGGATGACGGGCGGCCAGGCGTCGCCGGCGTCGCCCACGGGCTCCATGTCCACGACCACGCCGTTGGGGCAATTGGAGCGCTCCTTCGACGTGGTGGACCTGGGTCTTGCCTGCGGCGCGGGGTATGTGGCCCGGGCCACGGCCATGCATGCCCTGCTTTTGGGAAAGCTCCTGGAAGAGGCACTCACCCGGCCGGGCTTCTGCTTGGTGGAGGTGCGCACCCCCTGCCCCACGCAGTACGGCCGCAAAAACGGGTTCAAGACTGCGGTAGAGATGTACCGCTGGTACAAGGAGCGGGCGGTGAAGCGGGAGCGTTGGGACTCATTGCCTGAAGACCAGCGGGCGCAGTCGTTTCCCATCGGCGTGTTTCGAGACGCCCCCCAGCCGGGCCTTGAAGAACGCTACTATGCCGCGTGTTCCCGCGTGCAGGAGAAGACGTCATGCCAGCAATCCCAATAGATCGTTTTGAAATTCGGCTCTCCGGCCTGGGCGGCCAGGGTATTTTGACCCTGGGGCGCATCCTTGGCCAGGCCCTGGCCTTGGAGCATGGCTACCATGTGGCCCAGACGCAAAGTTACGGTCCGGAGGCGCGAGGCGGAGCGAGCCGCGCCGACGTGGTGGTGAGTTCCCGTCCCATCAGCTATCCCAAACCGGTGAATCTGGACCTTCTGGTGGCCTTGAGCCAGGAAGCCTGCAACCTGTATTATCGGGATCTCAAGGGCGAAGGGCTTCTCTTGGTGGATGCCGACCTGGTGCCGCAGCCGCCCACCAACCGGTTTTGCGCGCTCCCCTTCACCGCCCTTGCCCGGGAAAAGCTGGGGAACGCGCAGGCCATGAACATCGTATGCTTGGGAGCGTTGGTGCACGTGCTGCCCATGCTTTCCTTGAAGGCGGTGAAGGCGACGCTGCCAGCGGTGTTGCCCGCCAAGATCGTGGAACTCAATCTCAAGGCCGTGGAGCTGGGCTCTACACGGGCGAGGAAACGCTATCCGGATATTGCCACACAATGGACATTCTTCTCACCAACGACGACGGCATCAATGCCGTAGGGCTGCGCGCCCTGTACCGCGCCTTGCTCGATGCCGGCCACAACGTGCGCGTCGTGGCGCCCGTAACCGAGCAGAGCGCCGTGGGCCATGCCATTACTTTGTTTTCTCCCCTGCGCGTGGTGGAAGTGCGGGAGGTGGGCTTCGAGGGCTTGGGAGTGGTGGGCACTCCGGCTGATTGTGTCAAATTGGCGGTGCACCACGTGCTTGTGCGGCGGCCGGACCTGGTGATCTCGGGCATCAATGCCGGCGCCAACGTGGGCGTGGACGTGCTCTATTCCGGCACGGTTTCTGCGGCCACGGAAGGGGCCTTGGCCGGGATCCGCGCTTTGGCCGTATCCGTGGACGACTTCCGCCCCCGGGACCTTTCCGCCCAAGCCATGTGCACCGTCTCGTTCGTGGAGGACTTTCCCTGGGCGTCGCTGCCGCCGCTGACGGTGCTCAACCTCAACTTTCCCGCCGGGCCGTTGCCCTATCCGCCCCGCATCGAGGTGTGTCCGCAAACCAGCGCCACCTACCGGGACTGGTACATCGAGCGGGCCGATCCCCGCGGTCGGCCGTATTATTGGCTCGGAGGAGTCATTCCCGAGGAATTGGTACAGCCAGGTACGGACCGGGCTTTGCTCTCCCAGGGCTGTATCACGTTGACGCCGCTTACTTTTGACCTCACCCATTGGGCGTTTTTGAACGTCCTGCGAGATACCCTTCATCAACCCGAGCAAGGAGGATCCCATGCCCCTGACCACACCGAAAGCGATGTTTGAGCGGGCCTACGCCGAAGGTTTTGCCGTCGGCGGGTTCAACGTCAACAACATGGAAATCGTCCAAGGTATCATGGAGGCGGGTGCCGCGGAAAAATCCCCCCTGATCCTGCAAGTGTCGGCAGGAGCTCGCAAGTATGCCGGCCAGGCGTACATCATCAAATTGGTGGAAGCAGCCTTGACCACCGTGGATTTGCCGGTGGTCCTCCACCTGGACCACGGACAGAATTTCGAGATCTGTAAAGAGGTCATCGACGGGGGATTTTCGTCGGTGATGATCGACGGCTCGCATTTGCCGTACGAGGAAAACATCGCCGTGACCCGGAAGGTGGTGGAGTACGCCCATGACCGCGGGGTATGGGTGGAGGCGGAGCTGGGCCGCCTGGCAGGCGTGGAAGACGAGGTCCATTCCGCGGAAAACGTCTATACGGACCCGGACCAGGCGGCGGAATTCGTGGAACGCACCGGGTGCGATTCCTTGGCCATCGCTATCGGCACCAGTCACGGGGCCTACAAGTTTGCCGGTGAGGCCCGTTTGGATTTCGATCGCCTGGAGAAGGTGGGCAAACTTTTGCCGGGCTTTCCCATCGTGCTCCACGGCGCATCCTCGGTGCCTCAGGAGTTCGTGGCCATGGCCAATACGTACGGCGCGCAGATCGGCGGCGCCCGCGGGGTGCCGGAAGAGCTTTTGCGCAAGGCCGCCGGCATGGCGGTGTGCAAGATCAATATCGATACCGATATCCGTTTGGCCATGACCGCCACCATCCGCAAGTATCTCGCCGAGCATCCGGACCACTTCGATCCGCGGCAGTACTTGAGCGTGGCACGGGACGCGGTGCGGGATATGGTGCGGCATAAAATCCGCAACGTCTTGGGTTCGAGCAATAAAATCGACGCATAAGGAGAAGAGAGATGGGCGTGCGAGTCGCTCTCAATGGATTTGGTCGTATCGGACGCTACATGGCCCGCGTCCTTGCTGGCCGGGAAGATTTGGAACTGGTGGCCGTCAATGCGCGGGGAGACAACGCCTCCTTGGCGCATCTGCTCAAGTATGATTCCGTGCACGGGATCTTTCCGGGCGAAGTGACGGCCACCGAGGATGGGTTCGCCATCAACGGCCGGCTGGTGCGGGTGACCCGCAATGCCCCGGATGCCTGGGACTGGGCCTCCGTGGGGGCGGATATCGTGGTGGAGAGTACGGGCAAGTTCACCGATCGCGAGAGCTGTGAGCGCCATCTGGCCTGCGGAGCCAAGAAGGTGATCGTGTCGGCGCCGGCCAAAAATCCGGACGTCACGGTGGTTGTGGGCGTCAATGACGAATCGCTCGCCGCCGAGCACCGCATCATCTCCAACGCCTCGTGCACCACCAATTGTCTGGCGCCGGTGGCCAAGGTTCTGCACGCCACCTTTGGCATCAAGCACGCCCTCATGACCACCATCCATTCCTACACCATGAGCCAGCGCATTCTGGACGGCACGCACAAGGATTTGCGCCGGGCTCGGGCTGGGGCCATGAACATCCTGCCCACCACCACGGGTGCGGCTCGGGCGGTGACCCTGGTGATTCCGGAGCTTGCGGGCAAGCTCGACGGCATGGCCGTGCGCGTCCCGACGCCCAATGTCTCGTTGGTGGACCTGGTGGCCGAAGTGGAACGGCCCACCACCGCAGCCGAGGTCAATGCGGCCCTCAAGGCCGCGGCCGCCGGCCCGGAAGGCGGTCCCATGGGCTATACGGAACTGCCTTTGGTCTCGGTGGACTATGTGGGCAGCCCTTACGGCGGGGTGGTGGACGGCCTATGCACCGCAGTCATGGACGGCACCATGGTGAAGGTCATCGTCTGGTACGACAACGAAGCGGGTTTCACCCACCAATTGGTACGGCTCACCGCCAAGGTGGCCGCGTTGCTCTGATCCGCGACAAATCCAGGGCGGCTCCCGGTGTGCCTGGGGCCGCCCGTGGTATTTTTTGGTATGAATACATTTGCCCATCTCCATTGCCACACGGAATACAGCCTGCTGGACGGCGCCATCCGCTTGCGCGACCTCTGCGCCCGGGCGGTGGATTATGGCATGGAGGCCGCCGCCGTGACGGATCACGGCAATCTTTTTGCGGCATTGCCGTTTTACTTGGAAGCCAAGAAGCACGGTATCCGACCGATTATCGGCTGTGAAGTGTATGTGACCGGAAACATGCACGATCGCAGTGATAAAAACCGTTTTCACCTGGTGCTGTTGGCGCAAAATCTCGTGGGGTACCACAATCTGGTCAGGTTGGTCTCCGCAGGGTTCTTGGAGGGGTTTTACTACAAGCCGCGTGTGGACAAGGAGTGTCTCAAGCGCCATGCTGAGGGGCTCATTGCCTTGTCCGCCTGCATCAAGGGCGAGATTCCGTGGACCCTCACCCAGGTGGGCATGGACGCTGGTCTCGAGGTGGCGCGGCAGTACGCGGCCATTTTTCCGGGGCGCTTGTATCTGGAGCTCCAAGAAAACGGACTTCCGGAGCAGGAGGAGGCCAATGCCCGGCTCTTGGAAGCTGCCCAGATCCTTGGGCTGCCGCTGGTGGCCACCAATGACTGCCATTACCTGGAGCGGGAAGATTTCGAGGCCCATGACGCTTTGCTGTGCATCGGCACGGGCAAGACCGTGGACACCCCCGGCCGGCTGCGCTTTTCGTCCAACACGTTTTACTTTCGTCCACCGGAGGAGATGGAAGCGGCCTTTGCCCACGTGCCCGAGGCCTTGGAAAACGCCGCCCGTATTGCGGACCTCTGCCAGGTGGAGTTCGATCTCGGTCGGCATCACTTTCCGGCCTACGCTGTGCCGGACGGCTGTTCCATGGAGGACGAGTTCCAGCGCCTGGCCCGCGAAGGTCTGGAAGTACGGCTGCGTCAGCTCCCGTATGCGGTGGATCCCCAGGAATATCGAGACCGCTTGGAGCATGAGCTGGCGGTCATCACGGAAAAAGGCTTCGCCCCGTATTTCCTCATTGTGCAGGACTTCATCAACTGGGCCAAAAGCCAGGGTATTCCGGTGGGTCCGGGCCGTGGTTCCGCGGCCGGGTCCCTGGTGGCCTACGCCCTGCGCATCACCGACCTCGATCCCATTCGGTACCGGCTCTATTTCGAGCGTTTTCTCAATGCCGAGCGGGCGTCCCTGCCGGATATCGACGTGGATTTCTGCTACAATCGCCGCGACGAGGTCATTCGGTATGTGACGGAAAAATACGGCGCGGATCGGGTGGCGCAGATCGTGGCCTTTGGCACCATGAAGGCCAAAGGCGTGGTGCGGGATGTGGCCCGGGTGCTCGGGATTCCGCTCAAGGACGCCGACCGGGTGGCGAAACTCATCCCCGATGACCTCAAGATGACCTTGGACAAGGCCCTGGAGCAGGAGCCGGAGCTTCGGGCCTTGGTGGAAAACGACCCGGTCTTTGCCAAGCTCTTCCATATTTCCCGCCGCCTGGAGGGCCTTGCCCGACACCCGTCCCAGCATGCGGCGGGCATCGTCATCTCCCGCGAACCCATGGTGGAGTATCTCCCCCTGCATGTGGGCAAGAACGGCGAAGTGGTCACCCAGTTCGACATGAAGAAAGTGGAGATGGTGGGGCTCATCAAGTTCGATTTCTTGGGCCTCAAGACCCTGACCGTGATCCACGATGCGCTGCGCCTCATCGCCCACGGGGGCGGGACTCCACCGGATTTGGAGACCTTGCCTCTGGACGATGCGGCGACGTACGAGCTTTTGTGTCGGGGGGAGACCGACGGTGTGTTCCAGCTGGAATCCGAAGGCATGCGCCGGGTGCTCCGCAGCCTCAAGCCTTCGTGCTTCGAGGACATCATCGCTTTGCTCGCCCTCTATCGTCCGGGACCGCTGGAAAGCGGCATGGTGGACGACTTCATCGACCGCAAGCACGGCCGCAAGCCCATCGAATACGCCTATCCTGAGCTTGCGCCCCGCCTGCACCCCATCCTGGAAGACACCTACGGGGTGATCCTCTACCAGGAACAGGTCATGAAGATCGCCTCGGAACTGGCCAACTACTCCATGGGCGAGGGCGACATCCTGCGCCGGGCCATGGGCAAGAAGAACCCCGAAGAAATGGCCAAGCAGCGCTCGCGGTTCCTCTCCGGCGCTCGAGAAAACGGCATCAGCGAAGAGGCCGCAGGCTGGATCTTCGACCTCATGGAAAAGTTCGCCGGTTACGGCTTCAACAAGGCCCATAGCGCCGCCTACGCCCTCATTTCCTACCAGACGGCGTATCTCAAAGCACATTTTCCGGCCGAGTTCATGGCCGCCACCATTACCTCCGAGGTCTCCAACTCTGATAAGGTCTTGGCGCATGTGAACGCCTGCCGCGACATGGGGCTCACCATCCTGCCGCCGGACGTGAATCAGAGCCGCTATGAGTTCACGGTGGAAGACGGAGCCGTGCGCTATGGGCTCTCGGGCATCAAAGGGGTGGGCGAGGCCGCGGTGCAGGGTATGGTGGCGGAACGGGACGCCCACGGCCCATTTGCCAGCCTGCTGGATTTTTGCTGCCGGGTGGATTTGCGGAAGGCCAACAAAAAAGTGCTCGAAGCCCTCATCAAGGCCGGGGCCATGGACACCTTTGGCTGCCATCGGGGGCTGCTGCTCGCAGCGGTGGAGCCGGTCATGGCCATGGCCCAGCGGCAGGCCAAGCGCAAGCGCTCCGGCCAGCTCTCCTTTGCGGCCATGGCGGATGCCTCCACGTGCCGCCTGACCGGCATTGGCGCGGATGTCCCCATAGAAGGCGAGGTCCGCATCCTTGATGATACGGAAAAGCTGCGTATGGAAAAGGAGGCCTTGGGGTTCTACCTCATGGGGCACCCCCTGGAGCCGTACCGGGAGGAACTGCGGCGCATGGACCTGACACCCCTTGCCGCGTGCGCGGAACTTGGGGAAGGTACGGCGGTGCGCGTAGCCGTGCTGGTCACGGGACTCAAGGCCATCACCACCAAGCGGGGGGATCGCATGGCTTTTGCCGAGGTGGAAGACCTTTCCGGCTCCGGCGAGATGGTGCTTTTCAGCGACGTCTTTGCCGCGTGTCGGGAGGTGCTTGCCGCAGAGGAGCCCGTGCTGGTGGAGGCCGAGGTGGGGCGCATGGAGACGGATGACAATGGCCAGGTGGTGCGTGTCAAACTCGTAACTCGGGACATGCGGCCTTTGCGCGCGGCCGTGGCCGAGAGTGCGCAGCCGGTGCGGGTGGAGGTCCCTTTGGCGGACGTCGTGGACTGGGATGGGCTCGCCCAGGTCTTTTCCCGCCACACGGGCCCTGCGCCGGTGGTGTTGGAGGTGGTGGCTCCGGAATTCGTCTGCCAGCTGCAATGCGGGCCGGGGGTCACCGTGGCTGCGGGGCCGCAATTTTGGCGCGACATCGAGTGCTGGCGAGGAGGGCAGTGATGGGGGTATGGCGGCTGCGGGTGCGCGGTGGGTTTGCCGCGGCGCACCAGATTCTGCATTACGGCGGGCCGTGTGAGGCCCTGCATGGTCACAACTTTGCCGTGGAGGTGGAGGTGGAGGGCTGTGTGCTGGATTCCAAGACAGGTATGCTCATGGACTTCAAGGAGCTCAAAGGGCATCTGGCCGCGGTGACAGGGCAGTTGGATCATACCCATGTCAACGCGCTGCCGGAGTTTGCCGGCGTGAGTCCTTCCTCCGAGCGTCTGGCGGAGTATATCTTTCGCCGCCTCGCCGTGCGCCTGAAAGACTCCGGGGTGCGCCTGGTGCGGGTGAGTGTGGCGGAAAACACCGGCTCTGAGGCCGAGTACCGGGAGTAAACGTCATGGCACAGGCGTCGGCCGGGTTGCACGAACCCGTGCGGGTCATGGTGGTGGACCAGGATCCGGTGCTGCGCCGTTTGGTGCGCCACGCCTTGGACGCGCGTTTTGTCCTCTCGGAGGCCCAGGACGGGTTTGACGCCTTGGATGCCTACCTGGAAGAGCGCTTCGATATCGTGGTGATCGGCGAGCGGCTGGGCTCTTGTGATGCCCGGCAGGTGGTGGAATACATCCGGGGGCAGGCCAACGACAGCCGTACGTTCATCGTGGTGTTGTTCTGGGATCTCTCACCGGCGGGGGAGTTCGCCTTGCTCCACGCCGGGGCCAATGATTGTCTGCGTCTTCCCTTTTACCGCGAGGTCTTTCGCGCCCGCATGGAGGTGGGCTTGCGCCACATCCGCATGACGCAGCAACTGGAGCAGGCCTACATGCGCATCGAAGCGCAGATGCGCACTGTGGCGGATTTGCAGAAAAAGCTCGTGCCGTCCTTGGCGCAGGAAGTGCCGGGGTTTCGGGTGCGGCACCTCTACCAGCCTTCTGGTTTGGCCAGTGGAGACTATTACGATTGTTTGTCTCTGCCTTCGGGCGGCGTGCGGGTGGTGGTGGCGGACGTGTCCGGTCACGGGGCCCGGGCGGCCTTTATCATGGCCATGGTGCGTACGGTGGTGCGCGCAGGCACGGCCCGTGGAGCGAGCATCGAGTATCTCCTTGCCACCACCAACACCCAGCTTTTGGAAACCGTGGGGGATGAATCGGATTTTGTGACCATCTTTCTGGCGGACGTGGACCCGGCACTGGGGCGGCTGCGTTTTGCCAGCGCCGGGCATTGTCCGGGGCTTTTACGTGTGGGCACGCAGGTGGAACCCCTGGCGGCGTCCACTCCCATGCTGGGGTTTTTCCCCTTGGAATTTCGCGTTGAGGAGCGGGCATTTCCGCCGGGATCGGGCCTTTTGCTCTACACCGACGGCCTGTATGAGTGGGAGATGGCCTCCGGCGAGCAGCTGGGGGTGGACCGGTTTGTGGCGTTGGCCGCCGAGGCGATCTGTGAGCCCACCGTGTATCTGGACGCCTTGATGCACCGGCTGGAAGAAGCGGGCGAGATGCCGCCGGTGTTCACCGATGACGTAACCGCCCTTTGGGTGGAGACGGACCCGACCTGGCGCAGTGTGGTCTTCCGCGTCGAGGCGGCGCCGGCCCAGGTGCGTCAGGTAGTCCGTCAGGCGGTGGAATGGGCTGCGGAGATGCCGCCGGAGATGCGGGACGCCGTGGAGCTCGCCGTGGTGGAGGCGTGCGCCAACGTGGTCCGCTATGCCTACGGCGAGGGAGGTGGCGTCCTCGAGTTGCGGGTGGCGGTGGCCCCTGGGAGCTTGGTGCGCTTTCAGGTGGTGGACTACGGCCGCCCCTTTGACCCGCCGGAGCGATGGGGACTGCCGGAAGAAACTTCCTCTTCAGGGCGTGGGCTTTTTCTGATCCACACTCTCATGGACCGTGTACACTACGGTCGCATGGAGGGTGCCAATGTACTGACACTGGAGAAACGATGGGAGGGCGCATGCCAGAATTGCATGTAGAGACCAAAGGCACCGAGGTGTGGGTGCGCTATGACGGAGAAATCACTTTTGACGTGGTGGAGGACCTCAAGGTCCGCATGGAGACGGTGTTTGCCGCCCCCAACTGGAAGACGCTCATTTTCGATCTGGAGGGAGTGGACTTTCTCGATAGTTCTGGCATCGGCTTTTTCGTCATCCTCAACAACCGCTGCTCCCAATCCGGGCAGAAGCTCATCCTCTTTCGTCTGCGGCCGCAGCTGCGCAAGACCTTGGCGCTTGTGAACATGCTGCACTTTTTTTGCATAGCCGACGACCAGGACGATGTGGATGCCAACCTCGTGGACTAGCCCATGCCCTATTTTCTCAAACACCATTTCGATCCCGATTTCGACTATCTGAACTTGAAGCCCCGCCAGCGTGAGGACGGCTCGGTGGATCATCAGAATATGGGGTACGTGCAGAACGTCATCGAGGGCCAGGTGCTGGCGGAGATGGTGCCCATCTCCGAAGAAGCGGCGCGCGCCTTGCCGCCGCAGGCGGTGTTTGCCGAACCCCGTTTCCCCATGGGTCGCAACTGTGCGGTACACCCCCAAAATCCCCTGCAGCTTTTGGCCTCGGCCAATGGCTACGTCTTTTATGACGGCGGCCTCATCCATGTGAAGCGGGTGCTCAACGTGCGCCAGGACGTGGGCGTGTGCACGGGCAACGTTCATTTTGTGGGGGATGTCATCGTCCATGGATCGGTGCGTTCCGGTTTTGAGCTCGTGGGCCGGGACGTGCGGGTGCAGGAGGGAGTGGAGGCGGCCACCGTGCAGGCCGGCGGCAACCTGCAGGTGGATGGCGGGGTGCGCGGCGCCGGGGTGCTTCGGGCCGGCAAAAACATTCGCGTGGGATTTTGTGAGAACGCGACCCTCTGGGCCGGGGACTCCATCCTGGTGGACAAGGTCTGCATGCATGCCCAGGTGTTTTGTCAGCGCAAGCTGGCGGTGCGCGACCGGTTGGTGGGCGGCCGCATCTGCTGCCAGGCGGTGGTGTTTGTGGGCGGGCAACTGGGCGGCGGGCTGGGCACCCCCACGGAGTTGGTACTTGGCTTCGATGCCGAACTCATGGGCGAGGTGGAGCGCTTGGAGCGGGAACTTGCCCGCTTGGGGCCGATGAGCAAAGAGTTGCAGCGGGAAATGGCAAAAAATTCCACCTATGCCGCGGAGTACGCCCCGCGCCTGGCCACTGTGGAGCGCAAGATGCGCGCGTTGCAGAACAAGGTGGTAGGCATGCGCGAGCGGCTCCACGAGCGCTTTTTTGCCCGCGCTGTGGTGGTGGCGCCCGGCGAGGTGCGGCCTGGGATCACCATCTCCATTGGCACCGCCCGGCTGCAGGTGAATGATTTTTTGCGCAACGTGCGCTTCGAGTTGGCTGACGACGAGATTGTCGTGCGCAGTCCTGCCCTCGGCAAGAAAGAGTAAACAAGAGCACCATAAGGTGACCTATGGATATCGGAACCCTTATAGGCATTGTTGCAGCTTTTGGTCTGATTTTGGGCTCCATCTTCATGGGGGGGAGCATTGGGGCCTACGTAGACATCCCGTCGGTGCTCATCGTCTTCGGTGGCACTGTGGCCGTGACCTTCATCATGTACCCCATGGGCGCGGTATTGGGTATGGTGAAGGTCATGCTCAAGGCCTTTTTTGCCAAGGATCCGAATCCCAAAGATCTCATCAAGAAGATCGTGGAACTGGCGGAACTTGCCCGGCGGGAAAGCCTGGTGGCCCTGGAGAAGGCCAGCGTGGATGATCCTTTTCTCAAGAAAGGAGTGCTCCTCGTGGCGGACGGTACCCAGGAGAGTCTCGTGCGTTCGGTACTGGAGACGGAGATCAATTTCATGCGCCAGCGCCACGGCTCGGGGCAGGCCATTCTCAAGAGCATGGGCTCCATGGCCCCGGCCTTTGGGATGATCGGCACTCTTATCGGTCTGGTGGCCATGCTGCAGACATTGGATGACCCTTCGGCCATTGGTCCGGCCATGGCCGTGGCCTTGCTCACTACCCTCTACGGCGCGGTGCTCGCCAACGTCCTTTTCATCCCCATCGCCACCAAGCTGGGCGAGCGTTCCGCGGCCGAGGCTTTCTACATGGAGATCGCCGTAGAAGGCATCTTGTCGGTGCTGCGCGGGGAAAACCCGAGAATCATTCAGGATAAACTGGAGGCATTTCTGGCCCCGGCCTTGCGCGAAGGGAGTAAGTGATGTCCGAGGAAGCCCCCAAGAAATGTCCGGAGTGCGTGTGCCCCGACGGCTTGCCCGAATGGCTGGCCACCTTTGGGGACCTCATGTCCTTGCTGTTGACGTTTTTCATCCTGCTCCTTTCCTTTGCCAACATGGACCTCCAAAAGTTCAAGGATATGATGGGCTCCATTCGGGATGCCTTTGGTGTGCAGACGGATCGTCCTATGGATACGTAT
Source organism: Desulfomicrobiaceae bacterium (assembly GCA_003530935.1). Taxonomy (GTDB): domain Bacteria; phylum Desulfobacterota; class Desulfovibrionia; order Desulfovibrionales; family Desulfomicrobiaceae; genus Thermodesulfomicrobium. The sequence goes on along the minus strand of DPEO01000028.1, from coordinate 2,855 downwards.
GTGGCCTATTCTCCCTCGAGATACGAGCGCGAGGAGGTGAAGCTCGACAGCGAGTCGCGCAAGATCATGCAGCTTTCGCTGCAGATCTCCGCCATGTTTCAGGAGGATCAGGAGCTCGCCAAGCAGGCCCAGGTGACCCCTGACGACAAAGGTGTCTTGGTGCGGGTGGGAAGCGGCGCCCTGTTCGCCCCAGGATCGGCGAAGCTCAAGCCGGAAGCTTCCCGCGTGCTTGAAGAGGTCATCACCATCCTCGTCAACTTCAATTTCGATGTGGTGGTGCGCGGGCATACCGACGACTCCGAGCCCCTGGGGGGCTTTGGGTCCTACTGGGAGCTGTCCGCGGCCCGGGCTGCGGCGGCTCTCAACTACATCATCACCCATGGCCATATCGCGCCTTCGCGCCTCAAGGCAGTGGGGTATGCCGATACCCGGCCTTTAATGCCCAATACCTCGGAGGCCAATCGCGCCACCAACCGGCGGGTGGAATTCTATTTCCACCGCGCTGCAGAAAAGGGGGCCTGGTAGCCCATGCAGGTCTGGCCCGTGCGCGGAAAAGACGGCGCGCTCGTGGACGCTGTGGTGGAGGTGGCGGGCAAGCGCTGGCGCATGAATGGCCGCCGGGGGCCTGCCTTGGAGGAAGATCTGTTGGCCGCGGCGCGGCCCCAGAAGGGCGAGGCCGTGGTCTTCTTGGGCGCGGGACTGGGGGCGGGCGTTGCCGCTGCCTTGCGCATGGGACTGCCGGTGGCGGTGGTGGATAAGGAAGCTGGGCTTGCCGAAGCCTTGGGTATCCGCCTTCCGCACGAGGTCTTGTGGTGCCGGCATGCGGACCTCGAGGCCGTGCTTGCGGCCTTGACGCGCTGGCAGATGGATTTGGGAGGCCTGCCCCTGGTGCCCATCGTGCATCCGCTCTACGCTCGCCTCGATCCTGTTTTTTACCGCACCTTGGCCGAGCAGTTGGCCGCAAGCCGCAACACACGCTTTTGGCAGCGCGCCCGGGCCCCGCGCCTTGAGGAGGGCAGGCCACGCATCCTTTTGGTGGCGAGCGCCTATTTTCTCCACGGCGAGCTTGTGGCCGCCTGCGCCCGCCTGGGGTACGCGGTGCGGGTGGTGGATCTCCCCAGCCAAGAGGTGGGAAGGCAGGAGTTCGTAGAGGCTATTTTGCAGGCCGTGGTGGAGTTTCGGCCCCATTTCGCCCTCACCGTCAATCACTTGGGCGTGGACCGGGAAGGGGTGCTCACGGATCTCTTGGCCCGGCTGGAGCTCCCTCTGGCTTCGTGGTTCGTGGACGATCCGCATCTCATCATTGGCCTTTACCGCAGTGCGATCTCTCCGTGGGTGGCCCTTTTTACCTGGGATGCGGACACGGTGGAGGGCCTGCGCGCCATGGGCTTTGCGCATGTGCGCTACCTGCCGCTGGGAACAGATCCCACCCGTTTTGTGCCCCAGGGGGCTCCCCGCCTGGACGTGGCCTTTGTGGGCAACTCCATGGTGCACAAGACACGCACTCGTCAGGGGATCCTTCCTCGGGAGCTTACATCCTGCATTTCTCAGGTGGCGGAAGGTTTTGTCCAAAGCCCCATCCGTACGGTGCGGGCCTATGTGGCGGCCCACCATCCAGACATCCTGACCCAAATGGAAGCGCTTTCCACGGAGAGTCAGCTCGCCCTGGAGACCGCCATCACCTGGCATGCCACCCGCGACTGGCGCCATGCATGTGTGCGCGAGCTCCTGCCTTTTCATCCCCACATCGTGGGGGACTCGGGGTGGCGGCGCCTCCTTCCGGCGCGCGGCTGGCACTATCATCCCGAGGTAAGCTACTACAGCGAGCTCCCTGGATTGTATCCGCAGGTGCGGGTGAACTTCAATTGCACCAGCCTGCAGATGAAAGGGGCAGTGAACCAGCGAGTCTTCGACGTGCCGGCCTGTGGAGCCTTTCTCCTCACCGACTACCGTCGCCAGATGGAAGATCTCTTTGCCTTGGGCCGGGAGGTGGTCTGCTACAGCGACCCAGAAGAGATTGATGACTTGGTGCGCTACTATCTTTCCCACGACGCCCAGCGTCATGCCGTTATCCAGGCTGCCCGCAAGCGGGTGCTTCGGGACCACACCTACGACGTGCGGCTTGCCACCTTGGTTTCCGCCATGCGGCAGTGGTATGGCGGCTAGGTGCTGCAAGCGGTGTTTTGCCGGTACATTGAGCTCCAGCGCGCCCGGAGCCTGCGGATCTGCGGCGCCGGGCACACGCCAAGCCCATGACTGAGCCTCTCGTTGTCTTGCAGATGCAGCGTTTGGGGGATGTGGTCCTCTCCTTCCCCCTGCTTTTGTGGCTGATGCGCACTTTCCCCGGTCATCCGCTGTGGCTGCGCGCGGAGCCGCAATTTGCCGCCTTGGCGCGGGGGCTCATGCCTTCCGGGGTGCGGCTCCTGGGCCCCGCAGACGATGCGGAACTGCGCGCCACCCCGGCGCACCTCGTGCTCCACCTGGGTCATGCCGAGGCTGGAGCGGCCTTGGCCGGCGCCATCGTTGCCCGGCGGGTGCTGGGGCTTGTGCGCCGCGACGGGGTGCTGCGCATTCACGGATTTTGGCACCGCTACCGGGCAAGCCTGGTGCACGCCAACCGGCATAATCGCTTCCACTGGGCCGATCTCTACGCCCTGGACGCCGTGCCCATGGAGCGCATGGCGGCCACCCGCTGGGATGCGCCGCGCCGCCCTCCTTCGGACAAAATCGGCCTGTTTCTCGGGGCGAGCCCTGCGGCCAAGCGACCGGATGCCGTCCTTTGGGCCGGGGTCGGCGGCCATTTGCGTCGGTTTGGCCTTACTCCGGTGCTGTTGGGCGGCCCGGCGGGCAATCCC
>DPEO01000168.1 GCA_003530935.1 Desulfomicrobiaceae bacterium | reverse complement strand
CTCCACAGTCACTGACTGTCAACGTCGCTTAGTCGGCTATATAAGTCAGCGGTGAAATTCTACGGCTTAACGATACCGCTACCACTGAGACTGTATAGCTTGACCGCAGAAGAGCGAAGCCGAATTCCACTGGTAGCGGAGGAATGCCTACATAACTGCGAGGGCATCCCCCCCAAAGGCCACTTCATGGTCTGCCTGGCGGCGGTCATCAACTCCCTGTGCACCTACTACCCCGATCTCCTGGAAATCCGCTCTGATGAAGAATTCCGCCAGGCCGTGGCCAAACTCATCAGTAAAGTGCGCACCATTGCGGCCTTCAGCTACCGCAAGTCACGGGGATTACCGATTATCTATCCTGATCCTCGCCGCTCCTACTGCGAAAACTTCCTCCACATGATGTTTTCCGTGCCCTACCGGGAATACACCCCCAGTCCCGAAGCCCTGCGCGCTCTGTCGCTCTTTTTGCTGGTGCACGCGGACCACGAACAGAATTGCTCGTGTTCTACGGTGCGCATGGTGGGCTCCAGCGAGGCCAATCTCTTTGCCTCGGTGTCTGCAGGGGTTTCCGCCCTCTGGGGCCGTCTCCACGGCGGGGCCAATTCCGCGGTGCTCACGATGCTCGAACAGATCCGTGACGGCGACTTTTCCGTGCGGGAATGTGTGGAGCGGGCCAAACGCAAGGAATTCCGCCTCATGGGTTTTGGACACCGGGTTTACAAGAATTTCGATCCTCGAGCCAAGGTCCTCAAGGCGGCAGCCAAACGGCTACTCACCTCCCTCAACGTGCAGGACGATCTCTTGGAAATCGCCCAGGAGCTGGAAGACATCGCCCTGTCCGACGACTACTTCGTGGAGCGCAAGCTCTACCCCAACGTGGACTTCTACTCCGGCATCATTCTGCGCGCCTTGGGGATCCCCACCAACATGTTCCCGGTGATGTTCGCCATGGGCCGCATGCCGGGCTGGATCGCCCATTGGCATGAGCAATTCCAAGACCCCAATGCCCGCATCCATCGCCCCCGGCAAATCTATATGGGGCCGACCCAAAGGGATTATATCCCCATGCACGCCCGCAAACGCAAGGCGTAAACGGAGACGACGATGTCCGACCTCCACGACCCGCGAGTGCTCCTCGCCGCCGAGCGGACCCTCATGGCCTGGAACCGCACGTCCATTTCGCTTATGGCCTTTGGTTTTGCCGTGGAGCGTTTTGGACTGTTTTTGAGCATCTACGCCCAGGAGACCACTTCCCCCATGCAGCGAGGCCTTTCCTTCGTGGGAGGACAGGGGTTCATTCTCCTGGGCGTGGTCGTGGCGATGCTCTCCCTGGTGCAGCACCGCAAACTCCTCCAAAGCTTACGTCCAGAGGAAATTCCCACCGGCTACCACCGTTCGTGGGGGATTTTCGTCAACGCCACCGTGGCCTTCATGGGGCTGATGCTCAGCGTCTATCTGATGAGCGGCTTTCTTGGCTGACAGGAGCAAGGGCGGCGCAGCGCAGGGCGTGCAACGCTTCGCCGCTCTTTTTCCCAATCCCCTGCAGATGTAGGGGTAAGCGCACGGCCTGGATGCGGCGCAAGTCTTCCTCCATCCACTCCCGCACATCCAGGCCGTGGTCTGCCTGCACGAGCCGGGCAAACGGGAAAAGGAGCCCAGAACGCGCAAGCTCCGTGACCAGCCGCACCCGGGTGGCTGCCTTGAGCTCCGCATACCGCGCTGCGGCCATGTGCCACCGCGCCGCCAGCGCCCCGGCCTGAATCCACGCCGAAGGCAAACGCAGCCTGCGCCCCCACTCACGGGCCAAGGTTTCGCCGCGGCGCTCATGCCCATGATGCCGGGGCCAGAACTCTTCCGGTGTGGCGGTCTTGCCCATATCGTGGGTGAGGGCCATCCATACGGCCAGAGGATCTCCAGCGCAGGCGTCCATGACTTGGGCCGTATGTTCGAGGAGACTTTCCTGATGGTACGGTTTTGGGCCTGCCGGGATGCTGGCTGCAGCATGCCAGATGGCGCACCACGGCTGGAGTCCCCCCCAGGCAGCGGCAAGGCGCAGAAACCGCCCCGGCGCCGGGGCCGCGCAGACTTTACGCACCTCCGCCCCAACCCGCTCCGCCGCCACCGCACCCAGGGCCGTCTCGGGCATGGCTCGGGCAATCTCTTCCCAGGAAACATCCACGCGAAAATCCGGAAACTGGGCGGCAAAGCGGGCCGCACGCACCAAACGCGCGGGATCGGCCATGATGTTGGCCGCGGCCACCGGCCGCAGCACCCGGGCGGAGAGGTCCTCCATGGCCCCAGGCAGGGCGATCACCTGCCCGTCTTCGTCCAGGGCCAGGGCATTGATGGTGAGATCGCGGGAGGCAAGATTGGCGTGAATGTCCGCCTCCGGGGCCAAGGTATATTCCTCGCCCTGCCGCACCCATACCGGCTCGCGACGGCCGACCCTGGTAAGCCCGGGGATGCGGCGCATAAGCTCTGCCTCGGAGCCGCCCACCACCACATAGTCGCGGTCCTGCACAGGGCGGCCGAGGAACATATCCCGAACCGCCCCGCCCACCAGATAGATACGCATCTAGATCTTGAACTGTCCCACCAGGCCCCGTAGCCGCTCCGCCAAGGTAGCCAGCATCTCAGCGCTTTCCTGTACCGTACTGGCGTTGCCCGCAATCTTGGCGGAATCTTCGCTCACCCCGACCACGTCGCGGGCAATCTCGCCCGTGGCGGTTTGCGCCTGGGCGACATTTTCGTTGACTTCCTGCACCCCGGCGGCCGCCTGACCCACGTTGTCGGCGATGTCCCGGGTGGTGACGCTCTGCTCTTCCACCGCCGCGGCAATGGTGCCGACGATGTTGTCCACGTCGTGGATGACTTGGGTCACGGCCTGGATGTCATGCACCGTCAGCCCGGTGGCGTTTTGGATGCCATCGATGCGCTGGCGGATCTCTTCGGTGGCCTTGGCGGTCTGCTGGGCGAGTTCCTTGATTTCATTGGCCACCACCGCAAATCCTCGGCCTGCCTCGCCCGCCCGGGCCGCCTCGATGGTGGCGTTGAGGGCAAGGAGATTGGTCTGGGACGAGATGGCCATGATGGTTTCCGTGACCTTGCCGATCTCCTCGGCAGCTACGCCCAGATCCCCCACCCGCGACGACGCCTGCGCGGCCTTGGCCACGGCATCGCCGGCGATGCCCTTGGCTTTGGTGGCGCTGGCGGCAATTTCGCCGATGGTGGCGCTCATCTCCTCTGCGGCCGTGGCCACGGTGGTGATGTTCACCGAGAACTCTTCCATGGCCGAGGCCACAGAACGCATGTTGGCGCTCATCTCTTCCGTGGCCGCAGCCACTAGATCGCTCTTGGTATTCATGGCGCCGGAATTATCCCGAAGTCCACGGGAAAGTTGCAGCAGATTCTCCGCTGCGCTGGCCAAGGCACGGGCATTTTCGGCGGCGTCGCGCACGATATCGTGCACCCGGGAGACGAAATGGTTGAAGTATTCCGCCAACACCTGGGTTTCGGTACCTGAAGTGTCGGTCAGCCGACGCGTCAAGTCGCCTTCGCCCTCGGCGATGTCCTTGAGCATGAGCGTCATGCGCGCGATGGGCTGGGTGATGGAGCGCGTCAACCACAGTGTCAGCGGCAAGATGATGAACGCAAGCCCAGCGGCAACGATGCCAAGCACCGTCATGAGGGCCCGGCGGGAGCCCGCTCGCAGCTCTTCAGCCATGGCAGCCTGGGCATCGGCGACATTGTCGATGTACACCCCAGTGCCCACCCACAGGTCGGTGCCCGGGATCTGCTCCGCGTAGCCGAGTTTAGGTTGGTCTCCCTTGCCGGGCTTGGCGAAGACGTACTCCACAAAACCACCGCCAGCCAGGGCCATCTTCTGGAGTTCGCGAACAAAAAATTTGCCGTGCACGTCCTTGGTCTCACCCAGGTCCTTGCCCGTAAGCTCCGGCTTGGGCGATCCCGCACCACGGTGGTATTGCGGCACACAAAATAATAGCCGGACTGATCGGCCTCAAAGCGGATGGGGTCCACCAGGGCGTTGATACGCTCCTGCTGAGCCGCCGGATCAGTGACGCCCTTCAAGGTAGCGGCCAAGGCCATGGCCATGGAATGCGTGGCCACCTTGATCTTGTCCTTGGCGTCCTCCGTCATGATGCGGCCCACTTGGACAATGGTTTCCTCCCGAGTGGCCGTGGCATGGTACACGAAGATCCCCACCACAGTGGCG
>DPEO01000007.1:1574-3082 GCA_003530935.1 Desulfomicrobiaceae bacterium | reverse complement strand
TGTTTTTCGGCTGAAACGTCCAGGGGATGAAGGCCGTGAACCCGCCGGTCTTGTCTTGGAGGGCGCGCAGCCGCTCCAGGTGCTCCAACCGCTGGGCCATGGTCTCTCCCGCGCCGAACATCATGGTGGCCGTGGTCCGCATGCCCAAGGCATGGGCCGCTTCCATGACTGCCAACCACTGGGCCGCCGTGCATTTACGCGGAGATACCCGCGCCCGCACCGCGTCCACCAAGATCTCCGCCCCGCCGCCAGGCATGGAATCGAGCCCTGCCTGCCGCAGCCGACCCAACACCTCGGTCACGGGAAGCCCTTCCTGCTGACTCAAAAACCAGATTTCCGGCGGGGAAAAGCCGTGGACCGCCACCTCGGGATATACCCTTTTGATGGCGCGCAGCATCTCTTCGTACCACGACAGGGGAAGGTCGGGGTGCATCCCGCCTTGCAGCAGAATCTGATACCCGCCGAGATCCACGGTTTCCTGAATTTTGGCGAGCAAATCCTCTGTGGAAAGCACGTAGCCTTCCGGGTCTCCTGGTGGACGATAAAAGGCACAAAAACGACATCCACAGGAGCAGACATTCGTGTAATTGATGTTGCGATCCACGATGTACGTCACCACAGGGTCTGGATGCAGCTCCATGCGGCGCTGGTGCGCCAAGCGCCCCAGGCTGAACACATCGTGCATATCCCAAAGATACAAAGCACGCGCAGGCGTCAGTCGTTCCATAAGCACCTCGTGAAGGTATCGCTACCGGGGGGCGTCGGGGACGGTCAAGCCCAGCTTGCCAAAGCCCATGGCCTGTGCTTGAAGCCCAAGGCACCGCCAGCAGACACAAGGAGGATGCATGGACGTTTTTACGTGCCAGCGCTGTGGGCAGTGCTGCCAAGGGCAAGGCGGCATCGTCGTCTCCGCCCCGGAACGCCAGCGCCTGGCAGCCCATCTCGGCATGGAGGAAAGCGCCTTCACCGCCCAATACGCCCAACCCCAAGGCCGCAAGTGGGTACTACGCTGCCGGGAGGATGGATTTTGTGTCTTTTTCGTCAACGGAGTGGGCTGTGGGGTCCACGTCGCCAAGCCGGACATCTGCCGCGCCTGGCCGTTTTTCCGGGGCAATATCCTCGATGCCGTCAGTTGGGAACTGGCCCAAGACGCCTGTCCGGGAATCAATCCGGCTGCCGGCCACGCCCGCTTTGCCGAAGAAGGCCGCAGCTACCTCCGGAAACATGGACTGCTCAAAAGCGGACGCGCCGATGAAGCCGCCGCCCTGGTACTGCCTCCGGAGGACGAGGCATGAGCCGCCCCACCCTTTCCCAGTGCTACCGGCTGCTCGAAGTGCCTCCCAACGCGGATCTCGACGCGGTCAAGGCCGCGTACCGGCGCCTGGCCTTCCGCTACCACCCGGATCTTCACCCAGGAGACCGCGTCGCCGCAGAACGCTTCACCCGCATCAACGAGGCCTACGTCACCCTCAAGCGCCATCTGGAGCGGCCCTCGTCCACGCAAGGCC
>DPEO01000007.1:0-1272 GCA_003530935.1 Desulfomicrobiaceae bacterium | reverse complement strand
GCCCGGAGTTCTTCTCCGCCCGCCACGAAGAGATCCTGCGCGATATCTTGAACGACCCCTTCGCCAAACAGGTCTTTGAAGATATCTTCCGGAAACTGCGTACCGGCGCCAGCGTGGTGGAAGAGGGCAACGCCGAGATGGGCGCACGGCCCCAAAGTCCTGCCCCGACCTCGCTCAAGGCGCGCCTCCAAAACTGGGCGCGCTCGCAACTGGATGTGCACCACAGCATGGAGGTCCCGGCCCGCAACCTCACCCCTGGGTCCCGGCTACGCCTGTCGCTGCGCCTGCCGCTATCGTGGCAAACCCGCACTATAGAGCTCACCCTTCCCTGGGATTTTCGCATGGGAAAGCCCATTCGCCTCAAAGGTCTGGGCCGTCGGCTTGGACCGTGGCAGGGAGACCTGTACTTACGGCTCTATGCCAAGCTCCGGCCCTAGAGGTCCGTTAGAACAAGCGGTCCACCACCAGGTGGCTCGCATATCCAAGCACCGTGGCGGCGTAGTACGGACCCAAGGATGGAGGTGGCCAGGAAAAAAGCCAGGCGGCCACCCCCAGCACCGCAAGCGGCACCACCAGCGCCGCCCACCAACGATGCGTCCATCCCCGATGCGCGCCCATGGCGGGCAGCATAGCCACCAGCCCCAAGACCGCCGCCCAACGCACCTGTCCGGAGAGCAGCAAGGCGGCGTCCAGCACAAACAAGGCGGCGTAAAAAAAACGCCGGGCCTTGGAATCGGTATCCACATCCGGAAACACCGACCCCAAGGCCACACAAGCGGCAAGGGCCGCCAACGATGTCGGCGAGGGATCGAAGCGGTGCGCGGCACGCAACGCGTACCACGCCGCCGCTCCAAGACTTATACCGCAAACCAGATGCGTGCGGGTACCCGGCATTACATGGCGTCGTGGGCGTCCAGTTCGGCGATGGTGGCGTCGATGGAATCCCGCAGCTCCTGCGGCAGCCCCATGATCTCCACGTTGAGAAAACCGCGCACGATGGTGGCGGTGGCCTCGTCTTCATCCAATCCACGCGCCATGAGATATTCGATCTCTTCCTGGGCGATCTTCCCCACCGCAGCTTCGTGCGAAAGCTCCACGCCCGCGCGGGTGCCTCGCAGCTCCGGGATGGCGTGGATGATGCCACCGTCCCCCAAGATGAGCCCCTTGCATTCGAGATGCCCCCGTGCGGGCACGGCATTGCCGATGATCTCGCCCCGGGCGATGATGGTCCCGCCGGTGGTGATGGTGCGGGAGACGATCTCGCCCCGGGTG
>DPEO01000151.1 GCA_003530935.1 Desulfomicrobiaceae bacterium | reverse complement strand
CCCGCCCCGCCCAGGGCCCCGAGGCGGGCGGGTGCGTGGGGCAGGCCCAGAGGGCAGAGACGCCCGGGCAGGATCCCCGTCCCAAGGCGGCGCCCCCGAACACCCCGGCCCCCCATCACCGATCCGGTCGCGCACCGGGCGCGGCCAGCGTACCCGCCCCCATTGATCCAGCCGGGCCCCCGGGGGCGCTGCAACCGGCACGTCCAGGGCGATGAGCCAGGGCAATTGGTGCGGCTCCAAGGTGATGCGTCCCTGCCAGCGGGCAGCAGGCGCGTCCTGCCACAGGGCCGGGCTGCGGCGCTGGCGCCACACCCCACCGGCATCCACGCTGTCGAGCACGACGGCCCGCCAATACCAATCGGTTCGAGGCGGGGTTTCCCCGTCCATGGCCACCCGCAGGGCCACTTCCGAGGATTGGGCGAGGCGACCGATACTTCCGGGCTGGACCGTCTCCGCAAGCCCGGTGCCCCCCTGCGGGGCACGGCCCACCGGCAGTCCCACCACCCCTGCGGACAACCTGGGCATGGCTACAAAGGCCACAAGCGCCAAGGGAAGGGCTTGCAGCACCACCAAGACGCCGACGCGCAGGTCCTCACGCCAGGGACGGCGCGCCGTCATACTGCCAAGGGCCGCCGTGGAGAGCACGACGCTTGCCAGCATATAGACGGCGGCCGCCAAATGTTGGGCAAAAAGCACGTGGGTGGCGGCCAAAACGTACGCCACCAACACCACGAGCACCATGTCCCGCCGGCTCCGGGCCTCCAGCACCTTAAGGCCCGCGGCCAGACACAAAAGCTCCGTACCCGCATCCAGGGCAAAGGTACGGCCATGAGTGGCCACCACGGCGGCCATGGCCGCACCGGCAAGCATCCAACGAACGATGCGGGGAGGCTGCGGAAGGCGGCCGCGTTCCACCGCCATGCGCCACAGGAGGGCGGCTGCCAGCGCCATGGAGACCCACAGCGGCTGCCACAGCACATGGGGGCCGTAGGCTCCGGCCACGGCCCCCAAGATCCAGACAGGCGCAAACGCCATGGGACTTCTACGGATGAAAGGCTACTTCTTGATCTTCGGCTCGGTCACCGTGGGCATGAAGTGCGGAGTCACCACCACCTCGTCCGAGGCGGCCGATGCGCCGCGATTCTGCTCCACGACCTCCACCGAGGCAAAGAGCGGTATTGCCACATCTCCCACCTCGGTCTCCCGGTCTGCCATGAGGATCTCCACATTGCCCAACACGGCGGGAATGTTGCCGTTCATGAACGCTTCGTTGACCTGCGTCACCTCACCGATGGCCCCCAGGCGGTACCATCCCTCACCGGCCTCCGGCTGCGCCTTGAACAGCGCCACATAGGTGGGCAGTCCCAGGGACTGGACGGGCAAGGCCACATACACCCGCTGCTGGCTGCCCGCCATATAGCCGTCCGTCTCCAGGCCCACCACGCGACCTGCCGCTGCCGCACCAACATCGAGCACCAAACGACCTTGAAAGGACTGCACAAAGTCCCCAGTAGCCTCTTCCGGCGCGACAGTCAGGGCGCCCTTTTGGCTGTAGGTTTCCATCTCGCCCAGGGTATTGGCGGAAGGCGTAATGGGCAGCACCATGCGCCGCATCAAGAAGTCCGTGGCAAGCTTGGCAATGACCGTCTGCCGCCCCCGACGCCAGATTTCGGCATCACGGTCCACCACTCCCCGCAGTTCCTGCGGACTGATACGCACCGTCACCTGCGCGGATTCTTCATGCCGCAAATCCGGCGTCATCCAGGACGAGGCCGCGGGCGACACACCGTCCGCGCCCTGCATGGGAGCCGAAGAGCAGGCCGCCAGCAGCGCCGCCAGACACAATCCAAGAATCTTTCCCATCCGCATGGGTTCCCCCGTTGGTTTTGTGGTTGCCCCCCGTAGGGTTGCTCGGTATGGTCTCCACATCAATCCTCAATAAAATATTGCTTGCTGTGCCCCAACAGGCCGGGAAGCGTCAACCATTCTCCCGATCATGCACCACACCCTGTCTCTCGAATCCACGATCTATACCCCTTCGCAAATGCAGCTGCCAGACGCCCCGCAACTGGCCCTGGCAGGGCGCTCCAACGTCGGCAAGTCGAGCCTCGTCAATGCCCTGGCCGGACGACGGACACTGGCGAAAACCAGCAGCACCCCGGGAAAGACCCGGAGCATCAACCTCTACCGTGTCACTCCGGGGGACTTCTATCTCGCGGACCTGCCCGGATACGGCTATGCCCGCGCCTCCCACGCCGACCGCGATGCCTGGGCGCGCCTCATCCACGCCTACCTCACGGACAACCCCCACTTGCGCGCCCTGGTGGTGCTCCTCGACAGCCGCCTTGCCCCGCAGCAACTGGACATGGACCTGGTAGCCTACGCCCAAGAACACCATATCCCCCTCCTTCCCGTACTCACCAAGGCGGACAAGACGTCTCTCAAAGAGCGCGCTCAGGTTGCACGGCGCTGGGCGGACATTCTCGGCAGGCCAGAACCGCCCCTTGCCGTGTCCAGCCGCACCGGCCTTGGCGTGGCCCAACTGTGGCAGCGTCTGCGGCGGTACGCCCTCCCCGAGGAGGCCGCCGACAACACCCTTGACGCCCCCAAGTGAGGATGCCACGAAGCCCCAACGTTCAATCACTCTCATTCAAGGAGATCATCGATGTTCGACATGTTCACCGAACGCCTGACCAACATCCACATCCACCAGGGCATCGTCCGCATGGAATTCGCCCGGTTGGGCAGCGTCAATCCCGAGACCAAAGAATACACCCTGGAGCCGGGATTTCGCATCGCCATCCCGCTGGACGCCTTTCTCCACGCCGCGGACCGCATGCACGCGGTCAAGGAAGACATCGTGGCCAAGGTGCGGGAACAGGCCATGCAGAACCAAGGGGCCCAGGTATAGCGGCTCCCGTGGGGCGCCGCTGGGCGCCCCTTTTTCCCCATGCGTCCACGAACATCCCGAAAAACATCAAAAAATTCGGCTGTCCACCGTCACCGGGGCACCGGCGTCCCACAAATTTCTTCAGATTTCTTCCTTGACCCGAACACCCCCACAAGCTAACAGAGATCGGTTTGACCGCAATCCATTCCTGGAGGTTTCCCATGGCCGTGTACGTGGCAGAACACCCGCTCATCAAACACAAACTGGGGCTGCTTCGCAAACAGGACATCAGCACCAAGAATTTTCGCGAGCTCGCCTCCGAGGTCGCGCGGCTGCTCACCTACGAGGCCACCAAGGACTTCCAGACGGAAAAACGCATCATCCAGGGATGGGCAGGCCCGGTGGAGGTGGATGTCATCAAGGGCAAGAAGGTCACGGTAGTGCCCATCCTGCGTGCGGGGCTCGGCATGCTCGACGGGGTGCTCGATCTCATCCCCGGGGCCAAGGTGAGCGTGGTGGGCTTCTACCGCAACGAAGCCACCCTGGAGCCCGTGGAATACTACGTGAAACTGGCCAAGAACATCCATGACCGCATGGCCATCATCCTCGACCCCATGCTCGCCACCGGCGGCACCCTGGACGCCACCATCCGCTGCCTCAAAAAGGCAGGGTGCACCAGTATCCGCGGCCTCTTCTTGGTGGCCGCGCCGGAAGGCATCGCCCGCATCACCCAAAACCATCCGGACGTGGACATCTACGTGGCCGCCGTCGACCAACGCCTCAACGAGCACGGCTACATCCTCCCCGGCCTTGGCGACGCCGGTGACAAGATTTTCGGCACCAAGTAATCCAAGCCGCCTGGAGGCGGCTTTTTTGTTCCACCCTCAACCCTGTGAGGTTCCATCATGACAACCGGCAGCACGGACTATTCCTTTCGGTTCCAGGATTGCCTCCTGGGGGCCCAAATGCTCTTCGTGGCATTCGGCGCCCTGGTCCTTGCCCCGCTCTTGACCGGCCTTGATCCCAACGTGGCGCTCTTCACCGCCGGGGCCGGCACCCTGCTCTTCCAGGTCATCACCAAAGGAAAGGTCCCGGTATTTCTGGCGTCTTCCTTTGCCTTCATCGCGCCCATCATCTACGGGGCGCAGACCTGGGGCATCCCCCAGACTTTGAGCGGCCTTGCGGCCGCAGGGTTGGTCTACGTCCTTCTCGCCGGCCTCATCCGCTGGCGCGGGGTCGGCGTGCTGCACCGGCTGCTGCCCCCCGTGGTCACCGGGCCGGTGATCATGGTCATCGGTCTCATCCTGGCCAAGGTGGCGGTCTTCATGGCCGTGGGCAAGACCGGCGATGGCAGCGCAGAACTCTTCCCCCGCGCCGACGCCCTCACGGTCTCCATGATATCCCTCGTCGCCACCATCGCCGCATCGCTCCTCGGCCGCGGGATCCTCAAGCTCATCCCCATCCTGGTGGGCATCGTCGCCGGATACACGGTGAGCTTCTTCCTGGGCATGGTGCATTTCGACGCCATCAGCGCCGCACCGTGGTTTGCGATCCCCAATTTCACTTTTCCGCAATGGAATTGGGAGGCCGTGCTCTTCATCGTGCCTGTGGCCATTGCCCCGGCCATCGAACATTTCGGCGACATCCTGGCCATCAGCTCGGTGACGGGGAAAAACTTTCTCAAAGACCCCGGCGTGCATCGCACCATGCTTGGCGACGGCCTGGCCACCACCCTGGCATCCTGCCTGGGGGGGCCGCCCAATACCACCTACTCCGAGGTCACCGGCGCCGTAGCCCTGACCCGCGCCTTCAACCCAGCCATCATGACCTGGGCCGCCATCACCGCCATCCTGCTCGCCTTTGTGGGAAAACTCGGTGCGTGCCTGCAGAGCATCCCGGCACCGGTCATGGGCGGCATCATGATCCTGCTTTTCGGCGCCATCACCGTGGTGGGCATCAACACCCTGGTGCGGGCTGGTGAAGACCTCATGCAGGCCCGCAACCTCGCCATCGTGGCGGTGATCCTCGTCTTCGGCATCGGCGGCATGAGTTTTGGCATCAGCGAGGTGACCATCAGCGGCATCGGCCTGGCCGGCATCACCGGCGTCGTCCTCAATCTCATCCTCCCCAACCCCAAAGAGTAATCCCACGCCCATGCCTCCTGCCCTGCGTACGGGATTCACCACCGGCAGCGCAGCAGCGGCCGCGGCCAAAGCCGCGGCCCTGGTCTTGCTGGAAGAGGCGTCCCCCACCGAGGTGGACGTCCCCCTGCCTGCGGGCGGAAGGCTGCGCATCCCCGTGGCGCGCCTCCTGCGCACTGCAGACACTGCGGAAGCCGTGGTCATCAAAGACGCCGGGGACGACCCGGACGCCACCCACGGGGCCCACATCCACGCCCAGCTCACCTGGGACCCCACAGGCACCGAAGTGCTCATCCACGGCGGCCCTGGAGTGGGCCGCGTCACCCGCCCCGGCCTTGTGCTCCCTGTGGGCGAAGCGGCCATCAACCCCGCCCCCCGCAGACAGATTGCCGCAGCGGTGCGCGAAGTACTCCCCTACGGCGGCGTGCACGTGACCATCAGCGTGGAAAACGGCGAAGCCATAGCCCAGAAGACCATGAACCCGCGCCTCGGCATCCTGGGCGGCATTTCCATCCTCGGCACCCGCGGCACGGTCAAACCCTTCAGCCACGGCGCCTGGCGGGCCACCATCCGCGCCGAACTCGCCGTGGCCCGGGCTGCAGGAGCAAAGCAGGTGCTCTATGCCACCGGCGGCAGATCCGAACGGTTTTTCCGCGCCCACTTCCCGGCACCTGCGTCCGCCGTGCAGGTGGCCGACCACGTGGCCTTCGCCCTGCGCGAAGCTGCCCGCCAGGGATTCACCCACGTGCACTGGGCGCTTTTTCTGGGAAAGCTCCTCAAGCAGGCCCAAGGTATGCCGTGCACCCATGCCCGCTTCGGAGCCGTCGACCTTGGCCTTCTTGCCCGCCTTGCCCGCGAGCGCGGCATCAATCTGCCGCTTTCCTCCGCCCCCACGGCCCTGGCAGCTTCCGACATGCTCCGCGGCCATGCCCACGCCCCGGAGCTCTACCGCGCCCTCATGGTCCAAGCCGCCCGCCACGCCCGCGATTTTGCCCGTGCGCCCCTGGAGCTGACCTACAGCCTCTTTGCCCTGGACGGGACCCTCCTTTGCCAATGGAGCACGCCATGATCCATATCCTCGGCACATTTCCCGGAAAGACGCTGCCCGCCCACGAGGCGGAACTTCTTGCCGCAGCCGCACACGTGGCAGGGGCCCCGGCCATCCTGGACGCCCTGGGCGTCCCCAAGGAAAAACGCCTGCCCATGGGCCGGGACATGGCGGCCCTGGGACACCGAATGCGGGAGCTCGACACCCAAGGCCAGTCCGTCGCCGTACTCGCCAACGGCGATCCCCTGTTCTTCGGCCTCGGCGCCTCCCTGCTTCCTCATCTTTGCGGATGCCCCACCGCCGTGCACCCTGCGCCTTCCTGCCTGCAGCTTTTGGCCGCCGCCCTGAAGCGCCCCTGGTGGAAGTGGCGTGTCACCAGTCTCCACGGCAAAGACGACCCCTTCGCCCTCCTGGCAAGCCTCACCCACGCCCAGGAGACCTTCGTCCTCACCGACCCCAAGCACGATCCCGCATGGATCGGGACGCTCCTTGCCGAACGCGGCGCAGACGAGTCCTTCGTGCTCCACGTGGGGGAATGCCTGGGCCTTGCCGAGGAACGCATCCAGCATCTTTCTCCAGCCGCGGCGGCGCACGCCGCCTTCCAGCAGCCCAACGTGGTGCTCGCGGAGCGCCTCGGCCCAGGGCCAGCGCCCAACGTGGACCACGTGCCCCTCAGCCACGACGGCACCATCTCCAAGACCGCCACCCGCGCCCTGGCCATGGCCCTGCTCGCCCCAGGGCCGGAGGCCGTGTTCTGGGACGCAGGTGCCGGCGCCGGCACCATGGCCCTGGAAGCCGCGGCGCGCATCTCCCACGGCATGGTCTTCGCCCTGGAGCACTCCCCGCGGCGCTTGGCAGCCATCCACACCAACCGCATCCACGCCCGCGCGTGGATGGTGGAGATCGTCTCCGGCCCCATGGCCCAGACTGCGCCCACCCTGCCGCGTCCCAGTCACATCTTCTGGGGCGGCGGCATGCATCCCCAAAACCTCGAGGTCTTGAGTCGCTGTCTTTGTCCCGGCGGCCGCATGGTGGCGAGTTTCGTACGCCTGGAGGTCCTCCACATGCTTGAAGAACACGCTCCACGCCTGGGCCTTGGCCTGTGCATCCACCACCTCCAGCATTGCCAGGCCGAACCCCTGGCAGGCGGCACGCGGCTGGTGCCCGCCAACCCCGTCTTTCTCGCCCTCATGGAGAAGCCCGCATGACCGACCGTACCCCTTCCCGCGGCAAGGTGATCTTCGTGGGCGCCGGTCCCGGGGCCCCGGATCTCATCACCGTGCGCGGCCAGCGTATCATCGCCCAGGCAGACCTCATCGTGTACGCCGGATCCTTGGTGCCGCGCGCCGTGCTCGCAGGGGCCAGGCCCGAAGCGCGTCTGGTGGACTCCGCCCCCCTCACCCTCAAGGAAACCCACCGGATCATGGCCGAGGCCGCCCACGCCGGCCTCATGGTTGCCCGGGTGCACACCGGCGACCCCAGTCTCTATGGCACGGTGCCGGAACAGGCCCGCCTGCTGGACGCCGAAGGCATCCCCTGGGAGGTGGTGCCCGGGGTCTCCGCGGCCTTTGCCGCCGCAGCCGCGGCCAAGGTCTCCTTCACCCTGCCCGAAGGCCCGCAAAGCCTCATCCTCACCCGCCTGCCCGGCCGCACCCCCGTGCCTGCGGAAGAAGACCTGACGTTGCTTGCCCGCTCCCGGGCGGCCATGGCCGTCTACCTCTCCGCCCCCAAGGCCGAAAAACTGGCGCAAAAGCTCAGCCGCGCCGGACTTCCTCCGGAAACCCCCGTGGTGGTGGCGGCCCGCGTGGGACACCCGGAAGAAGAGATCCGCCACACCACACTCCACGACCTTGCGGCCGACGCTCGCGGTCTCACCCGCCAGGCCGTCTTCTTGGTGCTCCCGGGACACGAAGTCCCACACCCGGCCTCCAGGCTTTACGACCCCACCTTTGCCCACGGATTTCGGAGAGGCGCCGCCGGGAAGCCGCCCTCGCCGGTAGCCATCTATACCTTTTGCCCGCAAGGGATGCAGATCGCCCAACGCTTGAGCGCGGCGCTTCCCGCCACCATCTTCGCCCCCAGCCGCCTGGCGGGCCACGGAATGCAGCACATCACGCGCCTGGCCGAAACCATGGCGCACACCTGGAACGCCTTTGCCGGGCATGTCTTCGTAGGCGCCGCAGGCATTGCCGTGCGCGCCGTCGCCCCCCATCTGCGCGGCAAGACCCAAGACCCGGCGGTGGTGGTCTGCGACGTATCCGGCCGCTTCGTGGTCAGCCTCGTCAGCGGCCATCTGGGCGGGGCCAACGCCCTGGCCTCGGTGGCGGCCCGAATCCTGGGGGCAACGGAAGTCATCACCACCGCTTCGGAAACCACCGGCACCCCGGCCCTGGACCTTCTCGCCCGCGCCAGCGGCCTTGCCATCGGCAACCCCGAAGCCCTGGCCCGGTTGCAAGGAGCTTGGCTGGAAGGCGAGCGCCTTGCCCTGTGGGACCCTGCAGGGTGGCTGAGGCTTCCCGAAAACGCCCGTTCGTTGGTCATCCCGGCAGACGCCCCGGAGGCTGCGGCCATCTGGGTGGGGCCGGAGACCACCGCTGCCTCGGCCCTGCGCCTGCATCCCCCATGCCTGGCCATCGGCGTGGGGTGCCGCCGCGGTGTGCCCGGAAGCCACATCCTCACAGCCATCAACGCCACTCTCGACGCCCACGGGCTCAGTCCCAAAGCCGCGGCCCTGGTGTGCAGCATCGACGCCAAGACCCAGGAACCGGGGCTGCACGAGGCCGCGCGCAGCCTTGATGTCCCTTTTCGGTGTTTTCCCCCAGACGTCCTTTCCGCCCAGCCCGCGCCCCATCCTTCGGCGCGGGTCTACCAGCACATGGGAGTATCCAGCGTATGCGAAGCTGCAGCCCTTGCCAGTCATCCCCAAGCCGAACTCCGCATCCCCAAGACCATCCACGGCCCGGTGACGGTGGCCGTGGCCCAGCTCCCCTGTGGGTGGTGGGACTCGGACCTGGAGACGCAAGCCTTCTGCCCCCCCTCGCCCGAGACGCCCTGAGCCGGGCCCAGGCCGTCGTGGGCTACGGCACCTATCTGGATCTCGTGCCACCGGAACTCCTTGAGGGCAAAACCATCGTCGAGACTCCCATGCGTCAGGAGCGTGCCCGGGCAGAGGCCGCGGTGGATCACGCCCAGCACGGCACGGCCACGGCCGTGGTCTCCTCGGGGGATGCCGGCATCTACGGCATGGCCGGGCTCATCCTGGAGACCATGGAGCGCCGCGGCTGCCATGAGCAGATCCCCTGGGAGGTGATCCCCGGCATCCCTGCCTTGGCCGCAGCCGCAGCCCGGTTGGGGGCGCCACTCACCCACGACTTTGCCGTCATCTCCCTTTCGGACTTGCTTACCCCGGAGGAGACCATCCGCCGCCGTCTTCTCGCCGCGGCCCAGGGGGACTTCGTCACCGTGCTCTACAACCCCTGCTCCACCCGGCGCACCACCTTGCTGCCCGAAGCCCTGCGCATCCTCGCCGCCCACCGTCCGCAAAACACTCCGGTGGGCTTCGTGCGCAACCCCTACCGGCACGGGGAAACCATGTGGACCTCCACCATCGCCCACGCCCCCGCCCACGGCGTGGCCATAGATCGGAAGA
>DPEO01000060.1 GCA_003530935.1 Desulfomicrobiaceae bacterium | reverse complement strand
TCGGGCTCATAACCCGAAGGTCGGAGGTTCAAATCCTCCCCCCGCAACCAAGGAAACCACAAGGGCCTTGCCAACCGGCAAGGCCCATCGTTTTTGGCGGCGTGTCTGGGGCGGATTGGGTGGCGTGTGCCTTTGAGGGGCGTGGCCAATCTGTTTACGGCGTGGACTTCCGTAGGTTCTGGAAGCGGTTCGCCTGGTTAGGGTTTCCTGGCTTGGATGGTGACCGCAGTGCCGCTGACGCTTACCATGAGCATGCTGCCTTTGTCGCCCACTGTCTCGTAATCGATATCGATGCCCACCACGGCGTTGGCCCCCAGTTGGCGGGCTTTTTCGTGCAGCTCTTCCAGGGCGATGCGGCGCGCTTTTTCCAATTCTTTTTCGTACGACGCCGCCCGGCCGCCCACGATGTCCCGGATACTGGCAAAAAGATCGCGGAAGATATTGGCCCCCAAAATGGCTTCACCGGTGACGATGCCGTGATATTTGACGATGCTGGATCCTTCCACAGTGGGGGTGGTGGTGAGAATCATCATGGACCTCCAAATAATGGGTGATGGGTGGGAAGCGAGACGCGCCTTAGGCTTGCGGCGCCTCCGCGCGTAAGTCCAGAATGTCCACTTCTTCGCGCGTGACGAGCACATGCGGGGCCAGGTGGATGATATCCTTGAGGAATACCTCGACGGGCTCCACCGCGTCCACGATTTCCACCACCACGGGCAGACTTTCCGAGAGCCGCAGGATGGAGGCGTTGCGCATCCCGCGGGAGCCGAAGCCCATGAGCCCTCGAAAGAGAGTCGCGCCCTTGAGCCCGTGTTCCATGGCCCGGCGCACGATGACGTCCGAGAGCCGTTTGCCCTGATGCCGATCGGTTTCACTGAAATAGATGCGGATTCGCTGACCGCGCATGCGGTACCTCCGGGGGGCGGGGTGGGTGCGCTACAGGAGGCGCGCCAGCACTATGCCCAGGTAGAGACCAAAAAACCCTGCGATCACCTGGCCGACGGCGTTGCAGGCAGCGAGCCCCACCGCGCCGGTACGCACCAGGGCCATGGTTTCGAAGGTGAAGGTGGAGAACGTGGTAAAGGCGCCGAGAAAGCCGGTAAGCAGCGCAAGGCGGGTTTCCGGGGGAAGCGCCATGCGCTCGTCGAGCAATGTGGCGATGAGCCCAAAGAGAAAGCACCCGAACACGTTCACCACCGCGGTGCCCACAGGGAACGCCCCTGTCCAGCGCGCTTGCACCGCCCCGGCCAGGGCCCAACGGCTGAGCGCCCCCAAGGCCCCGGCCACGGCGAGGATGAGGTACTTCATGCCGGGGTCTCCGCCGCCAGCGCTTGGATGGCCCGGGCGTAGGCTTGTTGGAGTTCTGCCAGATAGTGGGTGTCCATGGGGCCGCGCCAGGTGACCACTTCGGTGAAGCGTCGGGGGATGGAGACGGCCATAGGATCGAACCCAAAGGCCAGACGCTGCTGCCAGCGCCGCGCCTGTAGGGTGCGGGCCGTGGCGGCCAACTCGCCCGCCAGGTCCTCCTGCCCGATGGCGGCAAGGCACTCGGCCAGGCGTTCGCGGGTGTATACCTTGCGGGCAAAGAGGCAGGCCACCATGGAAGTGAGCAGCACCCGTTCGGCCTCGTCCTCCACGAGAAAACGCACGGCAGCCGCGGTGTCCTTGGGGGGATTGGCCTGGTCGTAGCTGTAGGCGCCGGTATCCAGGTGCGAATGGCGCAGGCCCAGGGCCTGGCTCACGAAGAAGGTCTCTCCGGTGGCGTAACCGGCCATCTCTTGGCCGAGTACGCAGGCGAAGTCCGCACCCCCGTACACCTGGGCGGCGGCGTCGGCACCTTGGGCCAGGTGGGCCCAAAACTCTTGGCGCGCCTCGGCCATGCGGGCGATGGCCTCCCGGTAGGCGTGGGTCGCGCCGAAGGCCAGGTGCAGGCCGGTGTGCGCCTCGGTGATGATGCCGCGTTCCATGGCCTCCGTGGCCCAGGCCAGGGCCACGCCGGCACTCATGGCATCAAGACCGGCCTTTTCCACGTCGTCGAGGAGTGCAAGCACCTCGGTGGGTACGCGCACGTCGAGCATGGTGCCCAGGGCGAAGATGGGTTCATAGTCGTAGGACACCTGGCGGTAGAGGTAGCGGTTGTCCTGGGGCAGGAATTTTTCCCGCACGAAACCGATGTGTACGCAGCCCACCGGACATCCCGCGCAGGCGGCGTTGCGCAGCAAGGCCGTGTCCGCGAAGTGCTGGCCGCTCATGGTGCCGATGGCTTCGGGGTTGGAGGTGGCTTGGAGGTTGCGCCAGGGCAGGGCCTGCAGGGCGTCCAAGGGCTCCAGGTTTTCCGGCGTGCCGAGGTTGTGGTACTTGTGCATCATTTCCGTGTCCGTGAGGTCGCGGAAGATGTCGGCGTAGAGCGCGGCGTACTTTTTGCCTGTGGGAAGCGGTTGATGGTCTTCGCCGGTGACGGCTACCGCCTTGATGTTTTTGGCCCCCAGGGCCGCGCCGCACCCCAGCCGGCCGAAGTGACGGAAGGTATCCACATTGATGCAGGCCATGGGGGATTTCCGCTCGCCGGCCACGCCGATGCGCCAGATGCTGCGGTGCCCGGAGCCGGAGAGCTGGCGGCGGATGAGCTTGGCGCAGGAAAGGGCGTCCATGCCCCAGAGATAGCCGGCGTCTTGGACGCTGACGTGGTGCGCTCCCACGTGTACCACACTGGGGCGCGGGGCGCGGCCCACGAGCACCAGGGCGTCCAGGCCGGCAAAGCGCAGCGCCAGGGCCGAGCGGCCGCCGGCATGGGACTCGGCGTAACCGCCATGGCGCGGGGAGACGAAGGCGCACACAGTCTTGCTCATGAGCGGGAAATAGCCGGTGAGCGGGCCGATGGCGAAGATGATGGGTTGATCCGGATGGTCCCAGGCTTCGGTGGGTCGGGCGTACTGGGAGAACAAGGTGGCGGCGAGCCCGGATCCGCCGAGGGCGGCGCGGGCCTCGGGCAGTCGGCGCAGCCGCGCCGTGCCGGTGTCCAGGTGTACTTCGAGGATGACCACGGGATTCATGACTCCACCTCCGCAAGCTCCAAGCAGTCGTGCGGACAGAACGGCACGCATTGGCCGCAGTGAATGCACACGTAAATATCGCCCGCGCGGTCCTGAGCGATGGCCCCCACCGGGCAGGCGGGCACGCATTGGCCACACTGGATGCACAGGTTTTTGTTGCGCACAACGCCACCGCCCGGCCGGGCCTTGAGACTGCCGGTGGGACAGGCCGCGGCGCAGGGCGGCGGGTCGCAGGCCAGACAGACTTCCGCCTGGAAGCCCGTGGTGAGCCCTCCGGAAGAGGAAATGCGGATGCCGGCATGCTCCCAGGAAAGGAGCTTGTGGACCAAGCGGGCGCAGGCCAGCGAGCAGCTGTGGCAGCCGATACATCGATCCATGCGGGCGGCAACGAGACGTTTCATGATTCCTCCTGGACGGTTGGGGGCAGGGAAGATTTTTCCGTCTGATAGTGCGCAAGGGCCGCGGCGTATACACCTGCGGTTTCGGCGCGCAGAATTCGGCTGCCGAGGGAGCGGGGGAGCCACCCGTGTTGGATGAAGGCCGCCACTTCCTCGTCGTCGAGTCCGCCTTCGGGCCCCACGGCCACCACGCACGGCGCGGCGAGATCCGCAAGGCGGATCCCCGCCGAGGCCGGGGCCTTTTCCCACAGCAGTACACGTCGGGCCCTGTCGGCCCCTGCAGCCAGCAATGCGGGCAGGGAGGCGAAGGCGCGCAGCTCCGGCAGCCAGGGGGTCATGCTCTGCTTGGCTGCGGCCACGGCCTGGCGCAGCCAGACGGCGGGCCCGTCTTCCGGGATGTTCCCTTGGGAGAAACGGGCCTGCCAAAACCAGATGCCCTGGACCCCCAACTCCACGGCCTTTTCCACGATGAAACCACGGCGGCCGCCTTTGGTCCAGGCTGTCGCCAGGATGAGCCCCTGGGGCCGTGGGTGCAGCGTCGGCGCGGCGTGCGCACGAAGCAGGACGCGCTTTTTGGTGGTTTGGGCAAGCACAAAGGGGCCGCTCCTTCCCTCGCCGTCAAAGAGCGTCACCATCGCCCCGGGCCGCAGGCGCAGCACTGCGACCAGATGCCGGGCTTCGTCCGGGCAAAGCTCCACCGTGTCTCCCCAGGCGTGGGCTGGGGCGTAGGCCCAGGGGGTGCGGTTCATGCCAACTTGGTCCGTGCGGTTCCTTGGGTGTAGAAGGGAAGCTCCACTTTGCGGGCGGAAAGCAGCGTCTTGGCTGCTTGGATGGTGAAGGCGTCCGCATCGGCGGCCTCGGCCGTCACGTAGGCCAAGGCGATGGCGTGACCCAAGCTTGGGGCGAATGATCCGCTCGTCACCCGGCCCACGACCCGGTCGCCCAGCAACACGCCGTCGCCGTGCCGGGCGCTGCGCCGGCCTTCCAGGGCCAGACCCACGAGGCGCTCACGCACCAAAGGCAGCGCGCTTTTGCCGATGAACTCCGCCGGCGAGGTGAGGAGTGCGCCGTAGCCTGCCTCCACCGGGGTGTGGGCGGTGTCCAGGTCCTGGCCGTAGAGAGGGAGGCCCATCTCCAGGCGCAAGGTGTCCCGGGCCCCGAGCCCTGCGGGCTTCACCAGGGGGTGCTCAAGGAGCGCCTCCCAAAGTTCCAGGGCGCGGTTCCAGGGGACGTAGAGCTCGACGCCCAACTCGCCGGTGTAGCCGGTGCGGCTCACCAAAAGCTCCATCCCGCGCCAGGTGACCGGGCGGAAGGCGAAGTAGGCGAGGTCCGTCCAGGTGCCGGGGATGACCTGCGCGAGCACGGCAAAGGACTGGGGGCCCTGGAGGTCGATCTTGGCCGTGAGGCTGCTGCGGTCTTCCAGGGTGAGCCCGCGTGGCAGATGCTCGCGGATCCACGCCAAATCCGAGGCCGTGGTGGCGGCGTTGACCACGAGCATATAGTCGTCGGCAGCCAAACGATAGACGATGAGGTCGTCGAGCACGCCGCCGTTGTCGTTGAGCATGAAGCCGTAGCGGCAGCGCCCGGGCTTCAAGGTCTCCAGGTTGTGGGTGACGATGCGCGCCAGGGCGTCGGTGGCCCCGGGGCCGGAGAGGAAGAATTCCCCCATGTGGCAGATGTCGAAGATGCTGGCTTGGGTGCGGGTGTGCTGATGTTCTTCCAGGATGCTGGTGTATTGGATGGGCATGTCCCAGCCGGCAAAAGGGGCCATGCGGGCGCCGTGGGCGTGGTGCCAGGAAGTCAGTGGCGAAGTATGCAGATCAGCCATAAAAATCTCCTTTATGTAGTGGTGCGGATGCGACGGATTGCTTTGAGCTCGTCTACGAGGCCAACCAACCTGCCGTAATATTTTTTGATGTGCAGTCCGCTTGCCGTCAAATCATCGTCTTTGGGAGCGATATATCGCTTGATCAGGTAGCGGTCCGCGAGAATCTGCTCTGCAAAATGAATGGTTTTATCCATGAGTTCTGGGAAATAGTTGACCGCTTCGAATTTGAACTCCGTGATGATTTTGACGACCAAGGTGATCATTTCTTTGTAGGAAATTTTTTTCCCACGGTAAATTCTTTCTTTGAGATCCTGGAGCTGTTTGACGCGCCGTGCTTGCTGGATGAAGCTGTAGAGTTTCCAGACCTCTTGGTAAACTGCGTTGAGTTGTGTCGAAAAAATATCGAGGTAGTCTTTGTTGAAGAGGTAGGAGTCAAGGACCTTGGTGATGGAGGCGTAGAACTCGTCGGAATAGCCCACCATGCGGCGTTGATGCTTGGTGAGCCAGGCGTGGAGAAATTTGAGCCGCTTTTCGTGGGTTTCGGTGTTTTCCACCAATTCCCGCCCCTTGTAGAGGACTCGGCCCATGAACTCTCCGCGCACGATGTCGTTGAGCTTGAGGACCATGGTATACGAGTCCTTGATAATGTTGATTCCCGTGAGGGCTTGCCCGGTGTGCGGGTGGATGATCTCCTGACGCAAGACGGAGATGGCGCGCTCTTGGCGTACGTTGTTGGGGTCGTATTTGTGCTGGCGGTAGGTGATGCGCACCAAAAGCACCCGGCGTTGGGGGTCGAGGAAATATCCGCCCTGCTCCAGCGGGTTGAGGACTTCGGCGCTGCGGCTTTCGAGGCGTACGAGGCAAGCTTTGGTGACTTGGGGATAGGGGCGGCCGGGCTCGTCGCTCATGAGGGTGGTGATGGTGCGGTCCGATTGCCCGAGGACCTTGATGCAAAAGCGCTCGCCCATCTTGTGGAGGCGGCGGGCGAAGATGGCAGCCGAGGTCTTGCGCTCCGAAGAGATGGGATAGCCGTAGAGCTCCATGAGAAATTGGTACACGAATTCCCGGTTGGCCACGTAGAGGCGGTTGTTGCCGGGCTGGAATTTTTTGATCTTGAGGCCGAAGCGCTTGAGCTCCGTGTCCAGGTCTGAAGGAAACGAGGCATAGATTCCGGAAAGGTAGAATTCCCCGCGGCTATCACGGGAGAAGACGTGTGCCCGGTCCATGTGTCCCAAGAACTGGATGAGGGTGGAGTAGGCCGCAGGGTCGGCGATGCTGAGTGCGGACGTGGCCTCGCGGAAGGCTTCCCGCTGGTGTTTGGGCAGGTGGCGTTCGAAGGTCTCTTGGTTGTGGCGGTGGATGTTTTCTTCCAGGAGGCAGAAATCTCCTGCTGGTGCGGCATCGGGGTCGTGGCAGGTGCGAAGGATGTCGTATTGAAAGACCTCGTCCAACGGGCTTAAGGGACGATCGAAGATGACCATGGAAAATCCCGGGAGCGCTGCGTATTCGAAAAGGTTAGGTTCGAAGGAAGGAAGCAGCTCGCGGGGGTCCACCAAGGGATAGTCCGGGGTCTCGGCGTAGGGCTTGGCCAAGCAAAACTTCATGTGCACCAGCTCGATGAAGCGGGCAAGGTCCGCCAGTGTGCTTAGCGGACGAGCTGGTACGAGCATGCCGTCTTCCAGGCAGCGCACCTCAGAAGCGTGGGAAAAAAGCGATTGCCAATGCATGGAGCCTCGAATATCCGTCGCGGTCGCTGAAAAAGAAAAATGGCATGTTTTTACCTTGGCGTAAAGACGGATGCCAGGGAAGTATGTGGATGTCCGTGCACTCTGTCGCGATAGAACATCTTTTGGAAGCCGCAGCTTCGGTCCTGGACGCCTACGAGGTTGTGTGGGTGGGCCCAGACACCAGCGGATACGCGGTGCAGGCAGGTTTCTGCCTCGCAGGTGACGTGCCGCGAGGTGTCCAGGTGCCTGTGGGCCAGGGGCTTGCGGGATGGGTGCTCAAAAACGAGGCCCCGCTGCTGGTAGACCATTTGGAGCGCACGGCCTCCCACTTGGGCTATGGCTCTGCACCCCATGGTCTGAAGGCCTTCTATGGCTGCCCTGTGCCCGGTGGCCGTGGAGCGCTGTGTGTGACGAGTAA
>DPEO01000161.1 GCA_003530935.1 Desulfomicrobiaceae bacterium | reverse complement strand
GCGGCGAGCATGGCCGGGATGTCCCGGGCGGCAAGGTAACGCTGCATGGCCTCGAAATCCAGGTGTGCTGCGGCCGCTGCCTTGAGATTGGCGGGAAGCGGGGCCGTGAGACGGCTGGCAAGCACCTGGACGCTGCCGAGGATGGAGGCCAGCGGATTGTTGATCTCGTGGGCCATACCGGCGGCGAGCCCGCCGAGGGAGAGCATCTTTTCGGACTGGATGAGCAGCTGTTCCATGTGCTGGCGTTCGGTGACGTCGTCGATGCGGATGACCGCTCCTTCCATCTGCTCCAGGGGATAGATAGTGACGTCTTCGAAGATAGCGCGGGCGCCGTCGCTGCGTACCTGCCGGGTACGGCTCTGGGGCGTATGGGTGGCCATGGCCTGCGCAGCAAGTTTGCTGTACGCCGCAAGGGGTGGAGCGACTTCGACAAGCGGCCGTCCCAGGGCCTGGGTTGCCGAGATGCCGGTGAGGGTCTCTGCGCGGCGGTTCCACTGCGTGACGCGTCCCTGGACGTCCACGGTGATGAGCGCCGACGGCATGGAATCTACGATACGGGTGAGGAGTGCGCGCAGCCGGTGGGCTTCGTGCTCAGCCAGCACCAAGACTACGTGTTCGGCCATGCGGCCGAGGAAGGCCTTTTCGTCGGCAAACCAGGTGCGCGGGGAGGAGGCTTCGCCGGTGATAAGCCCCCAGGGGCCTTGGTTGTCGCACACAAGAGTTGCAATCAAAGCCCCTGGTTGGCCGAGGTGCTCCCAGAGGACCCGCAGCCGGGCATCGGTGCAGGCGTCTTCCATGGCGAGGACCTCTTTTGCGGGGAAGGCGGTGAGAACGTCGGCGGTGGGGCAAGGCAGGGAAGGAAATCCGTTTGTGGCCACAGGGGTGAGGACGTTGTCCGTAATGCGCCACACCACGGCACGGGTGAGCTCCAGCGCCTGGGCCATGGCTGCGCAGATGTGGGACAGGGCCGCATCCAGGCAGCTTAAGGTCTGCATATGGGGGAGGGCCAGTACGGCCTGTTGCTGGCGTTCGATACGTTCTACCGTGGCACGCAGTGCGGCCTCGGCCTGTTTGCGTTCTGCCACTTCCGCCTGCAGCTCGGCGATGGTGCGCTGCAGGATCGGGTAATAGCTCTTGCGTGCCGAGGTCTCGGAAATTCCAATGATGCGATGCAGGGCGGATGGATTAGAGGATTCGGGCATAGATGGCCTCGAGATCGGTCCCGGTGGCAGGACGCGGATTGGTGACGAGACAGGGATCTTGGAGGGCGATATGGGCAAGATGCCCGATGTCTTCCCGGTGTACCCCGCGTTCCGCAAGTCCCCCTATGATGTCCAGTTCGGCGCGCAGACGGGTGAGATGGTCTTCCAGGAACTTGGCGGCGGAGGCGTCGTCCATGCCGTGGAGATCCACGCCCATTTCGTGGGCGAGGCGGCGGAATTTGTGCGGCGCTGCAGGAAAATTGAAGGCCACCACTGGCGGCAGGAGCAGGGCGTTGCATTCGCCGTGGGGCAAATCCAAAAAGCCGCCGAGGCTATGGGCCAGGGCGTGCACCGCGCCGAGGCTGGCGTTGGAGAAGGCCATGCCGGCATGCAGGCTTGCCAGCATGGTGTGGGTGCGGGCTTCCACGTGGCGCGGGTCGGCCACGGCCTGCGGCAGCGCCTGGACGATGCGGCGCGCCGCCTCCAGGGCGTGCACGTCGGTGAGGGGTGAGCTGGCCTGAGAAACATAGGCTTCCACCGCGTGGGCGAGGACGTCCATGCCGGTGGCGGCGGTGAGGTCCGGAGGCAGGGGTTTGAGGGTGCAGGGGTCCACCAAGGCGACGTCCGGCACGATGGCCTTGCTGATGATGGCGGTTTTGGTGCGGCGTCGGGTATCGGTGATGATGGCGAATTGGGAGATATCTGCTGCGGAGCCCGCGGTGGTGGGGATACAGATGAGCGGCGGTATGGGCACGGCGATGGTGTCCACCCCTTCATAGTCGAGGATGTGACCGCCGTTCATGGTGACGATGCCGATGCCCTTGGCCGTGTCGAGCACGCTGCCACCGCCCACGGCGATGATTCCGTCGCAATGGGCGGCGAGATAGGCTTCTGCCCCTGCCATCACCTCGTGATCCTTGGGATTGGGGGTGAGTTGGGTGAATACCGTGGGATCGGCCTTGGTCGTACGGACCTGATCGAGCACCCGTTGGGTCCAGCCTGCGGCGCAGACGCCCGGATCTGAGACGATGAGCGGCCGCTGGAGACCGAAGGCCGCGGCGTATTTGCCCACGGCATCAAGGGCTCCTGCGCCGAAGACGATTTCCGGGACTACGAATTTCCGTAAGGATACCGACACTCCCATGATTGCCCCCGCAGGTTGAAGGATGGGGTGAGAAAGATGGGGGAACCTTAGCACTGGTTGCCGCAAATGGCCAGACGGGCAAACACTCCACTGGGTGGGGGGGCTGAGGGGAAGACCCCTTTGCGGGAGACAGGGGACGCGCAGATTACTTGTCAAGGTCTTGGTAACTGGCTAGGAACTGAACCCTATGGCGATGCGGCGTATCCTCTTTGCGTGTCGGACCCAGCATGTCTCGGGCCTGCATTCTGCCCTCAAGGAGCAGGGAGTCTCCGTAGTCCTGGCCGAGGACATGTCCTCGGTGGCCAAGACCTTGGCCGCCCGCCAGGTGGCCCTTGCCGTGTGTGAGGTCGGCCTGCCGGGTCTCGCGGCCGCGGAGGTGGTCGCCGCGGCGGTGGAGCACGAGGTGCCGGTGGTGGTGGTGGCCGAGCGGGGCAGCGCCGACGAAGTGCGCCAGTACTTGGGCTTGGGCGCCCGGGACTATTGGCTGCTGCCGCTGCTTGCCGAAAAATTGCTGGCTGCATTGCCGGACTCGGAGCCATCGCCGACGGGCGTTGCTGCGGGAAAGGCCTCCGGGGCGCCGGTGGTGGTGGGTTCGCATCCGGCCATGGGCCGCATCCTGGCCTTGGCCCGCCAGGTGGCCCGGTCCAAGGCCACGGTGCTGGTGAGTGGGGAGTCGGGCACGGGCAAGGAAGTGCTCGCCCGCTACATCCATGCCCATTCCGGCCGACAGGGCCCCTTTGTGGCGGTCAATTGCGCGGCCCTGCCCGAGCATCTTTTGGAAAGCGAGCTTTTTGGCCACGAAAAAGGGGCTTTTACCGGCGCTATTGCCCGCAAGCTGGGTAAATTCGAGCTCGCCTCGGGCGGCACGCTGCTTTTGGACGAGATCTCGGAGATGGATTTGGCCCTGCAAGCGAAGCTCTTGCGCGCCCTGCAGGAGGGGGAGATCGACCGCGTGGGCGGAACGGAGTCCGTGGCTGTGGACACCCGGGTGATCGCCACCACCAACCGCAACCTGGAAGAGGCCGTGGCCCAGGGGCAATTTCGTCAGGACCTTTTTTACCGCCTCAATGTGATCCCCCTGCGCCTTCCTCCGCTGCGGGAGCGCGGTGCGGATGTGCTCGAGCTTGCCCATTTTTTTGTGCGCCGTTTTGCCGGCTCCTACGGCTATCCCGCCACCCGCCTTTCTGCGGAGGCCGAAAATTGGCTGCGTTCCCACCAATGGCCGGGCAATGTGCGGGAACTGCAAAACCTCATGGAGCGGGCCGTGCTCTTGGCTGCAGGCGGAGTCATCGGCATGGCGCATTTTCTCCTCGACGGCGCCGCCATGGAAGACGTGCCGGCCATGGAGGAGGCTCCGGGGGAGTCTTTGCAAACCGCGCCCAGCGGGGGCGTTGGGGACGAGTCCGAGATCATCTCCCTTGAGGAGATGGAGCGCCGTTTGATTTTGAAGAGCCTGCGCTCTACCGGGGGAAATCGCACCAAGGCGTCGGAGCTTCTTGGAATTTCCGTGCGCACCCTGCGCAACAAGCTCAATGAATATCGGCTTCAGGGCATTGCGGTGCCGTGAGGCGTCTGGGAGGTTGCATGCTCGCTCACGCAGTAGAAGGGTACTTGGCCCGTTCGTCGTGGATTCGCCGCATGTTTGAGACCGGGATCGAACTCAAGCGGCGCTATGGTGCGGATGCGGTGCAGGATTTGAGCCTGGGCAACCCCGACCTCGCGCCGCCCGCGGTGGTGGCCGATGCCTTGCGGGATTTGGCGGACCGTGCCGTCGAGCCCTTTGCCTTTGGGTATATGCCCAACGCCGGGTATCCGGAGCTTCGGGCCGCCTTGGCCGAGGCGTTGTGCGCCGAGCAGGGCGTGGACTTGTCTGCAAACCACGTGCTGGTCACGTGCGGTGCGGCCGGGGCCATCAACGTGGTGCTGCGGGCGGTGCTCAACCCGGGGGACGAGGTCCTCGCCATCGCCCCGTACTTCGTGGAATATGGCTTCTACGCCGAAAATCATGGCGGACGTTTGGTGGCGGTGCCGGCCCGCACTCCGGACTTCGGTTTGGACCTCGCCGCGGTGGAGGCCGCCATTTCGGCGCGTACCCGCTGCGTGATCCTCAATTCGCCCAACAACCCCACGGGTCGGGTATATTCGGCCGAGGAACTGGCGGCATTGGGAGCACTCTTGGCGCGGGCCGAGGCGCGTCTTGGCCACCCCATTCTGATCATCGCGGATGAACCGTATCGGTTCCTCACCTACGATGGGGTGCGCGTGCCGTCGGTCATGGCGGCGCATCCGCATAGTGTCGTGGTGAGCTCGTTTTCCAAGAGCTTGGGCCTGGCGGGTGAGCGGCTGGGATACGCTGCCGTGAATCCGACTATGCCCGAGGCGGACGACTTGATGAACGGCATGGTCCTTGCCAATCGTATTTTGGGATTTGTCAACGCTCCGGCCGTGGGGCAGCGCATCCTCATGAAGGCCTTGGGCCATCAGGTGGATACGGCGGTGTATGTGCGTCGGCGCACCGCCATGATGCGGCTTTTGGACGAGGCTGGGATCCGGTACATGCCGCCGCAGGGGGCCTTTTACTTTTTCCCCGAAGCCCCGGGGGGCGATGACGAGGCCTTTGTGCGGATCTTGCAGGAAGAGCGTATCCTGGCGGTGCCGGGACGGGGCTTCGGCATGCCGGGCTATTTTCGTTTGGCGTTTTGCGTCGATGAAGCCGTGATCGAGCGCGCCCGCGATGGTATGATCCGCGCCGTGGCCCGCGCGCAGGGCTGAGATGTCCTACAACACTCTTTCTTGACGCATAGGCGCTCTGTGTCTATGCGAGTCTCCCTTTTTGCCTGACGGGAGTGTCATGTTCGAGAGTCTGTCCGATCGATTGGAGTCGGTATTCAAGAAATTGCGCGGCCACGGCCGTCTGGATGAGAAAAACATCCAGGAGGGGCTGCGGGAGGTGCGTCTTGCCCTTTTGGAGGCGGACGTCCATTTTGACGTGGTGCGCGGTTTCGTGGACCGGGTACGGCAGCGCGCCTTGGGTCAGGAGGTCCAGGGCAGCCTCACTCCGGGCCAGCAGGTCATCAAGATCGTCCATGAGGAGCTCATCGCGCTTTTGGGGGGCGAACACGAAGGGCTCGCATTTGCGGGCAAGCCTCCGCATGCGGTGATGATGGTGGGGCTGCAGGGTTCGGGCAAGACCACGTCGGCCGCCAAGCTGGCCTTGTTTTTGCGTCGGCGCAAGATGAGCCCGTATCTGGTCCCTGCGGACGTCTACCGTCCGGCGGCCATTGATCAGCTCCGCAAATTGGGGGCGGAGTTGGGGGTGCCGGTGTTCGCTTCCACGGTGGAAATGAATCCCGTGGATATCTGCCGCCAGGGTTTGGCCGAGGCCGCCCGCTTGGGGCACTCGGTGGTGATCTTTGATACCGCAGGGCGGCTGCATGTGGACGAAGCCCTCATGAACGAGCTGGTGGCCATCAAAGAGGCCTGCTCGCCCCAGGAGATCCTGTTCGTGGCCGACGCCATGACTGGCCAGGATGCGGTCACCGTGGCCCAGGCCTTTGATGCCGCCTTGGACATCACGGGCGTGGTGCTCACCAAGATGGATGGCGACGCCCGTGGCGGAGCCGCCCTGTCCATCAAGTCCATCACGGGTAAGCCGCTGAAATTCGTAGGCACTGGTGAGCGGCCCAGTGAGTTCGAGGTGTTCTACCCGGACCGGATCGCGTCGCGCATCCTGGGTATGGGAGACGTGCTCACCCTCATCGAGAAGGCGCAAAGCACCATCGATGCCAAGGAGGCCGAGCGCATCCAGGACCGCATGCGCAAGGCGGAGTTCGACTTCGAAGATTTTCGCACGCAGATGCGTCGCATTCGCAAGTTGGGCTCCATTGAGGGGCTGTTGGCCCTGATCCCCGGCATGGGGAAGCTGCGCAAGCAGCTCCAGGACGTGCGTCTGCCGGACAAGGAAATGGCCAAAGTGGAGGCCATGATCAACGCCATGACCGTGGCCGAGCGCCGCAATCCCAAGATGATCGATGTCAGCCGCCGCCAGCGCATCGCCCGGGGAAGCGGCGTCACGGTGGCGGACGTCAATGCGCTGATCAAAAATTTTGAGCAGATGCGTGGCCTCATGCAGCAGATGCTCCAAGGCAAGATGCCGACGGCTCCAGGCGGGGCCGCGCCCGGGATGCCGACAATGCCCGGGATGCCGGGGCTCCCTGGGGCAGGCGGAGGGCGCCGTAGCGCCGTGGATCGTGACAAGCTTCGGGAGAAGCGGAAAAAAGAGCGCAAGCAGCGCAAACGCAAGTAAGTATATCCTACTCATGTGACGAGGAGAAACCAATGGCTTTGAAGCTCCGTTTGACCCGTATGGGGTCCAAGAAGAAACCGTTTTATCGTGTGGTGGTCATGGAAGCGCAGTCCCGCCGGGATGGCCGTGCTTTGGCCTACGTGGGATACTACAACCCCATGACGGATCCGGCGGATGTGAAGCTGGATCTGGACGCCATCAAGACCTGGATGGAGCGCGGCGCCCAGCCCACGGACACAGTCCGCTCGCTGCTCAAGCGCGCTGGCGTGGCGGCGTAAACACGCCCGCAGGTGTGGGGAGGCCAGCATGCTCAAGGGACTCGTGGAGTTCATCGCCCAGTCGTTGGTGGATGCGCCCGATGCCGTGACCGTGACCGAAGTGGAAGGCGAGCAAACCACGGTCATTGAGTTGCGGGTGGCCAAGGAAGACTTGGGAAAGATCATCGGCAAGCAGGGACGGATGGCGCGCGCCATCCGTACGGTGCTGGCTGCGGCTTCCATGAAAGCCGGCAAACGCTGCGTGCTGGAGATTCTCGAGTAACGTGCCTGGTGGCCTGGAACTCGTGGAGTTGGGCCGGGTGGTGAAGGCGCACGGGTTGCGGGGAGAACTTCTCGTGGCCCCTCACGGCGGCTGCCTGAACGCCTTGCTCCGGCTTTCGCGTGTGTATCTACGCCGTCACGCGGCGAAGGCCAAGCCGTGGCCGGTGCTTTCGTGTCGAGCGCATTCCGGCCGGGTGCTCATGGCCGTGGACGGCCTGGATGGCCGGGACAAGGCAGACCCCTGGCGCGATGCGGCGGTGCTTGCGCGCGCCAGGGACGTGGCGGCTGCGGATCCGCAGCACTGGGGCGCCCTGGCATGGATCGGGGCGCCGGTGGAGCTTTCCCAGGGGGAGATCTTGGGGGAACTGCGCTCCGTGGCCTTGGTGGCCGGCCAAGAGCTCTGGACAGTGGTTGGGGCGGACGGGAGCCGGTACGTCCTGCCTGCAGCGCTGCGGGTGCAGGCGGTAACCGATCGTTTGGTCATCGATCCCCCCGAAGGGCTCTTGGAACTCTGCCGTCAGGAAGACGGAGCCCTTTGAGGCCCGCGAAGGCGTTGGTATGCGTTTTACCCTCCTTACCCTTTTTCCGGAGTTTTTCGCCTCTCCTCTTGCCTGCGGGCTGTTGGGCCGGGCGGTGGAGCGAGGGCTGGT
Organism: Desulfomicrobiaceae bacterium; assembly: GCA_003530935.1. Lineage (GTDB taxonomy): Bacteria > Desulfobacterota > Desulfovibrionia > Desulfovibrionales > Desulfomicrobiaceae > Thermodesulfomicrobium. The sequence continues at coordinate 16,312 of DPEO01000161.1, read as the reverse complement.
GCAGGTGGAGTTCCGCAATCCGCGGGACTATTCCCAGGACAAGCACCGCCACGTGGACGACCGGCCGTACGGCGGCGGCGCGGGAATGGTCATGACCGTGGACCCGGTGGCGCGCGCCCTCAAGGACGCCCCCAGCGCCCGGCGCATCCTCCTGGCCCCCAAGGGACGACCGCTTACCCAATCCATGGCGCGGGAACTTGCCCAGGAAGAAGACCTCGTGGTGATCTGTGGCCGTTACGAGGGTATCGACGCCCGACTGGAAGCACTATTCCCCATGGAGGCCGTTTCGGTGGGGGATGTGGTCTTGAATGGCGGCGAGAGTGCGGCCTTGTGTCTCATGGAGGCGGTCTCGCGGTTGGTGCCGGATTTCTTGGGCAAGGAAGAGAGTGCGGAAGAAGAGAGCTTCAGCGCCGGCCTGCTGGAGTATCCGCACTACACCCGCCCGGAGAGCTATGCTGGGCTGCAGGTCCCGGAGGTGTTGCTCTCTGGGGATCACGCCCGTATCCGCGCTTGGCGGCGGGAACAGAGTCTGCGCCAGACGCTTGAACTGCGGCCGGATCTGTTGAATACGGCCGAACTTGATGCCGCAGATTACAAGTTGTTGCGCGCCATGTCCCGGCCGCGCTTGGGGCGGAATCTCTTTGTCGCCTTGGTGCATTATCCGGTGTTGGACAAAAAGGGGCGCACCATCGCCACCTCTTTGACAAACCTGGACCTCCACGATATTGCCCGCCTTTCCCGTACCTACGGGCTGGGGGGCTATTGGGTCTGCACCCCCGTGGAGGACCAGCAAGCCCTGGCGCGGACGCTGTTGTCGCATTGGCGAGACGGAGAGGGCGCCGCGGCCAATCCATGCCGTCGCGAGGCACTGAGCCTCGTGGACGTGGTTTCCTCACTGGAGGAGGCGGTGGCTGCGGTCCGTGCGCGTACAGGCCGGTCGCCCCGGATCGTGGTGACCTCTGCCCGGGAAGGTACGGCGACGGCATCAGAGGTGCGTCAATGGCTCAGCTCCATGCCGGTGCTCCTCGTGTTGGGCACCGGCCATGGCTTGGCCCCGGAGGTCCTCCAGCAGGCGCATGCCTGTCTGCGACCGGTGCGTTTTTTGGAAACGTACAATCATCTCTCGGTGCGCTCCGCAGCCGCCATCATGGTGGACCGGCTGGTGGGCGACCTGGGATAAGTCCCCTTCTTCGCACCGACGGAGAAGGAATTTTGAAGGAGAACCAGTATGGACATCATTCGCAACATTGAAAGCGAGCACCTGCGCGCCGATATCCCTTCGTTTCGTCCCGGCGATACGGTGAAGGTTCATACCCGCATCGTGGAAGGCGAGAAGGAACGCATCCAGGTCTTCCAAGGCGTGGTGATTCGCTACAAGAAAGGCACCACCGATGCTTCGTTTGTGGTGCGCAAGGTTTCCGACGGTGTGGGCGTGGAGCGCATTTTTCCGTTGCATGCTCCCTGTATCGACCGCATCGAAGTGGTCTCTCAGGGTGTGGTGCGCCGCAGCCGTCTCTTCTACCTGCGCAATCTGAAAGGTAAGGCCGCGCGTATCAAGACCAAGAAGGATTGGGTATAACCTGCGGAGGCGCCGGTGGCCGAGGGTGAAGCTCCTGTCGTGGTGGCAGGGGTGGATGAGGCCGGACGGGGCTGTCTTGCGGGGCCCGTGGTGGCGGCCGCGGTGCTTGTGCCCGCACAGTGGACCCTGCCGGGGCTTACGGATTCCAAGAAGCTTTCTTCGCGGCGCCGAGAGTTTTTTGCCCGCCAGATCAAGGCCCAGGCTGTGTCCTGGGCCTTGGGTTTTTCCTGGCCGCGGGAGATCGAGGCCGTCAACATCCTTCAGGCCACCTTGCGGGCCATGGCCCGGGCGGTGGAGGCATTGGCCTATCCTCCGGCGCGGGTGTTGGTGGACGGCAATCAGGTCTTTCCCGCTTCCGTGCCGGTGGAGGCCATCGTGGGGGGGGATGCGTCCGTGCCGGCCATCTCCGCGGCCTCGGTCTTGGCCAAGACTTTTCGGGACCGCCTTATGGAGGCCTTGGCGGAGCGCTATCCGGGCTATGGCTTGGAGCGCCACAAAGGCTACGGCACGGCCGAGCACCGGGCGGCCATCGCCCGCTTGGGGCCGAGTGCCCTGCACCGCCATACCTTTCGGGGGACGTTCCCGAACAGTACGCAGCTGCGTCTGCCCGGGGTCGGAGGATGACCTCCATATCTTCCCAGGAAATGGGGCGCTTGGGCGAAGAAGCCGCAGCCCGTTATCTTGAGGGGCTGGGGTGGCGGATTCGGGAGCGCAACTTCCGTGTGCCCGGCGGGGAGATCGACCTCATCTGTCAGGAAGCGGACACCATCGTCTTCGTGGAAGTGAAGACCCGCGCATCTACCCGCCGCGGCACGCCGGGTGAGGCCGTGACCCCGGTCAAGGCGGCGCGTCTGCTCCGGGCCGCGAGCGCATATCTTTCGCAGATCGGGGGCTGGGAGTTCCCGTGCCGGTTCGACTTGGTGGCCGTGGTCGGCACGCCCCCGCGATTTTCTTTGAGCCATTGCCGCCATATCGTGGAAGCATCATATGCTGTGGATCGTCTCCACTCCCCTTGGCAACCGTGGTGATCTCTCACCGCGGGCCCGGGAAACGTTGGCCGCGGCGCACTTCGTGCTTTGCGAGGACACCCGGCGCACCGGCCAACTCCTTGTCCGCTGCGGGGTGGCGGCGCGGGAACTGGTGAGCTTGCATGAGCACAACGAGCGCCAGCGCCTGCCCTCCGTTCTTGCCCGGCTGCAGGCGGGCGAGGATGCAGCCCTGGTTTCCGACGCCGGGACTCCTCTTGTGGCGGATCCCGGTTATCGTTTGGTGGCGGCGTGCTGGCAGGCGGGCGTTGCCGTGTCGCCGGTGCCGGGCCCGTGTGCGGCGCTGGCTGCGCTCACGGCCAGCGGTCTTCCTCCCTATCCTTTTGCTTTTTTGGGGTTTTTGCCGCGAAAGCCCGGCGACGTGGCCGCCGTCCTGGCCCCCTACGCCGGTATGTCGCTGACATTGGTGTGGTACGAGCGCAAAAATCGTGTCCCCGCCTCGCTCCGGATCGCGCACCAGGTGTTGGGAGAGAGATCCTTTTGTGTGGCCCGGGAATTGACCAAGGTGCACGAGACCTTTATCCATGGCCGGCTTGGCCAGGACATGTCGGATCTCCCCGAGCTTTTGGGTGAGGTGACGGTGGTGGTGGGCCCTCCGGAAGGAACGCCCACGGCCTGGGATGCGTCGCGGGTGGCTGCGGAGGCAGCGGCCCTGGCGGCTGAAGGACTGCCTCCTCGGGAAGTCGCCCGCCGGGTGGCCCGGGCTTCCGGATGGCCTGCCAAAGCGGTGTACCGGATGCTGGTGGAGGAGGTGTGATCCCCAAGAGTCTGTTGTGGCGGACCTTCTGGCGCACGTATTTGGTGGGCGCGGTATACACCATGCGGGGGCTGCAGAACGTGGGGATGGTGTTTATCCTCCATCCTGTCCTCTGCGCGTTGTATGCCCATGACCCTGCAGCGCTGCAGCGGGCCCGGCATCGGTACTTGGGGCTGTACAATACGCATCCGTGCTGGACTCCCGCCCTGGCAGGATTGTTTCTTTCCTTGGAGGAACGTATCGCTCGAGGACTCCTTACGCCGCAGGCCTTGACCACGGTGCGCTCGACGGTGGTCTTCACCCTCTCGGGGTTGGGAGACGCCTTTTTCGGCGGCGGGGTGTTCGTGCTTTGGGCGCTTGTCCAATGTTTTTTGCTCGTGCGCGGGTTGTGGGCGTGGGCCGTCGTATGGACTGTGACGGCGCTGATCGCGGTGCAGGTCATGAAGGTGCTGACGTTTTTTCGGGCGTACTCTCGTGGGCTCGCCTTTCTTCAGGACCTCAAACGCTGGAATCTCATCAATTGGGCGCGGCATATCAAGGTGGTGTGTGCGGTGGCGTTGGCGGCGGTGTGGGCTGCGCTGGCAGCCCCTTTGGGGCCGTGGGCAGTACTGGTGCTGGGGGCCGGTGTAGGTGTGGCCGGAGTGCTCGCCCCGAGCGGTCCGTGGCGTTTGGTCGTACTGGCAGGAGTTGGCGTGGCGTGGATCGTGGGGCAGTGGGCATGACGCATGAAAATGGATCGTGGACGCGTGAGGTGCAGGTGGTCAACCCCTTGGGGATCCATGCCCGGCCGGCAGGGAAGATCTGTCAGACGGCGGGACGCTTCACCTCGCAGATATTTTTGGAGACCGAGGCCGGGGCGGTGGACGCCAAGTCCATTTTGGATATCCTCACGCTGGCGGCCCCCCGGGGCACGCGGGTGTGCATTCGAGCCCATGGGCCGGACGCCCAGGAAGCGGTGGAGGCCGTGGCGCAGCTTTTCGTGGACCGCTTTGGGGAGGAGTGATGGCGCGTCGAGTGCTCTATGGTATCCCGGTCGCTGCAGGCATTGCCGTTGGGCGGGCGCACTTTTTGGACCGGGATTGGTTTGCCCGCGCTTCGTACCATCCCATTGCCCCGGATGCCGTGGAGAAGGAGCAGGACCGTCTGCGCCAGGCCTTTGCCGCGGCGGCCTTGGACCTGGAGCGGGTTTTGGCCGCGGTGCCCGAAGATTTGCGCGATCACGCCGCCATGGTGGAAGCGCACCTGCTCTTGGTGCGCGACCGCAAGCTCCAAGAACAGGCCCTGGCGGCCATCGCCGCCCAGAAGATCAATGCCGAATGGGCCCTGGAGCGGGCCGTGGCCGCGGTGGAAGCTACGTTCACGGCCATTGAGGATGAGTACTTGCGCAGCCGCATGCAGGACATCCGCCAGGCGGCCGAGCGGGTGCTCGGGGTCTTGGTGGGACAGGCAGGGGCCGCTTCCATGACGCAGCGCGGGGTGCTCCTGGCCCGGGATTTGAGTCCTGCGGATCTGGTGGAGATCGATTTTGCCAAGGTCCTTGCCCTGGCCACGGCTTCCGGCGGCAAGACCTCGCATGTGGGGATCCTTGCCCGCTCGCTGCAAATCCCGGCCGTGGTGGGTGTGGAAGGCCTCGACGGCACCTTGGCAGGGGAACTCATCATCCTCGATGGCTTCCACGGCCGGGTGCTCGTGGACCCTGATGAAGACGAACTTGCCCGCTCCACAGAACTGGCGGCGCGCTTCGACGATTATCAGGCCGTGGTGCTGCGTTCCTGCCATTTGCCGGCCCAGACGCGCGATGGGTTTCAGGTGCAGACCTTGGCCAACATCGAACTTTTCGAGGAAGTGGTGGCGGTACGCGACTTGGGGGCCGAGGGCATCGGTCTCTATCGCACCGAGTACACGTACATGAATCGGGAGACCCCTCCCAGCGAGGAGGAGCTCGCGGAGCAGTATTTGGATCTGGCGAGCATCATGGCTCCGCAAAAAGTGGTGATCCGCACCCTGGATGTGGGCGCGGACAAGCTTACGTCCGCTTTGAGCCACCGACGGGAGGCCAATCCCGCCTTGGGACTCCGGGCCATCCGCTATTGTTTGCGTCACCGGGAGGTGTTTCGCACGCAACTGCGGGCCATTTTGCGGGCCAGTGTGGTGGGCAATGTGCATCTGTTGCTGCCCATGGTCTCCGGCATCGAGGAATTGGTGGAAGTGAAGAAGTTCTACCGCGAAGTGCAGCGGGAGCTGGCGGCGGAAGGAGTGCCTTTCCGGGAGGACATGCCCTTTGGGATCATGATGGAGCTGCCCAGCGCCGTGATGACCGCCGACGTCCTCGCCCAGGAAGTGGATTTCTTCAGTATTGGGACGAATGATCTCATCCAGTACACCTTGGGTATCGACCGCACCAATAAAGATGTCTCCGCGTTGTACCAACCGCTCCATCCCGCCATTGTGCGGTCCATCAAATGGGTTGTGGACTCAGGACATCGCGCCGGAATCGATGTTTGCGTCTGTGGTGAGTTGGCGGCAGATCCATTTTGTGTCCCCGTGCTGTTGGGCATGCGGGTGGATGCCATCAGCCTCAACCCTCGTTCTATCCCGAGCATCAAGCGCCTGATCCGTCAGACCACCATGGAAGAATGCGACGCTCTGCTCAAGCAGGTCATGGCCAGCCAGTCGGTGATGCGCAGCAACCGTTTGGTGCGGGAGATGATCTACCGGCATGTCCCGGATGAACTTTTGTTTTCAGTCTCTCTGTTGGGCGAGGAGGTGGGGGGATGAGCGCCAAACCCCAGGGGATCAAGCTGGTGGCGGCCAACCGGAAGGCCCGGCATGAATACGAATTTTTGGATTTTGTGGAAGCCGGCCTGGTGCTTTCCGGGTCCGAGGTCAAATCGTTGCGCGAGGGACGGGTGAACCTGGGCGATGGATACGTGGTGTTCCACTCTGGTGAGGCATGGCTGACGGGGGTGCATATCTCTCCCTATCCCAATGCGGGGTATGCCCAGCACGATCCGGATCGGGCACGTAAGCTGCTCCTGCACCGCCGGGAGATCGCGAGCTTGGCCGCCAAGGTGGAGCAAAAGGGTCTCACCGTGGTCCCCACCAAAATGTATTTCAAAAACGGAAAAATCAAAGTGGAATTGGCGCTTTCCCGGGGCAAGCGCGTGCATGACCGCCGCGAGGAATTGCGGCGTCGGGCCGTCGCCCGCGACATGGAACGGGACTTTGTCCGCTAGCGCGCGTTCCTGCAAGGAGACCTATGTTTGGATTTTTGACCAAGAAGCTCTTTGGCACCAAAAACGATCGGTATCTCAAGTCGCTGCGGCCCTTGGTGGCTGCGGTCAATGAGTGGGAGGCCAAAGTCGCCCCCTTGCCTGATGCGGCGTTTTGCCAGCGGATCGCGGAGCTGCGCGCCGAGGTGGCCCAGGGCCGGGATCTCGACAGCCTGCTCCCTGAGGTCTTTGCCCTCACCCGGGAGGCCGGCCGCCGGGTCTTGGGCATGCGCCATTTCGATGTCCAAATCATTGGCGGCATCACGCTCCACCGGGGCAAGATCGCGGAGATGAAGACCGGCGAGGGCAAGACCTTGGTGGCGACGTTGCCGGTGGTGCTCAATGCCCTCACCGGTCGCGGGGTGCACGTGGTGACGGTCAACGACTACCTGGCCCGCCGTGACGCCCAATGGATGGGACAGCTCTATCAGTTTTTGGGCCTGTCGGTGGGCGTCATCGTCCACGGCCTTTCCGACGAAGAGCGCAAGGCCGCCTACGCGGCGGACATCACATACGGCACCAACAACGAGTTCGGTTTCGACTACCTGCGCGACAACATGAAGTTCTACGCCGAACAACTGGTGCAGCGCGAGCTTCACTTCGCCATCGTGGACGAAGTGGACTCCATCCTCATCGACGAGGCCCGTACCCCGCTCATCATCTCCGGCCCTGGCGACAAACCCACCGAACTCTATGCCCGCATCGACGCCATTATTCCTCTGTTGACGCGAGATATCCATTTTAGCGTGGATGAAAAGGCCCGTACCGTGGCGCTCACCGACGAAGGCGTCGCCCGCTGCGAAGAAATATTGCAGGTGGACAACCTCTTTGACCCTGCGCACATCACCTTGCAGCATCATATTTTGCAGGCCTTGCGGGCGCATCACCTCTTTGTACGGGACGATCACTACATCGTCAAAGATGGAAAGGTCATCATCGTCGACGAATTCACGGGCCGACTCATGCCCGGACGCCGCTACAGTGACGGCCTGCATCAGGCTTTGGAAGCCAAGGAAAAGGTGTCCGTGGAGGCGGAAAACCAGACCTTGGCGTCCATTACGTTCCAGAACTATTTTCGTATGTACGAAAAGCTTGCGGGCATGACCGGTACTGCGGACACCGAGGCGGTGGAGTTCCAGCAGATCTACGGGTTGGAGGTGGTGGTCATCCCTCCCAACAAGCCCATGATCCGCATTGATCATCCCGACGTGGTCTACCGTACCCAGCGGGAGAAATATCTCGCCATCGTGGCGGAGATCGAGCGCTTGCACCGCAAGGGCCAGCCGGTTCTGGTGGGCACCACTTCCATCGAAAAATCGGAGATGCTCTCCGGGCTTCTCTCCAAGCGTCGCATCCCGCATGCGGTGCTCAATGCTAAGCAGCACGAAAAGGAGGCCGAGATCGTGGCCGAGGCCGGGCAGCGCGGTCGGGTGACCATTGCCACCAACATGGCGGGCCGCGGCACGGATATCGTGCTCGGCGAAGGGGTGCGTGAGCTGGGAGGGCTCTTCATCCTGGGCACGGAGCGTCACGAGAGCCGGCGCATCGACAACCAGTTGCGCGGCCGTGCCGGCCGTCAGGGCGATCCGGGTGAGAGCCGGTTCTACATCGCCTTGGACGATGCGCTCATGCGGCTCTTCGGCTCGGAGCGGATCTCCGGGCTCATGGAAAAACTTGGCATGACCGAGGGCGAATCCATCGAACATCCCCTCATTTCCCGCTCCATCGAAAACGCCCAGAAACGGGTGGAGGGGTACAACTTCGAGATCCGCAAGCAGCTCTTGGAATATGACGACGTCATGAACCAGCAGCGTGAGGTCATCTACTCGCTGCGTCGTGAGGTCATGACCGCCCCCCATTTGGACGATTTGCTTGCGGAGTTCCTCGACGACCTTTTGGATGCCCTGTATGAGCCGTGGGAAAACCGCCGCCGCGGCGACGACGAGGCGGAAATTCAGGCCCAGGTGGCGGCCAAGGTGGATGAGATTCTGGCCATCCGCCGGGCCATGCCTTTGGAGGACGGCGCGGATGTCCCCGAGACAGCGGTATTCGTCTCCCGGGAGCAGGCGAAGGCCCTGGTGGAGCGTATTTTCGATGCGCACCGGCAGGCCGCGCCGGACCACTACCAGGAGATCGTGCGCTTCTTTGTTCTCGATACGCTGGACCGCGCCTGGAAGGAGCATCTGCTCCAGATGGATTACCTCAAGGAAGGCATCGGCCTGCGGGGCTACGCCCAGCGCGACCCCAAACAGGAGTACAAGCGCGAGGGCTTTGAGCTCTTCGAAGATATGCTCTTCCGCATCCGTGAAGGCTCGTTGCGGGCACTCACTCATCTGAAGGTGGAGGTCACGGTCCCGCAGGAACTGCGCCATGAAGAGACTCAGGCGGTGCAGTATCAGGCCCCGGGCGAGGAGGCCGACGCGCGGCCTCAGACCCAGCGCCGCGCTGAACCCAAAGTGGGGCGTAACGACCCCTGTCCGTGTGGCAGCGGCAAGAAATACAAGAAGTGCTGCGGCCAGGGGATGTAAGTTTGCATGCCTTTGGGGGAAGTCCTCTGCATCGTTTGTGGAGTTCAGGGCCGGGTTTTTCCCGGCCCTGCGTTTTTGCGTGCTGGGGAAACACCGGTTTTTTGCGGCTACGTGGAGGGCTCGCCTTCCTTGAGGGATGCCGAGGGAGACATCCATTGCGGAAACGGGCGGTGCAGCGGGGCGAGGCCGCGGTCGATGACCTCCCCCATGGCGGCAGTGGCCGCAGTGGGGGCGTGGGCCTTCCAAGCGGTCGCGTCCACGGCAAAGACAGCGAAGACGTGGCCTGGAGTTATGGCGTGCGGGGCGATGCCGGGGACCCAGAGATTGTCTTGCGTGCGGTCGATCCACCCCAGAGAGCGCATTCGTTCGAGGATGGGCTCTGCGTGGTGCGGGGGGAGGTGCGCAGCGTTTCCAAGGTTGGCGACGCCTCGGCCATGATGGTGAGCGGCCCAAAGAGTCTCCAGCATGGCTACTGCGGCCATGGCTTGGCGTCCGGCAAAAGGCGGTAGGCTGGGGACCTCGGCGCTGGCTTCCTGAAAGGCTGCGGCGGCAATGGCGCCCGAGAGGATGAGTAACCACAGTGTGTAGAGCCAGAGGAGGAAGATGGGTACGGCGGCAATGGCGCCGTAGATGATGGTGTAGGAGGTCATGGAGGTGATGAACGTGGTGAAGCCGCGCTGGATGAGGGCAAAGGCGATGGCCACCACGAGCCCAGCCCCGGTGGCGATACGGGCGCGCACGGGGTGGTTGGGCACGGCAAAATAGAGAAAACTGAAAAAGAACCACAAGAGGGCAAAGGGGACGAAAACGGCCAACAGGTGTTCGGACCAGGCTGCGTTGCCCGCAAAGGCGGATGCCTTGCGTGCGAGCCCTCGCGCTGCGGCGATGCCGCCGCCAGTCATCAATGGGCCGGCGGTGAGCATAAACCAGTACAGCGTAATCCGCTGTATCCATCCGCGCGAGCGGCGGGCGTTCCATACGGCGTTGAAGACGTCTTCAATGGTGGCGAGCAGCATCACTGCAGTGACCATCAACATTCCGAGCCCGAAGGCGGTAAGGCGTCCGGCGTTGGTGGTGAAATCCTCGGTGTAGCGGGTGATGAGGGTTGCCGCGGTTTCTGGAAGTAGGTGTGCGGTGAGGAATTCGCGCAGTGCTTCTCCCAAGGGTGCAAATGCTGGAACATTGCGTAAAAAAAGCAGCATCATTGTGGCCAATGGCACCATGGCGAGGAGCGTGGTAAAGGCAAGTCCTCCGGCCACGCGTCCGCAGTTGGTGGCCGCGAAACGTTCGGCAAAGCGTTGGAGGAAAGCCCGGGCCAAAAGGGTGGGGGCGCTCATGGGACCTCCTGGGGAAGCGTATCGAGGCGAGTGGGTATCGTTGTGGGGCTACGCCACCAGCCAATAGCACGTGAGCGCGGGAATGCTGACGTGGTGCTCGCCTGCCGTGATTGTTTGGTTGCTGCAGACATCCTTCATCGTTCCGGCATGGAAAAATCCATAGTGCTGCAGTGGCGCCAGAGGCAAGGATTGGTCAGCGTCATTGAAATTGGCCACGACGAGCACCTGGTTGCGGCTGCATTGGGGGTCGGTGCGGGAAAAGGCGAGCACGTATGGGTTGTCCAGCTGGAGAAGCTGGCGGTTGTCAACGTCGGCGAAGGCGGGGAGTTTTTTGCGCAGGGCGATGAGGTGCTTGAGGGCGGAGAAGATGCGGTGCTCTACGGTGCCGGTTTGGTGCCGCCGTGCGGCTTTGTCCCAGTCGAAGACCGAACGATGGGCCCAGCGGCTGTCCTGGGCCTTGGAGGAATCGGCGAGGTATTCCAGATTGTTGAGCGTGCCGATGGCGTCGCCGTAGTAGAGCAGCGGAATGCCGCCAAAGGAAAGGATGATGCTATGCAGGAGCACGATGGTCCTGATGGCGGCCTCGACGGCGGCTTCGTCCCCTGCGGCTTGAGCGGCCTCCAGTCCCACGAGGGAGGCTAACGTTCCGGAGATACGCGCATCCCCGGTCTTGGTATTTTCGCCGAAGGGGAGCCCTCGGGCATTGGAGGTGGGGTAGCGGCCCGTGAACCACTCGATGAGGAAGTGTCGGTGGGCTGCGGGCTCGTAGCCTACGGCCCGGATGTCGGCGTCGTCGAAACCGAGGCCGATGTCATCGTGGCAGCGGATGTAGTTGAGCCAGGTGGCCCGTTCGAGTTTATGGGGCAGACTGGCGATGCCTTGCTTGAGCAAGCGTGCGTTCTTGGTGGCCACGGTGTCCCAAAGCAGGGCCATGAGCGTGGCGTTGTAGGCGATCTCGCACTCCTTGGCGTTGATGGCGTCTTCACCAAAGTACTTGGCAATCTCACTGGGGGCCACGATGGCCTCGGCGATAAAGAGCACCCCCGGCGCAGCGACCTGGCAGCAGTCCTTCATGAGCTGGAGGATCAGGTGGGCTTCCTGCTCGTTTTGGCAGCGCGTGCCGAGTTTTTTCCACAAAAAGGCCACGGCATCGAGTCGGAGGATATCTGCCCCGCGGTTGGCCCAGAAGAGAAGGATGTCCACCATCTCAATAAAGACCGATGGGTTATGGTAATTGAGGTCCCACTGGTAGGTGTTGAAAACCGTCATGACCCATTTGCCCATCTCCTCGCACCAGGTGAAATTTCCGGGTGCGGTTTCTGGAAAGATTTCTGGCATGGTTTCTTCGAATTGGTCCGGGATTTCCCGGGAGTCGAAGACGTAATAGTAGTCCTGGTAGACGGGGTCCCCGCTGCGGGCTTTTTGGGCCCAGACATGTTCATCGGAGGTGTGATTGACCACCACGTCGAGGACCAGCAGCATTTCCCGCTTGTGCAGACGTTGGGCAAGGTTTTCCACGTCCTCGATGGTCCCAAGATCCGGGGCGATACGGTAGAAGTCCCGCACCGCATATCCGCCGTCGCTTTTGTCTGGGGGGCAATCGAGCATGGGCATGACATGGAGGATATTGATCCCAAGTTCCTGGAAATAAGGAATATTTTTCTGAAGGCCTTGGATGTTTTTGGCAAATCGATCACAATAGAGGGTCATGGCCACCCATTTTTGATCGAGAAACCAGTTGTAATGCTTTTCTCGGTAGAGGTCAGTCCTTTTGAGTTCTGGACTGCGCTCGCGATATCGTTGCGCCATGATTTGGACGAGCTTGGTCATTTGCTTGGCAAAGTCGTCTCGTTGTCCGTAGAGCAACTTGAATAAAGAATAGATGGAATAGAAATTGGCGCCAAGGCGGGTGTAGAAGTGGCGCATGGAGACGCCATTTTGGATATGAAGTTCTGCAAGGATGTCATTGAGAAGGGCATGGGAAATTTGTTCGTACATATGGGTTCCAAGTATCAGGATGTTTGAATGGTGCTGTCGGAACAACGCATCTATGGCAAGATGTTTCCGGAGGTTTGCGGTTCCTGCTGCCAACAACGAAGAAAATGCTGGTAAAAGGCGGGGTCCTGGATGGTTGCTCCTTGGACGCCCACCACGGCGGAGGCGAAATCTTGGGCCCGAGCAAGCGTTTGGGCAAGGGGCCAATGGTGGAGATATCCGTGGAGGAAGACGGCGGTAAAGGCGTCGCCTGCGCCCACGGTATCGACCACAGGGATATGGGCGTCGGGTTGGACGCGGAGTTCTTCCCCTGCGGCGGTCAGGGCCAAGGCCCCTTGACTTCCGAAGGTCACGATCAGGGTATGGAGGTGGTGGCGGCGGAGGAATTGCCAGGCGCGCTGGGCTGCTGTGCCTGCTTCGGGCTCGAGGTCGAGAAGTTCGTGCTCGTTGAGCTTGACCCAATGTGCGCGGGGGATCCAGCGCAGGACGTCGTCACGCCGCCACCAAGGGGCGCGGAGGTTGACGTCGAGAAAGATGGGGGCACGCAGTTTTTGGGCCAGCGTTTGGAGGGTTGCGCGGGAGGACGTCTGTCCCGCGCCGCGCACCGCGAGGCTGCCGTGGTAGAGAAACGCCGGTCGAAGCGTATCCGGCAGCAGGGGATCGTCGATGGCGTCATAGGCCTGATGGGCAAGGATGTCGTACTGCGGCTCTCCGTGCACGAAGGTGATGCGCACGCTGCCTGTGGGAAGGGTTGGGTCGACTTGCACGCCGCGTGTATCCATGCCCCAGTCTTCCATGGCGCGTCGTACTTCCATGCCCGGGGCGTCGTTGCCCACGCGGGTAATGAACAGAGGGGCGTTGCCCAGTCCCGTGAGGTGCCAGGCGACGTTGAACGGCGCGCCTCCGAGGATGCGTTTTCCGTCGGGGAAACAGTCGAAGAGGACTTCTCCAAAAAGAATGGGACGAGGGGGCGTCATGCGGGCTCCTCAAGCCAAAGGGCGACGGAGGGGTGAAAGTGGAGCACCCCTTCAAGGATGCCAGCGCTGTAGTTCCCGTTCATGCCCCAAGGGCCGCCGCGGGCAAGATAGAGGGCGTCGCTGGTGCCGAGACGGGCGGCGCGGGCGACGGCCTCGCGGCGGACGTCTTCGTGGGCGTTGGCTACGAGCACGGAAGGGATGGCGCTTTCCAAGATTTCCAGGTCATTGCCGCTGTCTCCGGCGAACACGGTGGCCTCTTTGGGGATGTCCAGGCGCTGGCGCACAAATTCCAGGGCATGGAGCTTGCCCGCGCACTCGGGTAGGATGTCCACGAGCCCGGTGGCGGTGGTTTCGTCGATGCTCCACACCACACGGCTGCCGCTCCCACAGGCGGCAAGACGGGTTTGGATCTGCGCAAGCAGCGGGCGCGGGTCCTCTATGGCGGAAGTCTCGTAGCTCAGCTTGAAAGGGCCTTGTTGTTCCGGAGCCTGCAGGCGCAGCGTTGGGATGTCCGCCATGGCGGCGGCAAGGGCGTCTCGGCGGCCTTCTGGCCAGCAGCGCCGCAGCGCTTCCGTCCATGTGCGCCAAGGCTCCCAATCTTGGCCTTGGGGAAGGTAGATGGAAGTCCCCACGTCGCAGATGATGAGGTCGGCGACAGGCAGCTGGTAGTGGCGCAGGGCTTCTTCCACCAAGGCGAGGTGGCGGCCGGTGACGTAGACGAGCCGAACTTCCGGCCGGGCTGCCAGACGGCGGAAACGGTCGCGGGCCTGCGGGGACTCGGGATGCACCCCGTTGGGGATCAAGGTGCGGTCGAGATCGGTGGCGAGCAGGAGAACTGGCGGGGAAGTGCGGATAGGTGTGCTCATGTGTTGTCCGCCTCCGGGTCCCGGCACGCGCCAAAGAAGTCGTAGTGGCAGATGCCTTCGAGGATGCCGCGGGCGTAGGCCGCGTGTGCGAAATAGATGCGCTCGGTCTTGGCCAGGGCGCGCAATTCGTCGTTGTGGCGGTTGGCGACGACCACTCCCATGGGATTTCCCCGCAACATATCTTCGTCCGCACCGGAGCCGCCCGCCACCAAGATCCGCTCCAGGGCGATATCCCACTGGTTGGCGAACCAGCGCAAGGCAAAGCCTTTGGAGGCCCGAATCGGCACGATGTCGAGATATTGTCCAAAAGACAGGATGGTGCGCACCGTTTGTTCCCCTTGATGGAGGAGATGAGTGATTTCTTCGAGGGAGGGCGCGGTTTGCGGATCGATATAGTAGCTTACTTTGAAGCGGCTTTGTTCGGCCTTGGGTTGTCGGAGCAAGCCGGGGAGATCGTCGAGGATGGCGCGCACTGCTTCTGGGGTCCAGAGGTGATCGATGTGTCGGGCCCACATGCGGTCGAGATCGTAGTCGGGAGCGTAGTAGATCTCGGTGCCCAGGCGGGCGATGAGGACGTCCGGCATGGGGAGCCTGTAGCGGCGCATGACCTTGAGACTGGATTCCAAGGAACGCCCAGTGGCGATGGCAAACAGGGAGCGTTTGCGGTGCGTACGCACCATGGTCGTGAAGTCCGCCAAGGAGTCGGGGTCTCCCAAGAGGTTTTGGTCCAGATCCGAGACAATGGCCCGATCGGAATACAGCGGGCGTTGGTACGTCAGTGGCGGCTGGATGGCTGGGGAGTGCTCGAGTAGCGGTGTGATGGCTTCGAGGTAACGTGCGGCGTGGGCGTCCCAGGAGTAGAGTTTGCGCACATTGGCGAGCCCTTGGGTCGCACATTGCGTCCACAGTGTGGAGTCTTGAAGCACGGTGGTGAGTGTGGCGGCGATCTCTTCGGGGTTGAGCGGGTCGATGAGAAATCCATTGCCGCAATTGGCGATGATGTCCCTCGGGCCGCCGTCGGAAGTCGCGACGATGGGGAGCCCGCTGGCCGCCGCCTCGATCAAGGTCAGCCCAAAAGGCTCGGTGAGGGCGGGGTTCACGAAGACACCTTTCAGGGCCGCAGCCAGGCGGTAGAGGATGGGGACATCCTCCCATTGGTGGTGCTTGGGGTAGGCCGCCCTGCCATAGAGGTCGTAGCGATCGATATCGAGGAGCAGGGTCGTGAGTACGGACTGGGCGCCGGTGTCGAGATCGCGGATATCGTCCCGATTGCCAGCAATCACTACCAGGTTGGCAAGATTCTGGAGCGTTGGAGATTCGCCGTACGCCTGGACCAATGTCGCGATATTCTTGCGCTCATCGGGCCGGGATAAGGCCAGGATCATGGGTTTGTGGGGTTCTTGGAGAAAGCGGAAAACTTCGCGGGCGATAGGGGTGTCGAGCTCGCTGCCGTCAGGTGCGGTGAAGCGTTGGAGGTCCGTCCCCGGAGGAATGACCACCATCCGTTCGGGATGAGCGTGGTCGTAGAGGCCGTATTGCTCTTTGATCTCGTTGGAGGTGGAGGTGATGACCAGTGAGGCGGTCGCGAGGGTGTGCTCTTCTGCTTCGATCCGCCGCGCCATGTGGTAGCGTGCTTCGATGGCGTCCCGCTTGAGGCCGGAGGCCATGAGGCGGCGGAGTTTGACCCGGCCGAGAGAGTGGCCGGTATGCACCAAGGGCACCCCAAGGAGGTTGGCCATGCGTACCCCCACGTAACCGGCATCGGCATAGTGGGTGTGGATGATGTCGGGGAGGCGATGCTGCGCCCGCAGGAAGGCGACGGCGTTGTCGGCGAAGGAGTCGAGATAGTCCCAGAGTTCTTCTTTGCGGATGTATTCTTCCGGACCGCAGTCGATGCGTATGATGTGGGCGTTGGGGGCAAGCATCTCCGATGGTTGGGCATAGTCCTCGCTGAC